>DASXHS010000147.1:0-3875 GCA_036488345.1 Candidatus Udaeobacter sp.
TTTCTGGGAGCGCTCGACATCTTCCTGCATGCCAAAACCGGTGAGCGCGATGGCTGGCGTCTTCCAGGTTTCTCTTACCTTCCTGATGAAGTCGATGCCGTTGCCATCGGGCAAACCCAAGTCGCAGAGAAAGAGATCGAATTCCTCTCGCCCGATGGCTTCGAGCGCGGTGGCGATATTTGGGGCGATGTTTATCGTGAAGCCGCGGGCGCTCAGCTCCAGAACGCGATTTCCAAACCAGAATGTGGCGAGCATCGACCCCACAACCACGGCAGCCGTGACGAGAAAAACACTCAGAATAACGCGAAGTCTAAGAGCCATTCACGTAGACTTTGTAAGAGTGCCGACTGGTTGCCAATGAATAATAATACCCATCATCACAGCGAGTTGCGCTGGCACTTTACCACAGTCTCTTGGCGAAGATGCCGAACCGAACGCAAAGACGCCGCGTAAAAGGCTCCACCTCACGCGGTGTCGGGAAAAAATGGATTCTGATTCTGCTGGTGGTTTTGCTCCTAATCCCGGCAATGCAGGTGGCAGTGGTGCGATTCGTCAATCCTCCGCGAACGCTGCCGATGTTGATCGAACAGGGCGGCGCGGTGTTCTCGAGCGCGCCGAAGCGTCCGCTCCTTTATCGCTGGATCGATCTGCCGCAGATTCCGGAGATGTTTCTGGAGCACCTTTGGATTTCGGAAGATCAGCGGTTCTTCCAGCACTATGGTTTTGACTGGAAGGAGATGGATCTCGCGCTGAAAAAAGCGGAGCGGAAAGGGAAACCAGTTCGTGGAGCGTCCACGATCACGAACCAATGCGCCCGGTCGATCTTCCTCTGGCAGGGCCGCTCCTGGATCAGGAAAGGATTGGAGTCTTATTACACGATCTGGATGGAGGCGCTGTTGCCGAAGCGGCGTATCCTGGAACTGTATGCAAACGTGATCGAGATGGGGCCCGGGATCTACGGGGTCGAAGCGGCCTCGGAGCATTATTTCGGCGTCAGCGCGCGCGGCCTAACGAGAGAGCAGTCTGCAATGCTGGCGGCGATTCTGCCGAATCCGAAAGGCTGGGACCCAACGAAACCTGGCGGGATGTTACGATGGCGTCAGCATCGCATTCTGCAACGTGAACGGAACGCGCACTTCCCCGAGCGATTACTTCGCTGAGCCGTCCGTGAGCCTGACCGCGTAATGCGGATTCTGTGCGTTTGCAAAAATCCGCGCGCGTTACTTCGACCGTGAGTTCGCGATCCGCAGCAGAACGTCGGCGTGACACGGTTCGTCGAGCGCGCACCAGCAGGCGAGATCTTTGTCGCGCAGGCAATGTCGGATGTCGCGTTCGCTGAAATTATCAGCGAGGCGCTGCTCGTATAACGCGATGGCTTTTCGGCCGTGAGCGTTTCGCCGTTCATCAGCTCCGAGCCCACCACGTACGGGTTTCCCAAAACAGTCGGTCGGCGGACGTAGATGGCGTTCGCCGGCATTTTCCAGCCTTTCGCGCGGCTACGCTGGATTCGCTTCGGTTTGCTCATGCGAGACCTTAAATTCTCGCGCCGCTTTTCCGTTTGGTCCATGGAACTTGCCTCAACACTAGCGTACTTCGAAAATAGTTGAGCTGGGTTCCGACAGCGAATGCTAAATGTTTAGGGCGTGTTGCCCAAAGGCTGCGCTCGGAATTCGCCGCTGTAGTCGCCTCGCTGTGTCGAGGCGCGGCCTGTGCGTCTTATCTCGCAAAAGCACGGCGACACAGCGCCGTGGCTACAACAACACATTTGGGCAACACGCTCTTTAGACGCGACCTCGTATTTCGTAACTTTCTTAGTTTTTGATTGGCTGGCGGCAAACCGTGCCCGAGACTCGCGAACATTCCATGGCTATTCGAATCCTCGCCACCGGCGGTACGTTCGACAAGGAATACAACGAGCGGACCGGCCAGCTCTATTTCAAGGATACTCACGTTGCCGAGATGCTCCGGTTAGGAAGGTCGCAAGTGGAAGTATCCATTCACACCGTCATGATGACCGATAGCCTGGAGATGACCGACGCCGATCGAAATCTCATCGTGCAAAACTGTCTGCAATCAGCCGAGGATCGCATCGTGATTACGCATGGCACCGACACAATGACGGAAACCGCGGCCGCGGTGGCTGGCGCTGTCACCGGGAAAACCGTCGTGCTAACCGGAGCGATGATCCCCTACGCCTTTGGCAGTTCCGACGGCCTCTTCAATCTGGGCAGCGCGCTCTCGTTCGTGCAGGCACTCCCTCCCGGCGTTTACATTGCCATACACGGTCAATGCTTTCCCTGGGACCGAGTCCGGAAAAACCGCGAGCGCGGCGAGTTCGAGGAAATTCCGCAGGGCTAAGCGCTAAAAGCCAGGTCCTGACGAAGCTCGATCTCGCGAAGCTACAGAAGGCATTTGCGGGAAAGTGACGATGACCTGTTTGCGATTCATGTTCCTCTTATGCAAAACATTTCAGGCCTGCGCAGTTGCTACGACAAAGTCGGACGTCTAATCTATTTCGGGCGAATGCTGGATAAGATCCGCCTGCACGCCGCCGGTCGGCTCCCGCCGAATTACGCGGAGAATCTGGGGGAGCACCAGTTCACGCTCGACGGGCGCTGCTGCCGTTTCCTCGGCGTTGCCTATTCGGAGATAAAAAAGCGCACGCTCGCCGGCGAGAGCGACGAAGCCGTCCTGAACTGGGCCCATGCCCACGGCACTCCGCGCACCGACGAAGAGTGCCACGTCTGGAATCGCTTCATCGCCAAGCTCGGCTGGCGCGACGAACGCAGCCACGTCCTGCCGCAGCGCATTCAGGAGAGTGGCCTAACGGGTAAACCGATCGAGACCCTCATCGATCACATCGAATTCGACGAAGGCCGTGACCCCGTCGCCTCGCGGGCCTGGGAAAAGATCTGAAGGCGACTCGCGCGCTTGCCGGCCGCGCCGTGGAGTTGTCGGGGTCTCCGGGCTTGGGAAAGGCATAGAGATCGGTCAAGTCGAGCCGCACGTCCCTGCGCGGGAATCCGATGTCAGGACCCTAGTAATGGTGTGACATCGTCTATCTTCTCCAGTTGTTCTCGTTAGCTACTCGTTAGCTACTAACCGGATATCAGTAAGCATTTAAATCCGCGTCCTATCCGGGCGGAGCGTTAACCATAGGTGAGGTCAGTGCTCTGTCCGACCTCGATAATGTAACCGTCAGGATCGCGGATGTAGCAGCGCGTCTCGCCGTACTTGGGGATCGGCTCCGTGATGAACTCGGCGCCTCGACTTTTCCACAATTCGTAGCACGCTTGAATATCCGCGACGCGGATATTCATAAAGCTGTTGATGTGATTCGGGTCCGGGACGCTGAGCGTCACCTTCGGCTTGTCCGGCGTCGGTCCGCCGCCAACGTTCAGAATCATCCAGATATTTGCAAGCTGAAGGTACGGAGGCGCGTTGCCGTCACCCATGGTCAGAATGCGAGCGCCGAAGACCTTTTCGTAGTAGTGAGCCGATCGCTCGACGTCGGCGACGGTGAGAAAATGCGCGATGCTGATCCCATCGCGCGGGGGCATCTCATAACTCCTCTGCTCGATTCGCACGCTGTTCATTGACGACTCCAATTCCGATCCCGTCATGAGTTTCAGAAGCGCCTGAGCCGTCGAGGTCGACGATGCGGGGTTCTGCCCGGTAACGAGCCGGCCATCAACGATGGAAAACGGCTGCCAGTTCGCCTTCTTCTCAAAGACGGCCCCGAGCTGTAGCAGTTCATCTTCGACGAGGAACGGAACGACGTGAGTCAGTTGAACAGCTTCTTCTTCTCCATTGGTAAAGCCGGTCACGTGCTTACCCTTCACCAGCGGCTCACCTTTATAGGTGACATGGCGGAG
>DASXHS010000191.1:0-3097 GCA_036488345.1 Candidatus Udaeobacter sp.
GTGGTGCGTCCTGGCGCTGATGGTGTGCTTGCGCTTGGAATCGAAGATCACGAGGTCGGCATCGCTGCCAACTGCGATGGTTCCCTTGCGCGGATAGAGGCCAAAGAGTTTTGCCGGAGTGGTTGAGACTAGTTCGACAAACCGATTGACGCTGAAACGTCCCGCGGCAACTCCCCCCGAATAAATGAGGCTCATGCGATGTTCAACGCCGGGACCGCCGTTCGGAATTTTGGTGAAGTCGTCACGCCCAAGTTCTTTTTGTTCTTTGAAGCAGAATGGGCAGTGATCGGTGGAGACGACTTGCAGATGATCGCGCTTCAGGCCATTCCAGAGTTTTTCCTGATGCCACTTTTCGCGGAGGGGAGGAGTGAACACATATTTCGCTCCCTCGAAGTCAGGCACGTCGTAGTTTTCAATTGAGAGATACAAATACTGCGGGCAGGTTTCCGCGTAAACGGGAAGTCCGCGATCGCGAGCTTCGCGAACTTTTTCGAGAGCCTCATTGCAACTGAGATGCACAATATAGATTGGGGCTCCGGCCATCTCTGCCAATGCAATCGCACGGGATACAGCCTCGGCTTCGGCCGTGGTGGGGCGAGTGAGCGCGTGATACTTCGGCGCTTTTTTCCCTTCCGCCAACGCCTGCTGGACAATAACGTCGATCGCACTGCCGTTTTCCGCGTGCATGCAAATCAGCCCGCCATTTTTTGAAGTGGTTTGCAGCGCGCGGAAGATGCTGGCGTCATCGAGCATAAAAACGCCGGGGTACGCCATGAAAAGCTTGAAGCTGGTGACGCCCTCGCCCACGAGCGCATTCATTTGCTGCAACTGGCCATTGCTGATATCGGTGACGATGCAGTGAAAGGCATAATCGCAGACCGCTTTTTTTGAAGCTTTCTCCATCCAGGTGTCGAAAGCCTGGCGCAGGGGTTGACCTTTGTATTGAATGGCGAAGTCGATCAGCGTGGTCGTTCCGCCGAACGCGGCTGCGCGGGTTCCAGTTTCGAAATCGTCGGCGCTGGTAGTGCCGCCGAAGGGCATGTCGAGATGAGTGTGGACATCGATGCCGCCGGGGAAAACATATTTCCCTGTAGCATCCAAGAACTTCTGGGCATTCTCACGAGGTAGATCTTTGCCGATAGCTGTGACTTTGCCATCGGTAATTGCAACGTCCGCTACGTAGGTATCGGTCGCGGTCACTACCGATCCGTTGCCGATGATCGTGTCAAAGCCCATCGCCGCCTCGCTTTCGTGATTGAGAGGAAACAGAAATTCTATGCTAAACTGCCGCTCCTCAGCCGCTAATATTGATTGAGCGGAAGAAGGAGTTCACCATGCAGTTTGGCATTACTTTAAAGCCGGACATTTCGGTTGAACGCATCGTCGGATTAACGGGGCAGGCCGAGACAGCCGGCTTTCAATATGGATGGCTTTTCGACTCGCATGTTTTGTGGATGGACCCTTATCCGCTGCTTACCTTGATGGCTTCCAACACGCAACGGATGCGGCTGGGAACGCTGGTCACAAATCCGGCGGTTCGCGATCTCACGGTTACTGCGAGCCTGTTCGCCACTTTGAATTTGATTTCAGGGGGCAGGATGGAACTAGGGATCGGACGCGGCGACAGTTCACGGCGCGTGATGGGCAAGAAGCCGGTGAGTTGGTCGCAACTGGAAACCGCGGTGAAGATTTTCCGCGATCTTACGGCGAGTCGCGAGATTGAATACGAAGGTCAACCCACCCGGCTTACGTGGGCAAAGATTCCTCCGCGCGTTTGGATCGCGGGTTATGGGCCTAAGGTGCTGCATATGGCCGGCCGGGTTGCGGACGGAATTATTCTTCAGTTCGCCGATCCCGATTTAATCGCCTGGTGCCTGGGCTTCGTGAAGGAAGGCGCGAAAGAGGCAGCCCGCGATCCGAACAAGATTGAGGTGATGGCGGCGGCTCCGGTTTGGGTTTCTGACGATTTAAAAACGGCACGGGAACGGGTGCGCTGGTTTCCGGCATTGGTTTCAAATCACGTGATGGATCTGATCCGGCAGTACAAGCCGGAAGATTTGCCGCCGGCGCTCACTTCCTACGTGCAAGATCGCGGTGGGTACGACTACTTACACCACTGTGAGGTTGATAGCAACAACGCGAATTTTGTCTCTGACGAGGTGGTTGACCGCTTCTGCCTGGTGGGACCGGCGAAGGCTCATCAAGAAAAATTACGCAGGCTGGCCAGCGTCGGGGTTACGCAATTCAACCTCTACCTGATGTGCGGAGATGAGGAAGAATCGCTCGATACTTTTCAGCGTGAAGTTTTGCCGGCGTTCCAGGGCGCCGCAAATAGCAAAGGCTGAGGCTACGAAGTAACCATTGGCGAAAGCACCGCCGGTCGCTGCAACTTCATCAGGGCATAATAGATGAGGAACGAAACGGCAAAGCCGACGAACCACGAGTAATCATAGAGAACTCGCACTGAGGGAACCGCGAGTCCGATGAGAGCCGTCCCCGCTCCGATCGCGAGCGCGGCGATTGCCCGCCAATTGAAACCGTTCGAATATTCATATTCGCCGCTACGAAGGTATAGATCGTCCACGCGCAGAACACATCGGCGCACAACGAAATAATCGCAGATCATAATGCCCGCCACGGGACCGAGGAAAGCGGCGTAGCCTCCGAGCCAGCCGAGAATAAAAGTGTTGTAATCGGCCAGCAATTTCCAGGGCATGAGCACAATCCCCATGAAGCAGGTGATCACGCCGCCGGTTCGGAAACTGATTCGTCGAGGCCAGAGATTGGAGAAGTCGTTGGCCGGCGAGACGACGTTTGCTCCGATATTCACGTTCAGCGTGGCCAGCAGAATTGCGATCAGCGAGATCGCCACCGCGACCGGCGAATGAAAACGGCTGAGCAGTTGGACAGGATCTGAAATCGCGGTGCCATAAATCACGACGGTCGCTGAAGTCACGGCAATGCCGATGAAAGCGTAGAGAGTCATTGTCGTAGGCAGCGCGAGCGCCTGGCCGATGATCTGTTCGCGCTGATTGCGCGCGAAGCGGGTGAAGTCGGGAATATTCAGCGATACGGTTGCCCAGAAACCTACGGTACC
>DASXHS010000224.1:0-12512 GCA_036488345.1 Candidatus Udaeobacter sp.
CCGCCGAGTTCGCCGCGTTTTGAATCAGCCAATCGCCTTTCTGTAAATCGACGTAGTCATGCAGCAATCGCCACGCGGTCAGCGGATTAATTTTTAACATTGCCGCCTGAACAGGGTCGATTCCATCGGGCACAACGACCAAATCTTCGGCTTTCACCGCGACGGCATCCCGCCATGTGCCGATGTTGTGCGGCAGGATTACGAGCGCGCTGCTCGTTAGGCCATTCACGCTCGGGCCTGACTCAACAACGATGCCCGCGCCTTCGAATCCCGGCGTTGCAGGGAGCTCCGGTCGCACCGGGTATTTTCCTTCGATCTGATTTAAGTCTGCCGGATTGATCGGCGCTGCGGACATCTTTACCACCGCTTCGTCTGCAGCTGGCGTCGGCCACGGGCGCGTTTCAACTTGCAATACGTCAGCTGGATTTCCGTGCGTTTCGTAAACGGCAGCGTTAATACTTTTGCTCATCGATGCCCGCGCAAGCTCATGCCTCTAAGAAGATTCTGCAAACCGCCGCGCGTGTTGCGTTGCTTGGCCTGCTCATCAACGTCGTGCTTGCCTCGGTCAAAATCGTGGCCGGCGTTATCGGCCACGCTTACGTGCTGATCGCCGATGGAATCGAGTCTGCACTGGACATAGGCGGCTCGATCGTGATTTGGGGCGGATTAACGGTGGCGGCGAGACCTCCGGACGAAACGCATCCGTACGGTCACGGCAAGGCCGAACCAATCGCTGCCATTGCCGTTGCGCTCGGCGTGCTCGCAGCCGCGACTGGTCTCGCCATCGAAAGCGTTCGCGAAATTCTGACGCCCCATCACGGACCTGCACCATTCACGCTGGCCATACTCATTGTAGTCATTGTCGTTAAAGAATTCCTCTTTCGGTACGTAAATCGCCTCGGCCGACAGGCCGAAAGTACGGCGGTCAAAACAGACGCGTGGCATCACCGCAGTGATGCGCTGACTTCTACCGCTGCGTTCGTCGGAATCTCGGCTGCGCTTCTCGGTGGCGAACCATGGTATAGCGCGGATGACTGGGCAGCATTGTTCGCCTGCGCGGTGATCGCTGCGAACGGTGTTCGTTTGGCGCTGCCGGCGTTCCATGAGATCATGGACACCGCACCTGGTGGAAAAATTGTCAGGTCCATTCGCGCTGTGGCCAGCTCTGTCCCTGGTGTTGTCGAGGTGGAAAAATGCCGCGCCCGAAAGATGGGCTTGGATTATTACGTCGATCTACACGTCGGCGTGGACGGCAACATTTCCGTGCACGAAGGCCACGAGATCGCGCATCGGGTGAAGAACGCGATTCAGCAAAGCGACCCGCGCATCGCCGACGTACTCGTCCACATCGAACCGGCACAACTGCAGCCGCGAGCGGGGAAGTCTTGGTAGGGCGATTACCCGAACCACTTCGCCATTGAGGTCAATGGCCGCGACCTGCCTCGATTCCTTGCACAACGGCATTCAGCGCGCTCGCGAGAATTTTTCGGGCACGCGCAATTCTCCTCGCGAACTGAACCAGACCCGGCATGCGCCGCGGATGGGCGAGGAGAAACCTGGCGAGCGCAGCGATGTTAGTTCTCTGCTGTTGGATATCAAACAAAACGCTCGGCGGCGCAGGGAATGGTTGGGTTGGCGTGTCTGTAATGACGCGTAGGGCCAGTAGCGGAATGCCGTGAGCCGCACACGCGCGCGCAATAAATTCTGTTTCCATGTCGACTGCGGAGGCTCCCGATTCACGCGCGATTCTCTCTCGCTCCCCGCTGGAATCGATCAACGCAGGCACCGTCAACATCTTGGCCGCGTAAATCGACACGTTTGAAAGCGACGTGTGTTTTAGGTCGACAGTCGAAAAATTCTTCGCGACCAAAAGATCGTTTACCTGCAGTTCATGGTTGAGGGATCCTGCAAATCCAGTGCTGATCAAAAAATCGAATTGCTGATTTTCGAGAAACTCCCCAATGCGTTTCCTGCAACTGTTTTCACCGACACCTGTGTGAATGACTTCGATTGAACGATGGCCGATTGTGCCGCGAACGATGCTCATGCCGTTTCTGTTAGCGCGAGATTTATTTCCGAGCCGGCGCAGGAATTCCGAGCTTTCGGACGGCAAAGCAAATGTCACCGCAATCACGGGCGGTAGTGTAGCGCGAACCTCTGGCTTGCGTAGGAAAGATCGCAAGCGGGACGCATGCGCTACCTTGGCGTTGTCTCCACGATCTGCACAATGAAGCTCTTCTTCTCACCTGTAGCCGGCGTCGCTGCTGTTGCCGGAGTCGGCTTGTCCGCCGTAGCTATAGCGGAGGCGGGTGACGCCGGCATTTCCTCGGCGATGGATGCGACCTGAGCGCGAAATTCCTGTTCCCGATTCGATGGAACATCAACAAGCACACTAAGTCTATTGCTGTCCTGAAGGCCCTTTGTCGCGGAGCCGCCGAGGCGCCCAGCAATCGCGACTACTTCGTTTGCGGCGCTATCCATTTTGCCGGTGGCGGCTGAGATTGTGATTTCGGTTACGCCCAGGACATTGGGCGCCGGTGTGAGCGCCGCTGCGCGCTCGATCGATTTCGCAATTTGCTGGCGCATCTGAGCCTCAAGCAGCGGGCGGTTCGGATTTTTGCTTTCGTGTTTGAAGATGAACCAGAGACCGATTCCGACGTTTACCAGCATAAGAATCATGAATGCAACGCCAACGCGAATCGCCATTTTGTGGCCCTGCTCTGGAACGTCGGGTGGCGCTGCCAATACAACCTCCTGAGAATCGCCGCGCATTCCGGAATGAATTTGTCGCGCCACAGCAAATTCGCGTTGCAATTGCTTGTCCGACATCAACCGCTCTTCCAAAGCAACGCGCTCCGACGGAGGTAATCTTCCATCGAGATAATCAAAAAGCTTGTCAGGATTCATTGCGTCGCAGCTGTAGGGCGTTTCTGTGAAACGCCGTTTTACTTGGCATCCGCCGCGGCGAACGCCCTAAAAATATCGGCGGAAGCGTCACGCCAGAGTTCCTTGCACGCAATTGCTAAGTAGCAAATCATGTCGGACTACGAACGGATGTGGTTGCGTTCTCTTGGTTGGCGCTCCTAACGACTTTTAAGGACAAGCTCGCGCATAATTACAATTCCTTTAGGCGTTTGCTGCACAAATTGGTTGCGGCAATCCTTGACAAACCGGACGCGCGTTGTGGTAAAAGGGTAGTGGGGCTGATCAATTCCGTATATATGAAATCTTCGATTCGCGCTTTCTGGTTTATCGCCGGCATCGCGTGGCTTGTGGTTCCGGGAATCGACGCGCAGGTCAACGTGATCCAGGAACACAACAATGTTTCCCGCGATGGGGTGTACATCGATGCGGCTTTTACGCCTGAGGCTGCTGCTGGGCTGACGCGCGACCTTAACTTTGATGGCACGATTTCTGGCAATGTTTACGCGCAACCCCTCTACATCGAGGGCGGCCCCAATGGGCCGATGATTATTGCCGTCACAGAATCCAATAACGTTTACGCGCTCAACCCCACCACCGGCACTGTGATTTGGCAGCGCAACCTCGGCGCGGCTGTTACTTCCGGTCTTCCCTGTGGAAACATCAATCCACTTGGCATCACCGGCACGCCTGTTGTCGATCTCGCCTCACGATCACTTTTCCTCGATGCGATGATTGATGGTATTACCAAGAAGCATTTTATTTATTCGCTCAATGTGGACACCGGCGCCACCAATGCTGGCTGGCCGGTAGATGTGGGCGCTACCGCTACCTACAGCGGCATTTCCTTTAATTCGTCGTTTCAAAATGAGCGCGGCGGGCTGGCTCTGGTGAACGGCCGCGTCTATGTGTCATACTCCGGCCACGCCGGCGACTGTAACCCATATCACGGGTGGGTTGTGGGCGTTGCCATCAATAACCCTGCGGATGTGCAAGCCTGGGCCACGACAGCATTGGGCGGCGGGATCTGGGGACACGGCGGCGTCGCTAGCGACGGCACAAACATGTTCGTTGTCACGGGAAACACGTTTAACACGGGCGGCAATTGGATGGGGGGCGAAGCCATTATTCGGTTGCAAGCCGGTCCGATCTGGACTGGCCAGCCTACCGACTACTGGGCACCTCTTAATTGGCTCTCACTCGACAACAGCGACACTGATCTCGGTGGTGTAAGTGCGACTGTTATCGATGTGCCGGGAGCTACTCCTTCCCAGCTTGTGCTCGCCCTGGGGAAGGATGGCAATGCTTATCTTCTCAACCGCAACAATCTCGGCGGCATCGGTGCGCCCGTGGCCCAGGGGTTTATTTCCGGCACCGTCAACAGGGGAACCTCAGCTTTAACCTACCACACTGGCCAGGGAACGTATTTTGGTTTTCATACCGACGGCGACACGATCAGGGTCTGTAGCATTAGCCCGACGAATCCTCCTACGATGGCAATCGCCTGGAGCATGACTCAGTTCGGACGAGGCTCGCCGTGGGTCACAACGACTGACGGGACCAATAACGCGATTGTGTGGGTAGCCGGCGTTGCAAACGACCAGCGCTTGCACGCCTATAACGGCGACACTGGCGCCGTGATTTACGACGGCGGTGGCACCAACGAATTGATGACCGGCACGCGCCAGTGGAACACCGGCATGGTCGCACGTGGCCGGATTTACTTCGGTGCCGATAACAAAGTGTATGCCTTTCAGCTGCCTGCAGGAACACCTACGCCTACACCTACCGCTGCTATAACACCTACAGGCACACCTGCACTCACGGCTACACCGACTTCTACTCCTACCCCGAATCCAACTCCGACTCCCACTGCAACCCCTTCACCGGCGGTTACGCCTACGCCAACTCCTGCAGCGCCTATTTTCATCAATTGCGGTGGCCCAACGTACCTGGACAGCGCAGGTCGACTGTGGTCTGCCGATATGGATTTTGTCGGCGGTTCGACTTTTTCGACTACTAATTCAATTACCGGAACATCGGATCCAACGTTGTATCAAACGGTACGCTATGCGCCAACGCTCACGTACAACATCCCAGTCGTTAACGACACGTACACGGTCACGCTCTACTTTAGTGAAATATATTTCGACGCCCCCGGACAGCGTGTGTTTAATGTCAGCATTGAAGGGCAAACTGTTCTCCAGAATTTTGATATCTGGGCGGTAGCCGGAGAATTTGCCGCAGTGCAACGAACGTTCGTCGTCACGGTCACAGACGGAGTGCTTAACATTGTCGCACCGGCAAGTGTTAATAACGCGAACTTCTCCGCCATTCAAGTCGTGCCGGGATCTTCTGCACCGACTCCTACACCAACCCCAACACCGACTGCGACTCCGACACCGACACTTACACCAACTCCAACGGCCACTGCTACTGCAAGCGCAACCGCAACTGCAACTGCCACCGCAACCGCCACTGCCACTGCAACGCCGACCGCTACCGCAACAGCTACGGCTAGGTCGACCGCAACTGCTACTGCCAGTGCAACTGCAACGCCAACCGCTGCCGCTACCGCGACAGCTACCGCTACGCCGACTGCGACGGCGGCGGCTACACCTGCGGCTCCGCAGGCCTTGAACGCAACCAATGTGACTACCACCAGTTTCACCGCAAACTGGAGCAGTGTAAGCGGCGCCAGTGGGTACCGATTGGATGTGTCCACGAGTGCTACTTTTGTCAATTACGTGCCCGGTTACCAAAATTTGGACGTAGGCAATGTCACTAGTCGAAACGTTACCGGGCTGACGCCGAACACGCAGTATTACTACCGGTTACGGGCATATAACGGCAACGGCACCAGCCCCAATTCCAACGTCATCAAGGCAAAGACGAAGCCCCACTAAAACGCTCCGGTTGCCTGAGCTTTCCGACACGAAGGCGACGCAGACAATCTTTTCTGCCAACCTCTCGCAAGAATGGTTGTGCGCAAATCCCAACGTTGACGTTTGCAGCTTCTCTTTTTGCAGGCGGCGGATTTTTTGTTCCCGGAAGACAGATTCGAGACATGGAGATAGGTGCGATTAGCAGAAAAGAAGGCACCAAGGGGAAACCAGGCAAGCCGTTTGCTCTTTGCTCTAGGGCTCAGAGGCAATAGAGTCGCTGCGTGGCCGAGGACGATCAGGCAAAGCCGCGGCGTCACGGGCGGTTTTGGCGTCGCGTGATCGCCGGCCTGGTTGTTTGCATTGCATTGTTGGTCCTTGTTCATCGGCCAATCTTGCTGGCGATCGGCCGGCGAATCGTGCTGAACTACGCGGCAAAACACAATCTAAAGGCTGATTTCCGAGTTGAGGGAAATCCGTTCGGTAGCGTCACGATTCGGAATCTTCACGCCTTTGCGGTTGGTCCCTCGGAATATGAATCGATCGACGCCGATTATGTGTACCTCGATTACAGTTTGTTCGGATTTGCACGGCACGGTCTGCCCCGGTTGTTCAACGACGTTGAAGCGCGCTCGGCCAGCATTATTTTAAACCCTTTCAAGGCGCCGTTGAGGCCGCGGCCGCCGCATCCGCAATTGAAGCTGCCAAGATTCTTCCCGGAGCGGCTGCGTGCTACGGACACCACAGTGATCGTTAGAAATCAGCCATACGATTTCGTCGTTGGACACGCTGACCTGGAACTAAACCCGCGCACTCCCGGACAGCTGCGGATCGAGACGTTCCAACTTCCCTCCGGCGATACGTGGTCGAGAGTTTCCGGTCAGACCTCTTACACGAACAAAAACCTGATTCTGCGTGACTTCGTTCTGAGCGATCAGGAGAAGCTTAACTTTCTGCAGATTGATGCATCGCAAATCGACGCGAATTATCTTGCAGTCAGTCTCAACTGCACCGTCGGCGGCGGCCAAATCTCGGCTTCTGCTCCGATAACTGAAACAAAGTCGTCGCTCGACACGAAGCTACATCTGACTGCCGAGAAAGTTGCGTCGGAAGCGCTGAACAAATTTCTTATCATTCCGGAGAATTATCTTTCCGGCGAAATTGGGCGACTTGCTCTCGAAGCCACAGGAACGATCGACGCGCCGCGCACTTGGAACGGTACGCTATCGCTCCAGATGAACGATGCGCATCGAAGGGAAATCAATTTCGATCACGGCGTCATAGAAATCTCCGCAGAACAAGGCAACGCGGTTTTGCGATCAGCCGACATCGTCCAGGACGTGAACAAGTTTCATTTTCAAGGAGCAATGGAATTGCCGTCCACATTCAATGACTTCGGCCGCACACCGACGAATCTGAAAATCTCTGGTACAGCACCTGATCTGGCACGATTAACAGCTGGTGCGCCCCTTCCCCTGACCGGGTCGGCGCAGTTCAACGGCAGGATCGACGTTGTCAATGCAACGGTAGAGGCGGACCTGGGCGTGAGCGCAGAGGCGGTTGGATTTCAGGATGGAACAATTGACAAGCTGAATTCCACGCTACGCGCGTCCAAGCGCGTGGTGCGTGGCGATAGTAAGAGACCGTGGTTCGCGGACCTGCGCACGGCAATGAATTTCGAGTTAACGGGCATGCGTTATCGCGATTACATCGTCGATTCAGTGGAAGGCTCGTTCAACAGCAGCGACGACGTTCTCGGCCTCGACAGGTTGAATCTGCGGCGAAAGCAAAATGAGCTTAATGCTCGCGGCCGCTATTTGCTTCCGGCCGAGGTCAGCAAATTCACATCGCAACCTGCACAGATCGACACTGAGCTGAACGCGCCTGACGCCGGCGACTTCTGGGTCGATGATTCTCCAAGCAGGGTGAGTGGGCCGTTGCAATCGCAGGCACAAATTGAATGGAAGCAGGAAGTCGCAACCGGACAACTGTGGCTCGCTGGGTCCAACCTCCGGATGCGCGATTTGGTTCTCCGGCAAATTAGCGCTCAGTGTTCGATTTCGAATAGCGATGTGTATGTAAACGACTTCAGCGCACGTCTGAACAACACCGATTACGTCAACGCAACAGGGACATTCAACTTGCGACCGCCTCACCACTACAGCGGCAAGGCGTCCGCGAACGTATCGAACCTGGCGGTGTTCGAGTCGCTTTTGCGCGCGTTCGGAAACCAGAGTCAACTGGCCGGCTCATTCAAATTGGATTGGGAGGGCAGCGGCCAGGGAATGACGGATTCCCAGCCGTCAACTTCGAAATCGACGGCTGCCCAAGCCGTCGCTCCTTCGAGGAACACCGGCGGCCTCAAGCTCGTTCTGGAAAAAGCGCGCTACGGAAATCTGCAAGGACTCCAAGCGAACATTGACGCGTCATATTCGCCCGACGGTCTTGATGTGCCGACCATTTTTTTCGCGACGAGCAACATGGATTTCAATGCGATCGCTCGGACGAAGGGTGACACGCTGGAGATAGACAAGATTCAGCTGAACCAAGCTGTTGCACCGCAACCCCAGCGGGCTAGCCGCACTCGTGCCCCTGCAGAAGGGGCCGCATTGCAACAACGCACGAATTACGCCTACGGTTATGTCTCAATACCGTTTGTGTGGCGAAATCTCGGGACAAAATCCGCACTGATCCCGTCTTCCGGCAAAGTGTCAGTGATAATGCAGTCCGAGAATCTTGACCTGAAAAGGCTGGCGCACGATCTCGGAATGCCTCCGGGAATCTCGGGAATCGTCAATGCGAAGCTCAACGGTGACGGTACAATCGCAGATTTGAAAACGCAGCTCGACGTGCAGGTCCGTGATTTGCGAAACGAACTCTGGCCGAAAATGGAACCGGCAACGTTCGAGCTGAGCGTGCAGACCGCGCAGAATCGGTTAACAGCTTCAGGTAAGTTGCAACAGCCGCGGATTCAACCGTTGGAAATAACCGCCACCATCCCGTTCGACGTCCCAAAAATTGTTCAAGCTCGAGGATTTCCCGACGATACTCCGATCATTGCCAAGGCTCGGCTGCCGCGTAGCTCGGTGAATTTTGTTCGTCAATTTGTTCCCGACCTCCAGCAGTTGGATGGCGACCTCGGACTCGACGTTGATGTGAACGGAACGTTTGGTCATCCAGTCCTGAGTGGAGCAGGGGATATGACGGTGAACGTTGCTCGTTTCACGAACGCAACTCTTCCGACCTTGAGAGGTTTTAATGTGCGGTTCAGTTTCAGGGACAATGTGCTCAGTCTCGATCACTTTGGAGGCGATTTGGCTGGCGGGCCTTTTAACATGACCGGTCGCGTTACCTTCGTGAAACTGACCGATCCGATTCTCGATTTGGAAATGAGAGCCCAAAGCGTGCTGATTGCTCGAAACGATACACTTACCGCTCGCGCCGATGGTGACGTCAGGGTAACGGGACCATTTGCGGCGGCGACCGTCAGCGGCAATGTCGCACTGACAAACAGCCGGTTTCTGAAGAACATTGATCTTATTCCGATCGGCCTGCCGGGCAGACCGGCGCCGCAGCCGCCTACGGAACGTCCTGAATTTTTTTCTCTACCGGGTCCGCCGTTCCGCGACTGGAAATTTGATGTCGCGATCAAAACCAAAGATCCAGTGCTGATTCGCGGTAATCTGGCAACTGGCGAAGCGACGACTGATCTGAAATTAACGGGAACGGGACTTAAGCCGGGTCTGCAAGGTATGGTGCACATGGAAGATGTCGAAGCGACATTGCCTTTCAGTCGTCTCAACGTTTCGCAAGGGTCTCTCACCTTCAACCCGAAGGATTCGACGAATCCGACAATCAATCTTCAAGGCACATCCGTGATCCGCGATTACACCGTTCGCGTTTATGTTTATGGAACTCTGCTTTCACCACAGGCAATTTTCACCAGTGAACCGCCTCTGCCGCAGGAAGAAATCATTTCGTTGATCGCTACCGGGACTACGCGACGAGAACTCTCGACTGGAAACGTTCTCGCCGGACGGGCCGCCATGCTGTTAGTGCAACAGCTCTACCGCAAAGTCGTCAAGAAAGGCGAACCGACTGATAGCAACACGGTTTTCAATCGGCTCGATCTCGATTTGGGAACGGTCGATCCTCGTACTGGTCAACAGCAAGCAACTGTACGGTACAAGATAACCGACCAGCTTGTGCTCACTGGTGACGTTGGAGTTCGGGGCGATTTTCGAGGGAAACTGAAATATCTGATTCGTTTTCGCTAACATGCGATACGGAATACTCTTCTCCCTCGGAACGGTGATTTTCGCTTTTGAAGTCGCAGCGCAGAGCGCCGTTGATGTTGTGCGACCGGAAGAGCAACAGAAGGCGCGGCGGGCGGTCGTGAAGCAGCAGGAAAAACGCGCCAAGAGCGCCAGCATCATCGAATTTCGCGGCGAGCAAGCGTTCACGGACAAGGACCTGCGCCTCGGTCTCAAAGAGGAGATCACTACGATTGAAGATTTTGGATTGAGTCCGGCGCGCGCCGATGATCTCGCGTTTTTTCTTGAAGTGTTTTATCGAAAGCATGGCTACGCGAAAGTGGACGTGCGCTACGTGATTGAATCGGGCGACCGCTTGCGTCTGGACATCAATGAGGGTCCGCGTTTCATGCTGAACCAGGTGACCTTCGATGGAGATGCGCATGAGCCGCCAGACAAACTCTTCGAATACATCGTGGGTCCGACACGCGAGCGATATTCACGCATGGAAAAAAGACTGCCCTTTGTAGCTGCAGATCTGGAGGAGGGCACGCATCTGGTACAGCGATTCTATATTGCCCAGGGTTTTCTGAATGCGGTAGTCGACCCTCCGCGTGAAAAATTTCAGGCCGGAAGCAGTGACGTCGATGTCGCGGTGCCAATTCGCGAAGGCCGGCAGTATTTTTTTGGAAACATCACGTTTAGCGGTCAGACGGTTTACGGTTCGGAGGCGCTGCGCGGCCAGATATCTGATCTCCTCCAACGCCCTTACACTGAGGTTCGGGTCGACGACATTCCGCGTCGTCTCGAAGCATATTTCAAGGCGCGCGGTTATTACGATGTCAAAGTAGTGGCGGACGGTGCACCGGACGAGGCAGTGACTGATCGCGTTCCCGTGCACATCGTGGTTTCACCGGGGGCCGTTTATCACTTCGACGGTGTGACTGTTACCGGGTTGCGTCGGCTGCATCCCAGTTTTGTGACGAAACGTTTCACCAGGTTAGGGGGCAAAACGTACAGCCCTGATGTTCTGGATGAGCGATTTCGGACGCTCATGAAGACGGGCCAGTTCAACTTGCTTCAGATTAAACCGGTCCCCGTCGATGGACATTTGTTGCGGCTCGACATCTCGGCGGAGGAGGCAAAAAGCAAGGAATTTGGTTTTTGGGGAGGATTCGACACTTACGAAGGGGCGCTCGCCGGAGTGCAAGTCGGCGATCGCGATCTGTTCGGCTACGGCCGTCCGCTTACCGCCACCATTGAGGTCTCGCAACGCAGCTATCGAGGCGAAATTTTGTATGAGGACCCGTTCTTCTTTGACACGGATTTTGTTTTCACAGCGCGAGCATTCGCTCTGACGTTTGATTACGATGGGTACACAAAATTTGAAGTGGGTGGACGATTCGAGCTCAGTCGCAAAATTACCAAATACGACGAGGCATCGCTGACTTTTTCGGCACGTCATGTGGACATCACCGACTCACAGATAAGGCCGAGTTTTCTTCTTGGACCCGACGAGTACCAGGTAGACACGATCGGGATCACTAACACACTTGATATGCGCGAGAGCCCGTACGTGAACCCGCGCGGATTTCTCGTCGGTAACACTCTTGACGTCGCTTCGAGCGCATTGGGAAGTGATATCGAATATATCCGCGGTACGATGCGAGTTGGTTACTATCTTCCATTTGGACCCAAACCGCTCACGCCGGGTGTCGTTGAAGATCAACCTGCCGGCACTCCTTTTCAGCGTTGGTTCCGCCAATCGTCAATCGCGTTCGGTGCGCGCAGCGGCATTCTTCATTCGCTCACCGGCAGCGGCTCTGACGAGGCAACTGCGATTCCGATCGACGAACGTTTCTTTAATGGGGGAGCCACAACGGTCCGCAGTTTCGGCGAGCGCGAACTCGGCCCGCACGATAATCACGGTCATCCGGTCGGCGGAGAATTCTTTACGGTCTTCAATGTGGAATACACATTCCCGATTTTCGGCGAACTGCAGGGCGCCGTGTTTACTGACGCTGGCAATCTGTTGCCGACTTCCGAGGACATTGGACTGAGCGACATGCGCTACGCGATCGGTGGTGGTCTGCGTTACAAGCTGCCGGTCGGCCCGATTCGGCTCGACTACGGTGTGAATCCTGACCCGCGCGAGTTCGAAGATTTCGGCGCGTTCCACTTCAGTTTCGGTTTTGCATTTTAGCTGTAGCCGCTTCCCTGTGGGAAGCGTGCGACTGATCATGTTAATCATGTCAAGCTCGGCGCCGCCCACAGGGCGGCGGCTACAAAGACGATGAAAGATTCACAATCGCTTGGCGACACGCCGCCGGACGAATTCCGCAAACAGTTGCATGAACTCGCGGACTGGATTGCGGATTTTCGCGAAAACATCGAAACACTGCGCGTGGCGCCTAACGAGAAGCCGGGCGCTATTCGTCACGAGCTCCCAAGGCGT
>DASXHS010000227.1:0-3356 GCA_036488345.1 Candidatus Udaeobacter sp.
TTTTAATGCGTCGAACTTTCACCCGTTGCGTTCAACGTAGTCGAACAATTCGTTTAAACTGCCAAGTTCGTCAGCCGGTTTTGTTTCCGAAAGAAACTTTTGAAATTCCGGCGAGTACGCGTCCTTGCGACCCGGCCACCAAACCCGACGTACATCATCGGCATGGTAATATTTTCGAAGCAACGTTTCCCATCCGATCCATTGCGCCTGATCGAGGATGCCTGCTCTCCGCTGATACCAGGCGTTCTCTAAAAGCTTGAAAAAGGAAAACAGAAAAAAGTGCGCGATGATTCGTTCTTCTCGGCTGGCGGAATCCCAGTCCGCAGTCGCCTTGGACAGCGCAGAACCGAGGATATGCGACTTCATTGCCGGAACGTTGATTGAAGTGATCGCAGCGGCGAGAGAATCTACCGCCACCGCCTTTTGCGATCTGGTGTTCTGTCGGATCGTCATTATCACCGCAAGCAGTGTTAACGTCACTGCCGACGCGCTGACGATTTGCGCAAGGTCCACCCACATCTGGAGTGTCATGTCGGCTAACGCACGAGCAAGTCGAGTTTGCGCGCGTCGAGGCCCGCATCGCGATAATGTTTCCGTGTTAACCCAAGAAGAGTGAATCCGTCCTCGTACGCAGCGAAAGTACCATTCGTAGGCTTATCGAGATAGATGAGGCCGCCTTCCACGACGAAAAACGCAATCATCGGTTCTGGTGAATCTTCAGTGATCACCAGCGTGTGAGCTTCTCCGGCGGGTTCATAAATGTAAGTGCCCGGCTCCGCGATCCAGTCATGCTCCAGGTATCGCCAGCGACCGCGCATCGTATAACCATGTACACCCCCGATGTGGTAATGCGTTCCGACCATCGAGCCCGGGAGACCTTTCAGCACCAAACTGAATCCGCCTGAAGTGACATTAAAACAGCATGGCTGGAACCAGACACCGTCCGCGTACGGAACCCAGAGATTGTCGTCATTGAGCTTTGTGTTTGTGATGAAATGTTCACGGCTTCTTTGATCCGGTTTGAGACCGTCGGAAAAACTGCTGAAAGCGGTAATCGGCATGGCCTCTTTTAGCTGTGTAATTGTTCAGGCGTCAACCTTGCGTTGAGCCGACCAAGCAATTGATGGCGGGAATTGTAGGGCAGGCGCACCGCCTGCCCAGTGGCAACCGAAGCGGTTGCCCTACAGATTCTTTTTCGTCCAGGCGTCGATGCGATCGAGTGCTTTCTCGATGTTCTCGATCGAGTTCGCCACGCTGAAGCGAAGATAACCCTCGCCGAAGTCGCCGAACGCGGTGCCAGACAATGCAGCGACGCCTGCGTCCTCCAGGAGCGCGTCGGCCAGCTTTTTCGATGGCCATCCAGTCTTCGTAATATTTGGGAAGACATAGAACGCGCCATGTGGAACGCGACAGGAGAAACCTTTGATCTTGTTCAAACCGGCAACCATCACGTCGCGCCGTTTCTCGAATTCGGCGCGCATCGCGTCCACGGATTTCTTCGATCCGCGCAACGCTTCGATGCCGGCGACTTGTGTAAAACTGGCCGTGCACGAATTCGAATTCGTCATTAACCGCGAGATGTGAGTTGCCAGATCGGGGCGCATAACCCCATAGCCCATCCGCCAACCAGTCATTGCGTAGGTTTTGGAAAAGCCGTCGAGCAAAATGGTGCGCTCCTGCATGCCGTCGATCGACATGATGGAATGATGCTCGCCCTCAAAGATGAGCTGGCTATAGATTTCATCGCTCAACACCATGATGTTGCGATCGCCGATTGCGCGCGCGATCGCGGCGATGTCCTCCTTGGTCAGCACACCGCCTGTCGGATTCTGCGGCGAATTCAGAATAAGGAGCTTTGTGCGATCGTTGATCAGACTGGCGAGCTCATCGACGTCGAGCCGGAATTCCAATTCCTCGCGCAACCGGATCGGCACCGCTTTTGCACCGACGTAGTTGATCATCGACTCGTAAATCGGGAAGCCGGGATTCGGGTAAATGATTTCATCTCCGTCTTCGGCGAGAGCCAGAATGGAAAAAAAGATGATCGGCTTGCCACCAGGAACGACGACTACTTCATCGGGCGTCACGTTTACCCGGCGCGTCTCGCTCACCTGTTGTGCGATGGCCTCGCGCAATTCCATCATGCCGGCCGAAGGCCCATAATGTGTAAAGCCTTTCCGTAGCGCGTCGCATCCTGCCTCGATGATGTTGCTTGGTGTATCGAAATCGGGTTCGCCGATTTCCAGATGAATAATGTCGCGGCCCTGCGCCTCGAGCGCTTTCGCTTTCACCAGCACTTCGAACGCGGTCTCCGTGCCGAGTAGCGCCATGCGTCTGGCGAGCCGGAGTTCATGTGTCTTATGCATGATCTGAGATCGGCACTATACCGCACCGGTGCAACTTGTCTTCTGCAACAAGATTGACACTCAGCCGTGTAGGGTCCGCAAATACGCAATTAGTTGCGGTACCACCGGGTCGCCGAGCTTCTTCCCGAAAGATCGCATCTCGCGTTACGGCGTTTCCACCCCGCTGAGGATTCCACCGAGGTGCCCTGTCAGGGTGATCATCATTAAGCCCAGTGCCGTCACTGCAAAATAAGATGCACTCGGCGAAACGCCCTTTGTACGCAGACGCGACCGCATCCAGGTGAGAAACAAGATAAGAAATGCGGAACTCAGCGCACAAATTAGATGCAGACGTAAGTTGCCTTTTATTGCTGCGCCCTCCAGTTGCCAGTGCCAGGCTCCCAAACCAGTTGCGATTGCAAACGGGATGGTCAACGCGGCTCCCAGCAGATTGTAATAGGCGACCGCTGCGAGAACCGGTTGCTTGCGCCATCCCGCCAGTACCTCGAAGACAACGCTCGCGATAAAGAGCGCGATTGGAAAATGAATGATGACCGGATGCTGAGCGTGTCCCGCGAGGAGCGCGGCCTTAACATCAAAAGGATTCACCGAAGCTGTTAGAAACATTTTCATAACATGCATCGACCGATGCTACAGCGGTCCGATAAAGAGGCTCAATCGCGCCTTACTTCTGGACTACAATCTTTCCAGTCATCTTCGGGTGAACCGAGCAAAAGTATTCATAGGTGCCTGGCGCACCGGCGATGATCGAGAATTCTTGATCGGTGTCGAGCCCAGGTGATCTCTGAAACTTCTTTCCCACGCTTACGACTGTGTGCGGTTCCTCGTCTCGATTGATCCAGGTTATCTTCTCACCGGATTTGACCGTGATATTCTGCGGGTTAAAAGCAAAGTCTTTGATCTCGATTTTGTTTTGCTGGGCGTTACCAGTGCTGGCATCCTTCATCTCGCCAGCTACGGCGAAGAGAGAGAAACCGGACAAAAGCGCTG
>DASXHS010000006.1:0-2520 GCA_036488345.1 Candidatus Udaeobacter sp.
GCCGAGAACGATCTTCCGCTTGTGCGAAAATATCTCGGCGGGCCAAACGTGAAAGTGCAAACGTACCTTTCCGATGCGTCCATCGCGCCGCGCACAGGAGAGCTTTACTTCATCGACAACGCGGTGCAGCCCGGCTCCGGAACCGTGAAAGCCCGCGGAGTCACATCGAATCCCGATCGCGCGCTGTGGCCGTCGGAATTTGTGCGCGTCCGTTTCATTCTGGACATCCTGAAAGACGCGACGCTAGTGCCGTCGCAGGCCGTTCAGGTTAGTCAGAGTGGGCCGTTCGTTTTCGTGGTGAAACCGGACAACACTGTCGATCTTCGCCCTGTAAAGCCGGGTCAACGCCAGGAAGGCGACCTTACGGTGATCGAAAGCGGCGTGAAACCCGATGAAACCGTTGTTGTCACCGGCCAGCTTGCGCTTGCGCCGGGAGCAAAAATCGCGCCGCAGCCATACGCTCCTCAAGGCGCCGACAACGCTGAACAGTCTGCCGCTTCAAAGAGCAGAATGTGATATGAAGGATGCGGAGCAACACGACGGCGAACGCGAAGTAACAGATAAGGATCGCCGCAGATTGACGTCCTCCGCCGGGGAACGGCAGGAGCCAACAGCTGAGTTAGTTCAAGTAGAAGGCTCGGGACTTTCCGGACCATTTATCCGGCGTCCCGTGATGACCGTTCTATTGACGTTGTCGGTGATCGTGGCCGGCCTTGCGACGTACGGGAAGCTCGCCGTCAACGATCTCCCGGCCGTCGATTATCCTGTCATTCAGGTGACCTGTTCATATCCCGGCGCGGATCCCACGACGATGGCAAACAACATTGCCACGCCGCTGGAGAAACAATTTCTGCAAATACCCGGCCTCGACATCATCACCAGCACCAGCACGCAGAGCAACACGTCGCTCGTTTTACAGTTCGTGCTCAGCAAAAGCATCACCGACGCCGCGACCGATGTGCAGGCTGCCATTCAACGCGCGACTGGCAAATTGCCGATCGACCTCCCGAGTCCGCCCACGTTCACGAAAACGAACCCAAACGACCAGGCGGTCTACTTGTTAGGCCTGTTGTCAGACACGATGACAGACTGGGACCTCTACAAATATGCGTCCACCGTTGTCGCGCAGCGTATTAACATCCTGCCGGGCGTCTCGCAGGTGAACATTTACGGCGTGCAGGGCGCGATTCGAATCAAGGCCGACCCCTCGGCGCTCGCTGCGCGCGGCCTCACGATGGATGATCTCGCCAGCGCGATCAAAGCTGGCACCGTCTATTCCGGCGCAGGGCAATTCGATGGCACGCATCGCACCTTTGTTCTGCAACCGAACGGCCAGATCGATCAAGCCGAAGGCTATCGGAACTTGATCGTGGCGCGGAACCAAAACGCGTCGCCGGTTTACCTGCGCGACGTTTCTGACGTTAAGCAAAGTGTGCAGGACGAGCGCATCTCGCGTTTTTTCTGGATGCGCGGCTATAACCCGCCTGGTTCGGTAGTCGTGCTTGCAGTTTCGCGGCAGGCAGGAGCGAACGCTGTGGAAGTGGCCAGTTCGGTGAGGCGGCTTTTCCCTGAGCTGCGCGCAAGCTTACCTGGCTCGATCATGTTCACGCCAATATTCGATCGGTCGCAAACGATCGTAAATTCTGCCAACGAAGTGAAATGGACGCTGATAATCGCGTTCGTGCTGGTCGTAATCGTGATCTATGTTTTTCTCGGCCGCGCTACGGACACGCTCATTCCCGCTGTGGCTTTGCCAATGTCGCTGCTGCTCACCGTGGCGGTGATGTACCTGCTCGATTTTTCCATCAACAACCTCACGTTGATGGCGCTAACGCTGGCCATCGGTTTCCTTGTGGATGATGCCATCGTGTTTTTGGAAAACGTTGTGCGTCGCGCCGAGCACGGCGAGTCGATCCTGAAAGCTACATTCAACAGCGCCGGCGAGATTTCTCTCACCATTATGTCGATGACGCTTTCGCTGGCCGCGGTGTTCATTCCATTGGTTTTCATTCCCGGACTGCTCGGCCGAATCTTCCGCGAATTCTCCGTGACGATCATCGTGGCCATTCTGGCATCGGGTCTTGTGTCATTAACGCTTACTCCGCTGATGTGCGCGCGTATCCTGGGTGAGCGCAAAGCCGGACACAAACGCGCCTGGATGGAGCGGCACACGACCAATTTCATCCAAGGCATAATTGCTGCCTATGGTCGGTTACTCGACAAATTTCTCGACCGCGCATGGCTCACCGTGCCGATCCTGCTCGCTTGCATTCTTGGTCTCTGGTTCTTTTTCACCCATCTGCCATTCACGTTGATCCCGCCAGGTGATAGCGGGTTTATTCGCGGCATTTTTATCGCGCAGGAAGGATCATCGCCGGCCCAGATGCATGCGTATCAAGCGCTGGTTAATAAAAAAATCCAAGAGGATCCAGCCGTCGGGCAGTTCTTTACCCTCGCCGGCTTCGCCTCGCGCAGCGCATTGTCGCAGGGACTGATGTTTCTTTTTCTGAACCCACGAAG
>DASXHS010000049.1:0-4023 GCA_036488345.1 Candidatus Udaeobacter sp.
TACCGAAAGCTTAACGAGCCTAGCCGACGCGTTTACGGAAGTGTCGCGGATATACGTCTGCTTCGATGTTGTTGCGGCGGTGGATTGCACCCATGCCAAATGCGCTCCATCGGGAGAAAGAGCGACGTCGCCGTACAAAACAGTCTTGCCCAGTTGTTCCGTCAA
Organism: Candidatus Udaeobacter sp.; assembly: GCA_036488345.1. GTDB lineage: Bacteria > Verrucomicrobiota > Verrucomicrobiia > Chthoniobacterales > UBA10450 > Udaeobacter. Next base: position 166 of record DASXHS010000049.1, read on the forward strand.
CTCCTGCGTATTTTGAGCTGCCAATGTCATGGGAATGAAACAAGCCAAAAGAAAATGCTTCATATTAAGATCCTGACAAACTGCGTACGGAGCGACAAGTCAACCAGATACAGATCAGAACCGCGCAGTCACGGCGGATTCAGCCTGCACGAGTAGCGAGCATGAGTTCAATCGGCTAGCATCAAGCAATGCGTCGGTTCCGAATCCGCGTGGCAACCTCAGCCGATTGGTGTGCACTGGCCGAAATGCGATATCGATTCCGCACTGAAGTCGGCTCGCCCACAGAAACGAAATCGCGTTTTGTACGGAGATGCACATCATGGATGAAGAAGGCTTTTGGCGCCAACTCGGGCGGATGGCGCTGCTGGGTCATCGACGACGGCAAACAGTTGCTCGGTCATGTGTGCGTGCAGTTGTTTGAGAAAATGCCGAACCCGGTTAACGAACCGGAGGCTCATGCTTACCTGACCAACTTTTATGTGGTTCCGGAAATGCGCGGCCGGGGACTGGGCGGGAAATTGTTGAACAAGGCGCTGTCGTGGTGCCGCGCGCAGGACGCGGACGCAGTCATTCTGTGGGCGACCACTGAAAGCAAATCGCTTTATCGCCGGTGCGGGCTGCGGGAACCTGCTGATATTTTGGAGCTCCGAGGTGACACTTTTCGGCATCGCAATTAGCTACGCAGCGCTTTGGTGAACCGCACCAATTCGTCCGCCAAAGTTTCGATGCGCCGGACAACTTTCTTGTCGATGATGTTGTCGCCGTCGAAACCGTCACTGGTGGCAAACACAAACCGGGGAATAATCACGCAACGAAAATCCAGCATCAGACTGTTTGCGTAAGCCATCACCGACATATAACTGCCCATCCCGCCTGCGGCGCAAAGAAAGCCGACGATCTTGTCTTCCCATGCGCTACCGGTTAGCTCAATCATGTTCTTGGTCGCCGCAGCAACATCGTAGTTATAGACAGGCGCAGCGATGATTATTCCATGGGCGCCTTCAATGGCAGCACTAAGCTTCTTTGAATTTGGCATGACGTAACATTTGTCTGCATCGCAGAGCGGCAGTTCCATCTCGCGGATGTCGATCCAATCACAATCAACTTTCTGCTTTTGCAGGTGCGCAAACGCTTTCTGACCCATTCGGCGGCTGTTGCTGTCCGGGTTGCCGCTGGTGCTGATCACAAGATGCTTTGGCATTGGTTCGGTGGAGAATCTCTGAGGAAAGCAGGAATGCAAGAAAACCGAAGGCTTAGGAAAGACTGAGTGAATCTGCCTCTCAGTCCTGCGTTCCTGATTTCCTTAGCGATTCTGTGTTTGCTCGTAAGGAATGATGTTGTCCCATTCGTCAGCCGACGAGCGGGCGACGAATGCGACCACCGGCTCGGTATCGCTCATGTTGAACACTTCATGCGGCACGCCGGGCTTGATGTAAATGAAATCGCCGGCCTCGTTTTCGATCGCTTGTTTGAGCCCTTCACCGAACTCGTGTCGCACCTTTCCTTCGATGATATAGAGGATCACTTCGAAGCCGACATGTATATGCGCGTAGGCCACGCCGCTCGGCGGAATAGTGGCGATATTGGCGGACAGGCTTGTCGTTCCCACATTCTTGCCTGACATGCCCTGTTTATAGTGGATACCATTCCAATCACGTCGCGCGCCGCCACCGCGAATGGTCAGTATTCCGTCGTGATCTTCGACCGCGCTGGTGTCAATGCGGTCTTTGTGGTTTTTCATATCATGTGAGTTTGGCGTGAGTCCGTTCCCATATAATGAGTGCGATTCCGCCGAGCACTGCAACCGAAGCGAAAACGTAGCGCAATGTGATCGGTTCGCCGAGCAAGAGAATTCCGCCAGCGGCGGCAAGAACCGGAACGCTTAGCTGGACTGTCGCGGCACTTGTCGCCCTCAAACCAGACAAGGCGCTGTACCAAATGACATAACCGAGGCCGGACATGATCACGCCGGAAATAATCGCATACCCAATTCCTGCAACATCGACATGCGCATGTGAAATCAAAGCAAGGCTGCCTGCCACTGCGAACAAGACAGCACGGACAAAATTTCCGGTGGTAACAGCGATCGCGTCACCGGCAACTTTGCCACGGACCGAATAAATTCCCCAAGCTACGCCCGCGCTAAGCATCAACATTGCCTCAATCAACGGCGGCGCGGAAAGACTGGGAAAGACAAGCAAAACGAATCCGGCAAGGGCAATAATAAGTCCAAAAACCTGAATAAGGTCCAAGCGCTCGCCCTTGTGAAATCCCCAGAGAATCATCGTAGCCTGCACCGCAGAGAAGAGCAGTAACGCGCCTGTGCCCGCCGGGAGACTGACATAGGCAAATGAAAAAGCCGCCGCGTAGACAAAGAGCGCGAGCGCTGATGGCCAGTTACCGGATTTGTTTAACGAAATCCCTCGCATCCTCGTGATGAGCCAAAGCGCGATCGCACCTGAAAGGACGCGAACGAAGGTAAACGTCGCGGGATCGATTGCCGTTTGTTTCAGCGCCAGTCGACAAAGCAAAGAGTTACTCGCGAACGCGATCATCGCGAGCGATGTGAGTATGAAAAGTCGCGTTGATTTCATCGCACATGAAATCCGACCCAATTGTTCGGAATCGAAGTGCAATTGTAGACGACTCACCGCCATTAGCTAACCGTGACCCAGCATCTTCCTCTGGGGCAAGTATTGACTGACTGGATCGCCGCCTCTGTGGCGTGGCTAAATCCCGGCTTGTCAGTTTTTTACTTCAAACCGGCGAACCGCAGACCAAGGCCCTGAACCACCGCCATTATTCGCGCGGACGCGCCACCACATCGTGAGTGTCGGCAGCGTGCTCGTGCTGAATTGAGAAGGCGTGACGGTTTGGTTTAGCAATGGCGAAGAAAAATCGTTTCGATCGTCAATCTGGATTGTGTAACTCGTCGCGCCTGCGACGTCGCTCCAATCGAATGTGATGTTTGTTCCCGGCGCAAATCGCGCATCTGCCGCCGGACTGACGAGCGACGGTGCAGTAAGGCCAGGTGTGGACGAAGGCAGAGGTGTGGGCGAAGCCGGAGGTGTAGGAGAAGCAGGAGGAGTGGGAGAGGGCGGAGGTGTGGGCGAGGGAGGAGCGCCGGCGGTAACGGTCAGGTTAGCTGAAATGGTTGTATCGTAGAACGCCGTGATGGTGACCGATGTGTTGTTTCCGACGGCGAACGTCGTCACTGTAAAGCCGCCTGAGGTCTGTCCACTTGGAACATTGACGATGCCAGGCGCACGAGCGGCGTTGGGATTGCTAGTTGCAAGCGTGACCGAAATTCCGCCCGCAGGTGCGGGAGCGCTGAGAAACACCGTGCCAGTCGCATTTGTTCCGCCCCTTACGCTCGCCGGAGTTATCGTCATCGATTGAAGCAAAGGCGGCGCGTTCGGATCGGGACTCACGTTAACGAAAATGGATTTTGTCACGCCGCCTGCGCTCGCGAAGACGTTTCCTCCTGTAGGCAGCCCGATTACAGTGCTGGTTCCAATAGCGAAGCTGGTTGCGCTGTTTCCTTCGGGGATCGTGACACTCGCCGGCACGTGAATGACCGAGGGATTATCAGTCGTTAGGCTAATTGTTCCGCCACCGGCCAAAGCTGGAATCACTAGCGCAACACTCGCCCGACCGGAATGACCGCCGATTAGATCTTGAGAGGAGGGACCGATCGCGAGCAACGTCGCTGGGCCCGGAGCGGGATCGATTTCCAGGATTCGCGCCTGCGATCCGCCGGATGTCCCATAATGACCTTGAATGAAAACCCAACGCGAAAACGGAGTCTCGGGCGCGGGCGTTGTGGTAAAAGTGGCGCTGATGCTGCCGGCCGGAACC
>DASXHS010000071.1:0-10538 GCA_036488345.1 Candidatus Udaeobacter sp.
AAATCGAAACCTGAAGCTGGAACAAAATTTGTTGCAAAAAACTGCCTTGGCCTAGTCGGGACGAGGGTGAGGGGAGCGCACGATTTCAGACATGAGCGGGAAATGATCGGACGACGACGTTCCGCCGGCGCGGATCAGACTATAATGATCGCCGAGCAACTTGGATGGTACAGCTATTTTCATCCGCCATGCGACGAGACGATGAGCACTATGGCAACGCCATCCTTAGCCGGTACCAACTCACTTTTCGTCGGGCCATCGAGTTACCGGGCAGTCCACCGTTTTTCTGCCGCGAGAATCGCGCGGCGATTGAAGTAAACATCGAAACCAATCTCGGGAAGGTGCACATCATCAACACGCATCTCGGTTTAGGCTGGCGCGAAAGCCTGGTTCAAACATAATTGTTTACCAGCGCCGAATGGCGCGCAGCAATCGAGGGTGACACACCACTTATTTTGCTCGGTGACTTCAACAGTCTGCGCGGTTCGCGACCATATCGCACTCTTAACCGGCATCTGCGCAATGTGCGCGAACTCGTTCGAGCGACCGAACCCATTCGCACGTTCCCGACACGATTTCCGGTGCTGGCTGTCGATCACATTTTCGTGAACCGGGCAGTCCAGCCAGTGAGCGTAACCGTGCATCGTTCATCTCTCGCGCGGATTGCATCCGATCATTTCCCGCTCATGTCTGAAATCGTGCGCTCCCCTCACCCTCGTCCCGACTAGGCCAAGGCAGTTTTTTGCAACAAATTTTGTTCCAGCTTCAGGTTTCGATTTTCTTTGGATTTTTGTCTCCAACGGAACCGCGACATCGTTGGTATTCGAATCAGATAAAAAGGGAAAAGGGAAATTCAAACATAGGAGGACACATGAAAAAACTACTTTTACTTCCATTGATAGCAATAGGACTCGCTTTTGTTCCGGCAAAACAAGCTGACGCTCAGGTTTCAGTCGGGATAGGTGGAGTGGGGGTCGGGGTTGGTTATCCCGGATATGGCTATGGCTATGGATACCCGGGCTACGGCTACGGGTATTACCCACGCAGCTACTACAACTACTACGGCGGTTATCCAGCTTATCGAACGTCTTACTACACTGGACGGCCGTACTACTATAGCAGCCACTCTCATAAGCATCATAAGCATTATTACTACCGCCACTAAGGCGGACAGGTTGGGTAAGGGCTAGTCAGCTGGCTTGGAATGACTCCAAGCCAGCTGTCTTTTATCGGCGTCAAATCGTTCCTACGACCTGGCACGCGCAACAGCGACGGGCTAGTTCCCGGACGAAGTTTGTTATAAACTTACTGTAATCCAGCGCCGACTACGACGGCATGGGGTCCTGCTCGCGGCGTTTGCGAAAAAAATCCTGCAAGATCGCAGCAGACTCTTTTTGCAAAACACCCGATGTAATTTCGCAGCGGTGATTGAAGGTCGGTATCTGAAGGAGGTTCATCATGCTCCCGGCGGCTCCGGCAGATGGATCTGCGCAACCGAAAATCACGCGGCGGATTCGCGTGTGCACGACCGCGCCTGCGCACATAGCACACGGTTCTTTGGTCACATAAAGATCGCAATCAGTCAGACGCCAATCGCCGATCGCCGCTTCAGCTTGCGTTAAGGCCAACATTTCGGCGTGGGCGGTCGCATCCTTAAGCAATTCGACTTGGTTATGCGCACGCCCGATGATTTTCCCCTCGCGCACAACAACCGCGCCGACCGGCACTTCGCCCGCTACGTACGCTTTCTGCGCCTGTCGCAATGCTTCGCGCATGCAATATTCGTCCGGCAACGGTTCGAGCATCCTTAATGTGTACCCACGGCCCTGTGGACCGTCCAACGCATAACCAAAGACGTTTGACCGGCCATACGCCGGTGGCTACAGAGGAAGCCCGCGCTTGCCCTGAAAAGTTCTTGCGCATATTAGGGACTGCCCATGCACGACAACATTGAATCGCATCTGGTCGAGAAACGCGTTTTCAAGCCGGCTTCGGGCTTCAGCAGTAAGGCGCGGATCAAAAGCCTGGCACACTATCGGCGATTGTATCGAGAATCGATCCGGCAGCCTGCCAAGTTCTGGGCGCGCGAAGCGAAGGAACTGATCTGGCGAGCGCCGTGGAAGAAGGTTGTCGAATGGAAGCCGCCGTTCGCGAAATGGTTCGTAGGCGGGAAACTGAACGTTTCGGAAAATTGCCTGGACCGGCATCTCGCAGGGTCGCGTCGGAACAAGGCAGCGATCATTTGGGAAGGCGAACCCGGCGATAAGCGCACGCTCACCTATCAGCAGTTGCATCGCGAAGTCTGCCGCTTCGCGAATGTGCTCAAACGGCATAACATAAAAAAAGGCGATCGCCTCATCATTTATCTACCGAACATTCCCGAGGCGGCGATTGCCATGCTGGCTTGCGCGCGAATCGGCGTGGTCCATTCAGTGGTCTTCGGCGGATTCAGCGCCGATAGCATCCGCGACCGGATCAATGACAGCGGCGCGATTGCGCTCATTACTGCCGATGGCTCATATCGTCGCGGAGGAATCGTGCCGCTAAAGAAAAACGTGGATGACGCCCTCCGCGACGGCACCTCTGTCCGGCGCGTAATCGTTTTTCGCCGCGCGGCGAATGACATCCATATGGAGGAAGGCCGCGACGTTTGGTGGCATCGAGAACTGGAATACGTGGATGCAAACTGTCCGCCCGCGCCCCTCGACAGCGAGCATCCTCTTTACCTTCTCTACACGAGCGGATCGACCGGAAAGCCGAAAGGAATTTTGCACACCACCGGCGGCTATCTGGTGAACGTTTATTGCACCACCAAATACGTCTTCGACATTCGCGATGAGGATATCTTTTGGTGCACGGCCGATGTCGGCTGGGTCACCGGACATAGCTACATTGTCTATGGTCCGCTCGCGAATGGCGCAACTGTTGTGATGTATGAGGGCGCACCGAACTGGCCCGAGCCGGATCGGTTCTGGAGAATCATCGAAGAGTATCGGGTCAACATTCTTTATACTGCTCCGACCGCGATCCGCGCTTTCATCCGCTGGGGCGATGATTGGGTCAGGAAACACGATCTCTCATCGTTACGCTTGTTAGGCTCAGTTGGCGAACCGATCAATCCGGAAGCTTGGATGTGGTACTACAAAACCATCGGCGGCGGACGTTGTCCCATCGTCGACACGTGGTGGCAAACCGAGACTGGCTCGATCATGATCACCCCGCTTCCGGGCGCGACACCAACCAAGCCCGGTAGCGGCACGCTTCCATTCTTTGGCGTCGATCCGGCAGTCGTCGATCAAAGAGGACAGGAAGTTGGTCCGAATGTCGGTGGCAAATTGATTATTCGCCGGCCATGGCCTTCGATGTTGCGCACGATTTACGGCGACAGCGCGCGCTACCGACAACAATACTGGACCGAATTTAAAGGCAATTATCTCACGGGCGATGGCGCGCGCCGCGATGAAGACGGTTATTTTTGGATCGTCGGCCGAATTGACGATGTTCTGAACGTAGCTGGCCATAGACTCGGCACGTCGGAAATCGAGAGCGCTCTTGTCAGTCACCCGCGAGTCGCAGAGGCGGCGGTGGTCGGCAGACCGGATGAATTAAAGGGTCAGGGCGTAGTCGCGTTTGTGACATTGAAAAGCGGAATTGAGGTCAGCCGAGGGTTGAAGGAGGAACTGCGCGATCACGTCAGCAAGCACATTGGCGCCATCGCAAAACCCGACGAAGTGCGTTTTGCCGAAGCGCTGCCAAAAACGCGCAGCGGCAAAATCATGCGACGGCTCCTCAAAGAAATTGCGAGCGGCGCAAAAGTAACTGGCGACACGACAACGCTGGAGGACTTTAGTGTCCTCGCGAAGCTCGCAGCGCCCGAGGAATAGCCACAACTCCCCCGTCACTCGTACACATATGGCCCAAATGAAGCTGAAAAATCTTTTGCCAATGCCGGCTTCGTATAGCGTTTTCTCGTGAGCTTCTTTCGCACAGGCTTTCGCGAACTAGCCTTAAAGCTCAAGCGCCAGAGAACGCGTATAGCGCTGCGGCACGACCGGCGTCTTTTGCAAAAAAGTGAAATCAACCTGGGACGCGAGGGAACAGCCCAGGCGGCAAATTTTCCGGAGCTACGCAACGAGATCGTCGCGCTGAAGAAACTGGAACAGGAGCAAAAAGAAGTCGCGCTCCGGATTGCGCGGATCGACGAAGGCATAAAACGCATTGAAGAAGAACGCCAGCAAATCGCGCGGGAGCAGGCGAACGCAATTGCGAAAATCGAAGCAGAGAAGAAGCCGCTCCTTCAAAAGCGCAACCAGGCGAAGAGCACTGCGGAGGTATGCGAACGAGAACTCGCGAGCGTGGAGCGGCGTGTTCAGGAGACCGAAGCTGCCGATCGCGATCTCTTGAAACAACTTTCCGATCTGCACGCGCTTGATCCCGCACCTCGCGATCTCGACGCGCTTTCTGCCGGAATCATGACAAAACAGGCGCGTCTTCCGGACGAACGCGCCGAACTCGTGCGGGCGCGCTTGGGCAGCGCCGACGCAGTGCGTATGGCGAAGGAAAAGTTGAACACTACTGACGCCGAACTTGCCGCTGTGGAAAAAAACATGGCGCGCATGCGGAGCGAATTTGAAGTGCGCGACCGGAAACTGGCTGAGAGCGTTAAGACTCAGCAACAGGCATCGCGCGACGCGCGGACACGGCATCAGACCGTCGAAGAACGAAAAAATCCGGCATACTTGAGCATTGGCCGGCATTTGTCCGAAAAGGGCGTTGCTCCGCCGAATGCGCCGCATCTGCTGCAGGATGCTCACCGTCGCAGAGCGGCCGTTGATCTGCAGTTAAAGCACCAGGCAGAGCTAGCCCAGCTCTCCAGCCAGATCGATAAACAAGAGCTGCGAAAGTTTTACTTCAGCGCGTTTTCGGTTCTGGTTCTACTGGCGATTACGTTGCTTGTTATTTTTCAATCGCCGCGCGGACGCGAATGGCTGCCGCAAGCAACCGATACCATCCTGTCGATCAACGCGGATCAATTCGAACGCGCAAACCTCGCAAAGCGCTGGCACGATGAGAAGCCGAAATTCTGGCCCGCATTGATCGGCCCGGCGGCTTCCGTTCCAGGATTGAATCCGTCACGAGATACAGCGCGCATCACTCGCGCACTCACAACGGACGAGAACGGTGAGACCAAAGAATTCAATCTCGTCCAAAGCCGTCGCGGCCTTGCCAAGGTGGTTCGAACTGTCGCCGACGACAAGAATTTCAAAAGGCGCTCGATCAATGGTCTGCCCGTTTGGGAGCGACAGTCCAGCTCCGCTGACGGTACGGCCGGCAAACCGGATTTTGCACTCGCGCGCGTGGGACCGGCAACGCTCGCCGTTGGCGCGCCAGAAGAAGTGGATGAACTGGTACTCGTGAGGATCGGGATGAAGCCGGACCTGAAAATCACCGGACAACTGTTCGATCGCTTTCAGGCTCTCGATCACGAGAGCGCGCTGCGGCTCATATCGCGCGATCCCCCGGATCTCTCCCGCATTTTCCATCCCATCTTTTCGCGTGAATTAATCGATGTCTCGCAACTAATCGGCCTTGCACTGAACCTGCAAAATCCAGTAAAAGCCAGAATTCTCATCAAGGTGAATGCTCCGAAAAATGCCGCCAACGTCGCGCGCGATTTGCGCACCAATCCGGACGGATGGCTTCGTCTGGCTGACTCATCGCTGTTGCTTTACTCTCAGCCGCCGGAGATCCAAACACAGGGCGACTCCAATCTCGAGTTGCGTTTCACGATGCCCGAAGAGAGTGCACGTCTTCTCCTCGAACGCTTGGCAAAAATGGATACTCCCGCGGCAGTGGCGGCGTATTGATCGAACAGCGGAAATGCAAAAGTTCGACGCTTACATTTGCCGGTTTGGTGCAATCGCGGTGGCGCTGATCTCGTTGAATGCAAATGCTGACCCGGTTTTGGTTGATGTCCGATCCGTTGATCCGACGATTACGGTCGACTTACGCTATGCAGGCCGAAACAATTTCCTTCGACATCCGCTTTATCCCCGTGGAACACACGCACTCGCCCGCCCCGAAATCGTCTCAGCTTTGGCTGTGGCCCAGAACTTTCTGCGGCGCTACCAATATGGCCTCAAAATCTGGGATGCGTATCGGCCGGTAGAGGTGCAGGCCGTGCTATGGGGTGCGTCACATAACAGTGATTATGTTGCCAATCCGGATGTGGGCGCGGGTTCGCTGCATAGTTGGGGCATCGCCGTCGACGCCACTCTGGTCGACTCACGGATTCGCGATGTCCGCATGCCAACGGACTTTGACGATTTTACTCCCGCTGCAATGTTGCCTTACATGGGATCGTCTTTAGAAGTACGCCAAAACGTGCGTTTGCTCCGGTACGCTATGCACATGGCTGGTTTTTGCGGCTTACGCACCGAATGGTGGCATTTCACGATCCTTAATTGGCAAAAATACCTGCCGCCTGAAAAAGCAAAGAGTGCCGAACAAGCTTTAGAAACTCACTCGGAAGGCGGATTGTGATCGATTCAATACTCCGTGGTTTGCGGCAGCCGGAGTATGTTCACGTGTTGCTCAATCCGTTGCCGGTTTACGGCTTGCTCGTTGCTTGGATTGGGTTGGTCATCGCTTTTTTTTCCAAGAGTCGCCGCGCTCAGATCGCCACATTAGTGCTGGTGCTCATCACCTCATTCTCCGCATGGCCAGTTTATGAATTTGGTCAGCAGGGATACGATCGTGTTCTGTCAATGACTGATGAAGATGGAGAACGCTGGCTCGATGAACATCAAGATCGCGCGGAGGATCTCATCTGGATCTTTTACGCCCTCGCAGCTTTGAGTGCTATCGCAATCGCAGCGCCGATAAAATGGCCAAAATCATCTGCACCACTTGTGATCCTGGTGATCTTTCTCGGCGCAGTGACCCTGGGAGCCGGTGGTTACATCGCTTATGCCGGCGGTAAAGTCCGGCACCGCGAATTTCGTACCGAACCTGCGCCACCGAAAAAGGCGGAACACCATGAATAGATCGGGAATGCAAAGCACCTAACGCGAAAGTCATTCCGAGCGAAGTCGAGGAATCCCGTGGCATTATTGAACGGTCGCATCACGGGATCCTTCGACTCCGCGGCGCTCCGCTCAGGATGACAGCAAAAGAGCGATTCAACCCTTCAGTGCTTGAGTGATGCCAACTAAACTCGAGCGCGCAGAAGAAGGAGTAGAACAGCATAGCACCGCATTACGAAAACCGCTCGGCCTTTTCGACCTCGTTCTAACGCAGATTCTCTTCATTGTCGGCTCGAGCTGGGTCGGCGCCGCGGCGAAACTCGGACAAGCGCATCTTTTCTTTTGGCTACTCGCGATCTTGCTTTTCTACATTCCGCAAGCCGCTGTCGTCATTTATTTGAGCAAGCGCATGCCCCTCGAAGGCGGCATCTATCAATGGGCCAAGCTCGGCTTCAACGAGTTCGCTGGATTTATCGTCGCGTGGAACCTCTGGCTGCTGTCGATCACGGTCATCGCGCTCGGCGGAATGTTTGTCACAACGAACATCTCTTACGCCATCGGCCCAGGCGCCGCGTGGATGCCCGAGAACAAATGGTGCGTGTCGCTGATCAGCGCCGCATTGGTCAGCGGCTTGGGCTGGGCGTGCGTTCGTGGTCTCTCGTTAGGTAAATGGGTTCACAACATTGGCGCCTTTGCGATGTTCATCGTTTATGGAGCGCTGATTTTTCTGCCGTTCCTCGCCCTCGCGCGCGGTGAATTGAAAAATTATCAGCCGCTTCAATTCGCGTTGCCCGCGATGTCGCTCTTTTACTCCTTCAATATTTTCAGCAAACTCGCGATCGGCGCGCTCAGCGGATTTGAATACGTAGCAATTCTAGCCGGCGAAACGCGCGCTCCCGCGCGCGACATCGGACGCTCCGTCCTCATCGCTTCGCCTGTGATCGCGTTGGCTTTTATTCTTGGTACCAGTTCCGTGCTCGCGTTCGTCGGCAACAACCCGATCGACCTGATTGGCCCGGTGCCGCAAACGCTGCGACTCGGGCTAAGTTCGTTTCCGATCGCGGGCGCCATCGCGTCAATTGGAATTCTGTTAATGACCACTAGAACGATTGCTTCGACCAGCATTCACGTCACCGGCAGCTCGCGATTACCGATGGTTGCGGGCTGGGATCGGCTGCTGCCGAATTGGTTTTCGCGTCTGCATCCGCGATACAAAACACCAATTAATTCCATCATCTTCGTTGGCGCGACTACACTTCTTATTGCCATAGCCAGCCAAATCGGTGCCGGAATCCAGGAAGCGTTTCAACTCGTCGATAATGCCGCGAATGTTTTCTACGGCATTGTTTACTTCACGATGTTCGCAATACCAATTTTTGGCGCGGGCGCGATTCGTTCGGGCGCTCCTATCTGGTTGCGCATTGCGGCGATCTGTGGCGCTGCCGTCGCGCTTTCCGCTATTTTTTTCACTATCTACCCGATTATCGACGTACCGAGCCCGCTAAGTTTCGGCCTGAAAATTATTGCCGTGACCGGAATTGCGAATGCGATCGGCGTCGCAATTTATCTCATTGGCAAGAAACGTCGGCGCGGCTAACTGCAGCTTTCGGTAACCCAGCGCAAATATTCGGGCAGCCCGCTCGAAATCGGAACAAAGATGATTTCCGGAACTTCGTAGGGATGCAATGAGCGCAATTTTTCCTGGAACTCTGATTGCCTATCCTCACTCAGTTTGAACAGCACGAGGGTTTCGTTTCCCGATTCAATTTGTTCTTTCCAGCGGTAAATCGATTCAACCCCCGGCAAAATATTCGCACAGGCCGCGAGCTTTTTCGTGACAAGTTCATTCGAAATTTCCCGCGCCGTTTCCTGATCTGGAAAGGTGCTTAGTGCCAGAAGAACTTTTTCAGACATGGATTCAGCTAGTTATGCTCTTCATCGGTGAGGGTGGATCGTCTTCTCCGAAGACGATGGCATCGCGCCGAAGGCGCAAACATTATCAGGCGGTAAAGCCGCGATTTCAACGCGTTGAGGACAACGCGTTCCACCCTTTGCACTTGTGGCGAGCGGAACGACAGATCCAACCGCCACCGAGCACAGCGTCGCCATCGTAAATTACCGCGGCTTGACCCGGAGTGACCGCACGCTGCGGGTCGTGCAGCCGCACGTGGGCGTGATCATTCTCCAATGGCAGCACCGTTGCAACGGTTCCGGGATGATTGTACCGGATCTTCACCACGGCTTCGAAGGAGCCGCGGTCCGTGACCCGGGCAGCGGGATGCCAATTCACACGATCGATATCGAACTCCTCGCAAACAAGGTCGTCGGCGTCGCCAACAATGACGCGATTTGTTGCCGGATCTAAATCGACGACGTAACGCGGCCGCAACGATCCGCCCGGAAGTCCTTTGCGCTGGCCGATCGTAAAGAGCTCTATGCCGCCGTGTTCGGCAACGAAGTTTCCATCAACATCATAAATCTCGCCGCGATGAAATTCGTTTTCCCCCAGGTGCGACCGCAAAAACTCTTTGTAATCATTCCCCGGTACAAAACAAATTTCCTGGCTATCGACCTTGTCGGCCACTTTCAGGCCTAACGAGTGAGCGATCTCCCGAATTTGAGGTTTCGCCATTGTGCCCAGCGGTGTAAGCGCGCGGCGAAGTTGTGGTTGTCGCAAACTAAATAAGAAATAGGACTGATCTTTCCGCGGATCGATACCTTTGCGAAGCACGGCATATGGAGCCGCGGCGCCATCGCCGCGTCGGGACGAGGGCGTCCCGGCTCCATGTTCGATAATCGCGTAATGACCCGTCGCGATGTAATCACACCCAAGCGCTGCCGCTTTACTCCAGAGATTGCCAAACTTTAGTTTTTCGTTGCACATCACGCACGGGTTCGGCGTCCGGCCTGCCTGGTACTCGCTGGCGAAATAATCAATCACGACGCGCTCGAACTGATCGGCTTCATCAACAACGTAATGCGGAATACCGAGGGAATGCGCCACACCGCGTGCATCCGCGACCGCTTGGGGACCGCAGCATTTGTCCTCGGCGCGGGAGATGCAGTCTTGCGGCCAGACTTTCATCGTCACGCCGATCACGTCGTAGCCTTGTTCGCGCAGCAAGTATCCGGCAACGCTGGAATCCACTCCACCGCTCATTCCGAGAAGAACACGCTGTTTGGTTTTGTTCATTCGTTGTAAGGCGTTTCTGCGAAACGCCGGCGTCTGATACGGACGCCCTACAATTTTGTCGAGGCAGAATTTCGGTGAAGCGGCGCACGAGTCAACGAGGTGGATCGACTTCTCCCGAAGGCGATGTCAAAGATATCGCTGCAGGCGCTGGCCGAATTAGAACTGCAGAGCTGCACGCCAGGACAACACGTTCCACCTACAGCTTTACGGCACGACTCACGAACGGGCTCCCGCGCAACGTAAATCGCCACGGCAGATGCGCAGAGCGGCTGATGCCGATGCGTTTATCCGCGACAACATCGAAAGCGCCGCGTGAGTTG
>DASXHS010000207.1:0-4854 GCA_036488345.1 Candidatus Udaeobacter sp.
CCGTAACGGCGCAGCAAAACCCGTGCGAATTTTTCAATCGCCGCCTCGCGCGGGCCTGCGCCGTTTGATGCGCCCATTGTTGCTAAAGAGGCACCGCTCCTTGGCAATAATGACCAGCGACCTGCGAACTCGATGCTGGCGAGGTTTGTTTTGCGCCGGCGTTTTGCAGCAGTTCGGCCAAAGGTCGGACGTTTATTTGAAGGAACAAGAAGCGCGCGTAACCCGTCGAAACTGTCTGAAGTTACCAGACCGAGCGCCGCGAGCTGCGACAAAGCCTCTTCAACTTGGGAAGGCAGCAAGCCGCTACGATTGACCAATTCGCTGAAGAAAAGCGCACCGCCACTTTGCAGTGCCTCAAACACATCTTGACTGGTGACCGAAAGTTCAATCGCCGATTTCGGCAGAGTCAACGTGAGCCAATCGGCGAGATTTTCGCGCAGATAAAGCGCGATTGGACTTGTCCGCAACGGCGCCGATGCTCGTGCGCTTGAATTTTGCGGAGTGCTTAAACGTCCCCAGCCAACCCGACCGGAAAAACAGAGCCGGTCCAGCCATTCGGGATCGTAATCGGCGACACGCGCCGGAAGCACCGCCGATTCCCACGCAGCCAGTGGCAACTCGCAACCGTCGAGCTGTTCCAGGACGGATTGCAAGCCTTCCAGACCTTCGGTCCGATGTTCCTGATCAGCTCGCTGCCAGGAAAGAAGGAAACGATAGAAATCGTGAATCGAGACCGGCTGAATTTCCGCGCGCAATCGATCGATCGTGAGCCGATGAATTCGCGCCAACAATCTGCGATCACACCACTCCTGCTCGGCGGCATCGGGATGAAATTTGCCGCGCAATACAAAACCTTCCGCTTCGAGTGCGAGCAGTGCTGCGTCAATTTCCGGCTGTTGCAAAACCAGTGTATTTGCGACCTCCCTGACCGTAATTGGTCCGCAAACCTCCATGCGCCCGCGAACCAATTCGCGAATCGCATCGGCGCGTTCCCAGTTTTTTTCGCGCATGGAATCGGGTAAGATCAATTCCGGCTCACAGACAGCGTTCGGATAGATCGCCTGGAGCATCGAAAGCCGTTCCGCCGCGATGTGAAAAACTTTATCGCTAACCTGAAGTCGCGCTGCTCGATCGGAGGCTATGAGTTCTTCCAATAAGTGCCCCGAAACCGCGCCGTTGCTTTCAAAGGTAGCGCATGCGTCTCGCTTGCGTTCCGCGGGCGGCGCAAGCCGGAGGCTCGCGCTACTCTCAGACGTTCGTTGAAGTTCATCGCGCGTCATTGCGCCGATCAACATCAGCGCGTCATGCAGTTCATCGGCGTTCGTTGCTTCGGGCCAGGCTTCAGTCTTAACCTTTTCGATTGCGGCGGCGTCGAGAACGCCAAGTCCGTCGCTGCCGTTTCTGTCCGAGGCGCGACGCGTGTAAACGGCTTGAGTCCGGCGTTCTTCCAACGGCGCGTTGTCGAGGAACGCGTATGGCCGTGCATTCAGGATCTCGGCCGCGAGCGGCGACGGTTCCGGCAAGTCGCGCGCGATACAGCGGATCTCGCCGTGCTCAATTCTACGCAGCACTTCCTCCAATCCGTCGATGTCCATTGCTTCGGTGAGGCAATCATCAATCGTCTGCTTCACCAGCGGGTGATCCGGAATCTCGCGGTCGCCCACGATGTGCTCCAGGCAGGCTAGTTGATCCGGGAAAACTGCGGCCAAAAGATTTTCCGATTCCATCCGTTGCAGTGGCGCGGCGATTTTCGCGCCGCCACGGAAACGCGGTACCGCGAGCGAACGGGTTGCGTTCCAGCGCCAGCGAATCGTGAACATCGGCGCGTCGAGCAACGCTTGAACCAAAAGCTCTCGAACTGTTTTGGAATTGAGATACCGAAAAACTTCGTCGAGCGGAAACGAATGCTGCGTACCGAGCGAAATCACGATTGCGTCATCGGTTGCCGCGGCCTGCAGTTCGAAATTAAACGAACGGCAAAAGCGTTTCCGGAGCGCCAAACCCCAGGCGCGATTGACTCGGCTGCCGAAAGGCGCATGCAAAACCAGCTGCATACCGCCCGATTCATCGAAGAAGCGCTCGAGAACCAGTGTTTGCTGTGAGGGAACTACGCCTAACGAACGATATGCGTCTGCAAAATAGGCGGCGACCTGTTCCGCGGCGTTTTGTGGCAACTGAAATTCTTTAGCGACCCATTCTTCAATTTCTCGCATTGGAGCCGGCGCGCCCTCGCGCCGCTGACCGTGACTGTCCCTCGCCTCCTCCGGCCCGGGGGCGGGCCGACTCCACGGACCGGACAAATGCTTTTCGATTTCCATCCGTAAATTAGAAACCGCGCCCGAAAGCTCGTCGGTCCGCGCGGGAGCTTCGCCCAGCCAAAATGGAATTCCCGGCGGCTGACCTTTTGCGTCCTCCACCCTAACGACCCCGGCATTCACCCGCAGGATTCGCCACGATGCATTTCCAAGTTGAAAGATATCTCCAGCGAGACTCTCGACGGCGAAATCTTCGTTGACTGTGCCCACGAAAGTTTCTGACGGCTCGAGGATCACTCGATAATCAGTGTTATCAGGAATAGCTCCGCCGGATGTCAGTGCAGTCAGTCGTGCTCCGCGCCTGCCGCGCAAACGATGATTGATCGCGTCATGATGAATCAAAGCCGAGCGCCGCCCGCGCTTTGTACTGAAACCTTCAGAGAGCATTGTCACGACCTGGTCGAACTCAGCGCGCGTGAGATTGCGGTACGGCCAGGCTGAACAGACGAGCTCGAAAAATTTGTTCTCATCCCAATCTTCAGTCGAAGCCGCGGCAACGACTTGCTGCGCCAGCACATCCAGCGGTTTTTCGGGAATCGTCAGCCGATCAAGGTCGCCGCGATTAACACAGCGCAGCAGCGCCGCGCATTCGATCAACTCATCGCGGCTCAACGGGAAAATTCGGCCTTTCGGCAAACCACCTCGCTTGTGCTCAGCCCGGCCGACACGTTGCAGCAATGTCGCTATCGAGCGCGTCGTGCCTAACTGGCAAACTAGATCAACCGAGCCAATATCAATTCCCAACTCCAGCGAAGCCGTTGCGACGAGCGCTTTCAATTCGCCCCGTTTCAATCGGTCTTCCGCGTCCAGCCGCAGTTTTGCGGAAAGACTTCCGTGATGTGAAGTCACAGCGTCGGCGCCCAGCAACTCGCTCAGGTGATGCGTGACCCGCTCGGCCATGCGACGTGTGTTGACGAAAACCAAAGTTGTTCGATGCGCCTCGATTAACTCTGCGAGCCGACGGTAAACTTCCTCCCAAACTTCATTCGACATCACCGCCTCGAGCGGCGATTTGGGCATTTCGATCGCCACATCCAGTTCGCGGCGGTGACCGATATCGATGATCTCGCAATCCGGATCGCCAGCCTCGTTGACAGCGCGAGTGCCAACGAGAAAACGCGCTACTTCTTCGATCGGTTTCTGCGTTGCGGATAAACCGATTCGCTGTAGTGGACCTTGCACGAGTGCGGCCAAACGTTCGACGCTTAATGCGAGGTGCGCGCCACGACGGTCATCCACCACCGCGTGGATCTCATCGAGGATAAGCGTGCGCGCAGTGCCCAACATTCTCCGGCCGGATTCAGATGTAAGCAGCAGATATAACGACTCCGGCGTAGTAACCAGAATGTGCGGCGGCCTTTTAATCAGCGCCTGGCGTTGCGCCGCAGTCGTATCGCCGGTGCGCACTTCGGCGCGCACATCGATGTTGCGGCCATTTGCCTCCCCTAGTAACGCGCGAATCCCCGATAGCGGTTCCTGAAGATTCTTCCGGATATCGTTGCTCAACGCCTTGAGTGGCGAGACGTAAACGACTTGCGTCTCATCAGGCAAATGATCTTCCGCGCCCCGTCGAAACAATGCATCGAGCGAAGCGAGAAACGCAGCCAGCGTTTTGCCCGAGCCAGTAGGCGCAGAAATCAGCGCGTGCCGGCCGGATTGAATGGCCGGCCAACCGCGCATTTGTGGTTCTGTCGGTGAACCGAACGTTTGTTCGAACCACCGCGCGACCGCTGGATGAAAGTGGAAGGACTGCATGGGAAGAAGAGCGGAACAAATAATTTAGATGTCTGCGCAAGAAAGAAAAGGGACGCAAACAGGTGGATCGTCTTCTCCGAAGACGATGTCTATCGCCGAAGGCCAGTAATCTCTTTCCGTGCAGCGCGTCGAAAATCAGGCGGCAAGCACCGTTAGCCAACGCGTTGGGGATAACGCGTTCCACCTTGGATCATGAGCTCGCGCGCAGCGCGATCACTTCGCGTAACATGCGAAGGCTGTCGCGGAAAAAACTTACTTTACTCCCCGCGGCATGGTTCCAACGCACTGGAACTTCGCGGATCCGTAAACCGGCCCGATGCGCGCGATAAAGCAGCTCCACATCGAACGCGAAGCCTTCGATCTGCGCTGCTTCAAGAATCGGCCGGCACGCCTCGAGACGAAACGCTTTGAATCCGCATTGCGTGTCCCAAAACGGCAACCCTGTGGAGAACCGCACCAGCAAATTGAAAACGCGGCCGCCCTGCTCGCGCCGCCACGGCTGATGCACGCCGATCAAACTGCGATCCAAGGCGCGCGAACCAAATGCGATGTCCACTTCGCCATCTGTTATGGGCTCGATCAGTTTCGGCGTCTCCTCAAGTGGCGTGGAAAGATCAGCGTCGGAAAACAGCCCGATTGGTGTCCGTGCAGCAAGCAATCCAGATCGCACCGCAGCGCCCTTTCCGCGGTTCGGAAAATTCTCCAGCAAACGCGTGGTGATCGGTGCCGACTTTAATCTTTCACGCGCGATTGCTCCCGTCCCATCGGTGGATCCGTCGTTCAC
>DASXHS010000025.1:0-35772 GCA_036488345.1 Candidatus Udaeobacter sp.
CGGCCGTACACAATTTGCCTCCTGGGATGCCGGCGTTAGCGCGGCAGTCGCTTTCAGATCAGGAGGAGGGGGCTCGACGAAACCCGAGAATTGGACATCAACAACCACCAGGCACCGCGACGAAGGGATCTTACGGGGGAGCGCCCGCGAAGAATTAGAGCTCCAGAGCCTGCCGCTTAGTAGCTAACCGTCACCCCAATTGTCGTCTGCCGTATCGGCTTGCCGATGTAACTCTGCCAATACAAGCCGTAATCGTCCGGGTTTTTCAGACCAGCACTGCGCTAAATATATTCGCCCCCAAAGGTTTCCTAGGCACCTCCTTGAACGGTTGCTTCCAACAGGAGCGGCCGCGAATCGTTCTGCGGCTGCGTGAGCATCGCCTCCAAACGCTATTCCGACGTTGGGATAAAAAGCGCTCATGCAAAACAGGACTCGCTGCCGGAGCGTTGCCAATTTTTAGCGATCAATTGCAGCCGCAATCAGGACCCATGATCGCAGTTTGGTTGAGCCATGCAAAGCATGTTACGATAAACAAATGAAGGTCATCAAACTTCTCGTCCTTTTTGTTTGTTTGGTATTGATCATCCTTGTCGATCGATCATACGCAAATCGAGCATCAGGCAATAGCTCGCAAAAAGTCACTGGATCCTACCAACCCCAGACCCGCACCTACTACATCGCTGCTGAAGATGTCGAATGGGATTATGCCCCAGGTGGGAAGGATCCGTACACGGGCATAGACATACCAAAAAAGTGGGGCGGCCAGACTAAATATCAGAAGGTGAGATATATTGAATACACTGATGATACATTTACTACTAAAAAGCCCCAACCCGCCTGGCTGGGAATTCTCGGCCCGATTATTCGGGGCGTTGAAGGCGATACAATTAAGGTAGTGTTCTACAACAAGGCTGGTCCGGTGCCTGGCCCGATGAACATTTCGAGTCCCCCAAAACCGTATAGCATCCATCCGCACGGGCTTTTCTACGACAGAGATAACGAGGGCGCCTTAATGCACCAGATGAGTGACATAAGTGAAATTTTGAAGGGCATGGAGAAAATGGTAAACATGCCAAAGGGAGCAGGCGATAAAGTGATGCCGGGAAAGAAATACACGTACACGTGGCACGTGCGGAAAGAGGCGGCACCTGGACCAAACGAAGGTGGATCCAAAATTTGGCTATATCACTCCCATGTAGAAGCCGTTCAAGATGTTTACGACGGCTTGATGGGGCCGATCATCATTACCAGTGCCCGATATGCCAATAAAGACGGCACGCCCAATGATGTCAGTAAGGAATTCGTCACAATGTTCATGATTTTTAAAGAGTCACACGCTGGGATGACCGGAGAAAAACTCGAAGGCAGCATGAAATATACGATTAATGGTTACATCTTTGATAATCTTCCGGGCCTTGAGATGAATAAGGGCGAACATGTCCGCTGGCATCTTATCGGTCTGGGCGACGAAATCGATCTCCATACTCCACACTGGCACGCCAATGTTGTTCTTGATCGAGGTGTTTATACCGACGTGGTAGAACTATTACCGGCATCGATGAAGAGCGTTGACATGACCGCGGACAATGCTGGTTTGTGGATGTTTCATTGTCACGTTGCTGAGCATGTAAATTCCGGCATGATGGCAATGTATAAAGTCAATTAAACCCAACAGGGCGTTTATCCCCGCTCGCTTTCATACCACCGCAGCACTGAGAGGCGGAGACCACTGAATCGCTCCGATCAAGCGACACGCTGCTTGGCTTAATCATGTCCGCGCTGCTTTGTAGCTGTGCTTCCAGCGCTCCTTACTTAGAGATAACCAGCACCCAGAACCAACTTGGGAAATTTTTCGACCGTCGCGCTTCGTGGGCCGATGCGCCGCCGTTAGCCGTTGCGCTTATCAGCATATCTCGCCAAGACCCAGCACAGGTCGGAGAGCCGATTCAGATAACGTAAAATCTCGGGGTTAAAATCTTTTTCCTCTTGGCGCAGCGTGGCGATGCGCCGCTCTGCGCGGCGGCATGTTGTTCGGGCAAAATCGAGAGCTGCGGAAAGTGCGGTGGCACCGGGGATCACCCAGTCTTTCGGATAAAGCGTTTTGTCTTTCTCAAGATCGACAACGACCGAAGTGATGCGATCAACCATCTCGTTTGTCGTGACATGAAAGCCGTCTTTGACGTACCGGTTGTGGTCGGAGGGCGCTGTGGCCAGTTCGCCCATTACGACGATTAGATCTTTTTGCGTTGCCAGGATTTGGTCGGAAAGGAAACCATCATTCGCAATAGACCGGGCGAGACCAAGGGCGGCGCTCAACTCATCAACGCATCCATAGGCATCAACACGTGGGTCGGCTTTCGATAGCCGTCGTCCGTACATCAGCGACGTTTCGCCTTTGTCGCCAGTCTTGGTAACGATGGACATGCGGACTAATGGGACGGATGGGACCAATGCTCCATCACTCCACTACTCCACTGCCCCATCCCTTACCCAATCGCTGGTTGCGGTTCGGCTTCTTCCATCACTGGCGCGCCAACCGGTTCGCCTTTCTCCACCAGCTTGAGCTGACGATGTTCAGGGAACCCGGTTCCGGCAGGAATCAGGTGACCCATGATGACGTTTTCTTTGAAGCCCCGCAGCCTGTCGATTTTGCCAAGCGTAGCCGCTTCAGTGAGCACACGTGTCGTATCCTGGAACGAAGCCGCAGAAATAAAGCTGTCGGTTTCCAACGAAGCCTTAGTGATGCCGAGCAGCACCGGAACAGCTTCCGCAGGCTTGCCGCCCTTCTCCACGACTTTCTTGTTCTCTCCGTCGAAGTCGAGTTTATCGACCTGATCGCCCCAGAGCAGCGCGGTATCGCCGGGATCGGTGATCTTCACTTTGCGCAACATTTGGCGCACGATGATCTCGATGTGCTTATCATTAATCTCCACGCCCTGGAGCCGATAAACCTCCTGCACCTCGTTCACCAAGTGCTCCTGCAACTCCTGCGGGCCGCACACTTCCAAAATCTCGTGTGGCACAATGGGGCCTTCGGTCAGTTGTTGGCCCTTCTTCACGAAATCGCCTTTGAATACGATAATGTGCTTGGTGAGGGGAATGAGATGCTCTTCTTCAGAGCCCGTGTCCGGATCTTTCAAAACCAAGCTGCGTTTGCCGCGTACTGTTCCACCCAGCTCGACGATGCCATCGATCTTGGCGATCTCAGCCGCATCCTTGGGCCGACGAGCTTCGAACAATTCCGCAACGCGCGGCAAACCACCTGTGATGTCCTTTGTCTTTGCGACTTTGCGTGGGGTTTTTGCCAGCAATGCGCCTGCCCGTATCTTCTGACCCTCCTCAACGATGACGTGAGCGCCTGCGGGAATTGAATAGCTCGCGAGCACTTCCTTTTTGTCGTCTACAACAACCACTTGCGGGTGCAGGTCTTCCTTGTGCTCAATGACCATGGTTCCCATGAGGCCTGTCGCTTCATCGACTTCGCGTTTAATCGTTACGCCGGCAATCATGTCGCGGAATTCGATCTTTCCGCCCTTGTCGGTGAGGATCGGCACGTTGTACGGATCCCATTGCACAAACGTTTCGCCCTTCTTCACAGACGCGCCGTCCTCCTTGGAAATCACTGAGCCGACAACGATGTTGTAGCGCTCCAGTTCGCGGCCCTCTTCGTTATGCACGCTGATTGAGCCGTTTTTGTTCAAGACGATCCAACTTCCGTCGAGTGCCTGCACGGTCCGCAAATCATTGAACTGCACCGTGCCATCGTTCTTCGCCTTGATGATCGGTTGCTTAAATGTCTGACTGGCCGTGCCGCCGATGTGGAATGTGCGCATCGTCAACTGCGTCCCCGGTTCGCCGATGGACTGCGCGGCGATAATACCGACAGCTTCACCGAGCTTCACGAAGTCGCCAGTGGCGAGGTTTCGACCGTAGCACATCGCGCAGACGCCTCGGCCACACTCGCATGTCAGCACTGAGCGGATCTTGAGTTGCTCGACGCCGATGCGTTGTAAGTCGGCTGCGATCTTCTCGTCGACGTATTGGTTTGCCTTAACGATCTTTTTCTTTTTATCCACCGGGTCGCCGATTGTTTCGCAGCTCACGCGCCCGATGATGCGCTGGCCAAGATCGACGACTTCCTCGTCGCCTTCGTAAATTGAGCGCACGACGATGCCGTTCACAGTTCCGCAATCGTCCTTAACGATGATCACATCCTGTGCCGCATCCACGAGTTTGCGGGTGAGATAACCGGAGTCCGCGGTTTTTAGCGCCGTATCGGCAAGACCCTTGCGCGCACCGTGGGTGGAAATGAAGTACTCCAGCACGGTAAGTCCTTCGCGGAAATTTGAGGTGATCGGCCGCTCGATGATTTCGCCGCTTGGCTTGGCCATCAAACCGCGCATGCCCGCGAGCTGGCGTACCTGTTGCCGGTTGCCGCGCGCGCCGGAATCGACCATTAAATTGATCGGATTATATTCTTTGCGATCCTGATTTTCCTCGATCTCACGGAACATCACATTCGAGATTTGATCGCCGGCATGCGTCCAAATATCGATGATTTTGTTGTATCGTTCACCGTCGGTAATGATGCCGCGACGATATTGCTGGTCCACCTGTTTGACCTGCTTATACGCATTCTCCAACTCGGTTTCTTTCCGTTTTGGAATGATCATGTCCTCGATGCCAATCGAGATACCAGCCCGAGTCGCTTCTCTAAACCCGAGTTCTTTCAGCTTATCCAGCGTGGCCACGGTAACGGCGGGGCCGGCGATTTGATAGCAGCGCCAAATGATATCGCTGAGTTGTTTCTTGCCCGCTGGTTTGTTGAAGAAACCAAGTTCTTTCGGCCAAATTTGACCAAAAATGACGCGCCCGGCGGTTGTCTCGATAATGTTGATTTCGGAATTTCCAAAAATAGTTTGATGCCCGCGATCCGGATTCTTGAACAAAATCCGATCATGCGTTTTGATCGTGCCTTCGGCCATCGCGAATTCGACTTCGGAAGCATCCGCAAATAGCGATAGATGACGCCCATCCTTCTTCGGCAGCCGCGGATTTTGAGTTATGTAATAGCAACCGAGGGTGATGTCCTGACTTGGCGTGGTAATCGGTTTACCGCTCGATGGAGAGAAAATATTGTTCGGCGCGAGCATCAGCATGCGCGCTTCCAACTGCGCCTCGACTGACAGCGGAACGTGCACTGCCATTTGATCGCCATCGAAGTCGGCGTTGTAGGCGGTGCAAACCAGCGGGTGAATGCGAATGGCTTCACCCTCAATCAACTGCGGTTCAAACGCCTGAATGGAGAGACGGTGCAAAGTCGGAGCACGATTCAGAAGTACAGGATGGCCCCTGGTTACTTCGTCAAGAATGTCCCAGACTTCAGGAGTCTGGCGCTCAATCATCTTTTTCGCGCTGCGTACCGTGTGGACGTACCCGAGATCTTTCAGCCGACGAATGATGAACGGCTCGAAAAGAACCAATGCCATCTTTTTCGGCAGCCCGCACTGATTCAGTTTGAGCTCCGGCCCGATGACAATCACCGAGCGGCCCGAATAATCGACGCGTTTGCCTAACAAGTTCTGACGGAACCGGCCGCCTTTGCCTTTGAGCATGTCGCTCAGGGACTTGAGCGGACGATTGCCTGCGCCAGTCACGGCGCGACCATGCCTGCCATTGTCGAACAAAGCGTCGACGGCTTCCTGCAACATGCGTTTCTCATTTCGGATGATGACATCCGGCGTCTTCAGCATGAGCAGATTCTTGAGCCGGTTGTTACGATTGATCACGCGACGATAAAGATCATTGAGGTCGGACGTGGCGAAACGTCCACCTTCCAACGGCACTAAAGGACGCAAATCCGGCGGAATCACCGGCAGCACCTCGAGGATCATCCACTCCGGCCGCGCGCGTGAGCTCTGGAACCCTTGAACAAGCTTCAGACGTTTCGCCAGTTTCTTTCGAATCTGCTTGCTCTTCGTCGCTCCCATCGCTTTGTCCAGCTCTTTGTTGAGCTTGGCGAGGTCGATCTCGGAGAGAAGTTTCTTAATCGCTTCAGCGCCCATTCCAGCGACGAAATCTTCGCCGTATTGTTCCTGGGCCTCACGATATTCGACTTCGTTCAGCAGTTGTGTTTTCTGCAACGGCGTCTTGCCAGGGTCGATGACGATGTAGTCTTCGTAGTAAATCACGCGCTCAAGCTGACGCGCACTCATGTCCAGCATGAGTCCGATCCGCGAAGGCATGCATTTGTAAAACCAGATATGCGATACCGGCACGGCCAGTTCTATATGTCCCATTCGTTCACGACGGACGCGGGCAAGTGTAACTTCCACACCGCAACGGTCGCAGATCACGCCTTTATGCTTGATGCGCTTGTATTTTCCGCACGAACACTCCCAGTCCCGAGTCGGCCCAAAAATTCGCTCGCAGAAGAGTCCACCCTTCTCCGGTTTAAACGTGCGGTAATTAATTGTCTCCGGATTCTTAACTTCGCCTTTGCTCCACGAGCGCATGGTGTCGCTCGACGCGATGCCAATTGCGACTTGATCAAAACCTACTGGGCGTTCTTCGCCCACTAACTCACGCCAGGAATGTTCGTTCATGATTTCTCCGATTAAGTGTCAAACTAAAAATTATGCGACGCTTTCCAGAAAGGTGGGCGCCTGACTGCCGACTTTCACGTCGAGACCAAGGCTCTGCATTTCCTTAATCAACACGTTGAAGGATTCGGGCGTTCCAGCTTCGAGCGAGTTGTCACCTTTAACGATCGACTCGTAGATACGGGTTCTGCCCTGAACGTCATCGGATTTAACCGTCAGCAATTCCTGCAACGTGTAAGCAGCCCCATACGCCTCGAGTGCCCAGACCTCCATTTCGCCGAAGCGTTGGCCGCCATATTGCGCTTTACCGCCGAGCGGCTGTTGAGTAACAAGCGAATACGGTCCCACTGCCCGAGCATGAATCTTGTCCGCGACAAGATGGCCGAGCTTCATCATGTAGATGTGGCCAACTACGACTTCCTGGTCGAACGGATCGCCGGTGCGACCATCGAACAGGCGCGCCTTACCGTTCTCCTGTACCCAGCTGAAGCCCTCTTTCTTTTTCGCCTCACGCAGATAGTCGCGAATTTGCTTTTCCTTGATTCCATCGAACACGGGAGTGGCCACTTTGAATCCGAGCGCTTTGGCAGCAACGCCGAGGTGCGTTTCCAAAACCTGGCCCACATTCATGCGGCTCGGGACGCCTAACGGATTAAGCACAATTTCGACCGGGGTTCCGTCCGCGAGGAACGGCATGTCTTCCTCAGGTACAATGCGCGCC
The DNA here is from genome assembly GCA_036488345.1 of Candidatus Udaeobacter sp. Classification (GTDB taxonomy): domain Bacteria; phylum Verrucomicrobiota; class Verrucomicrobiia; order Chthoniobacterales; family UBA10450; genus Udaeobacter. The sequence continues at coordinate 7,324 of DASXHS010000025.1, forward strand.
ACAACGCCTTTGTTCCCGTGACGGCCCGCCATTTTGTCGCCGACACTGAGCTTGCGCTTGCTGGCGATGTAAACCTTGACCTGCTTGATGATCCCCGGTTCGATCTCCTCGCCGCTTTCCACGCGGTCCGTCGCGCGATCCCGTTCAAGCTCCAGTTCGGCGAACTTGTGCTCGTATCCGCCAATGATTTCGCGGATCCGATTCCGAATCGGGCTGGGATCGATCTCGATGTGATCGTGGGCAGTGGCCAATTTTCTCAACAGCGTTTTCGTGATTTTGCGATTGGCCGGGATAATGATTTCACCGCTCTTGGCATTTACGACGTCGAGAGGAATTTTTTCGCCAAGCAGAACGTTGGAAAGTGAATCGGTGAGCTGCTCAATGAGTCCTTCTCTCTTTCGCTTGTGGTCTTCGCCAATGCTCTTCAGCTGCCGTTTGGTTTCCGCCGGAGTAAGCTTCTCGCGGGAAACTTCGCGACGGGACGACACCTTCACGTCCATCACGATGCCGTACGTTCCGGAAGGCACGGTCAGTGAAGTGTCTTTTACATCGGCAGCTTTCTCTCCAAAGATGGCGCGAAGCAGCCGCTCTTCAGGAGCCAGTTCGGTCTCGCTCTTCGGCGTAATTTTCCCAACCAAGATATCGCCGGGCTTCACCTCCGCACCGACCCGCACGACGCCGTCCGGACCCAAATTGCGCAAAGCTTCTTCGCTTACGTTGGGGATATCGCGTGTAATTTCCTCTGGGCCCAACTTTGTATCGCGCGCGCCGATCTCGAACTCATCGATGTGAATGGAAGTGTAAATATCTTCCTTCACGACCTTCTCCGAGATCATGATCGCGTCCTCGAAGTTGTAGCCATTCCACGGCATGAACGCGACAAGCACGTTCCGACCGAGCGCCAGTTCGCCGCGATCAGTATTCGGCCCATCGGCGATGACTTGACCGCGCTTTACATGCTGGCCCTTGTGAACGATCGGCTTCTGATTTACGCAGGTGCCGGCGTTCGACCGCATGAATTTGCGGAGCTCGTAAACGTAGGTCCCGGACTCGGAATCGGTTTTTACCTTCTTTTTGCTTTCGGGCAAATGGCCGTCCTTTGTGACGATAATTTGGTCAGCCGTGACTGAAGCGACCTTGCCGCTGTCGATCGAGAGAACGACTGCGTGTGAATCACGTGCAACTTTTTCTTCGAGACCAGTGCCTACCAGCGGCATCTCGGAAACAATCAGCGGCACGCCCTGGCGTTGCATGTTGGAACCCATCAGCGCGCGGTTCGCGTCGTCGTGTTCCAGAAACGGGATGAGGCCGGCCGCTACCGAAACGAGCTGCTTCGGCGAGACGTCCATGTAATTCACCTTCGAGGGATCGACTTCGAGAAAATCGCCACGATAACGCACTGAAACTTTTTCACCGGTGAAATGACCGCGCCCATCGATGGGCGCATTCGCCTGCGCAACGAGGAAGTTCTCTTCACGGTCAGCGGTGAGATAATCAATTTCATCGGTGACCCGGCCGTTCGTCACCTTGCGATACGGTGTTTCGATGAAACCAAACTCATTGATGCGCGCGAACGTGCTCATCGAGCTGATCAAGCCAATGTTTGGGCCTTCGGGCGTCTCGATCGGACAAATGCGGCCGTAGTGCGACGGATGAACGTCGCGCACCTCAAACCCGGCGCGCTCGCGGCTCAAACCTCCAGGGCCGAGCGCGGACAAACGCCGCTTGTGCGTCAATTCCGCGAGCGGATTTGTCTGATCCATAAACTGCGACAGCTGTGACCGACCAAAGAAATCTCTGATGACCGCGCTAAGCGCCTTGGGATTAATGAGCTTTTGCGGCGTCATCCCATCCACGTTTATGTCGAACAGAGTCATCCGCTCCTTCACGAGACGCTCAGTGCGAGCAAGACCGACCCGGCACTGGTTGGCCAGTAATTCGCCCACGGTCCGGACGCGCCGACTGCCAAGATGGTCAATGTCATCCAGCGTGCCCTCGCCGCGTCGGAGATTGATCAAATACTTAATCGCCGCGATAAAGTCTTTGTCGGTCAGGATGCGCTCGGAAGAATCGACGTTAATCCCGAGTTTCTGATTGATTTTGTAGCGACCCACTCGGCCAAGATCGTATTTCTTCGGATCGAAAAAGAGCCTCTTGAGTAAAGCGCGGGCGTTGGCCACGGTCGGCGGATCGCCTGGACGGAGACGACGGTAAATGTCTTTCAGAGCCTCTTCCTGGTCGTGCGCCGGATCCTTCCTGAGCGCCTTCACGATCGTGTCATCGTTCGAGATGTCGATGACTTTGGCCTCGTGAACATTCAGCGCCATAATCTGGCGAACGGTCGCGAGAGTTAGAGGCTCGAACGCGCGTGCGACCGTCACCTCACCATCCCGGATATCTGCTGTGAGCACTTTGCTGGCGAGCTGTTCTTCATCAAGTTTATCGCTCAGCTTAAGCGTCTCGATGTTATAAAAAAGTTTGATTACCTCCTCATCAGAGCCATAGCCGAGGGCCCGCAGGAAAGTCGTCGCGAGGAATTTTCGACGGCGCTTGCGTCGGTCGAGATAAATATAAAGCAGATCAGCCGTATCAAATTGCACCTCGATCCATGAACCGCGGTCTGGAATGATGCGGAAGCTATAGAGAACCTTTCCGTTGACGTGAACCGTGGATTCGAACGCGATGCCCGGAGAACGATGTAATTGGCTTACCACAACGCGTTCCGCACCGTTAATGACAAACGTACCCTGCGGCGTCATGAGCGGGATCTCGCCCATGTACACTTTCTCTTCCTTTGTGCCTTTCTCCTCCCGCAACTGAAATGTCACGTGCAACGGTGCGCTGTAGGTTTGCCCTTCACGTTGCGCTTCGAGCGGCGACAATTTTGGTTCGCCTATATCGTAGTGGCTAAAATCAAGGACCGCCTTCTCGTCGTAGCTTTCGATAGGAAAAACTTCCTTGAAAACCGCCTGAAGGCCCTGATTTTTACGCTTCGAATACGCGAGGTCTTTCTGAAGAAAGTCGACGTATGAATTTGCCTGAACCTCAATGAGGTTGGGCGGTTCGATAGCTTCCTTGATACTTCCGAAGTAGATGCGTTCCGACATAGTGCTTAAGCTCACCAGCTAAAACCTCACACCGGCTCCAACAAACGCGGACCGACGCAGGCAGATTTACCGGTTCTGGGATGGGCGAAGAGCGCGAAAATGCCACCAAAACGGTGACCTGTCAAATCGACGACCTCCGTCTCGTAGCCGGTAATGTGGTTTGCCTTGTTAGCGCCTGGGTAAAAATACGTCTGGCGGACTGTAGTGGGTTGTAACCGTATTATGGATCCGGCGCCGCGCAACAAATTTTATGCTGCGACAGCGCCCAAATCTGATTTGTTTTATTTAATTTCGACCTTTGCGCCTGCGGCCTCGATCTTTTTCTTGATCTCATCCGCTTCCTGCTTAGTCACGCCTTCCTTGAGTGTTTTAGGCGCGCCTTCTACGAGCGCTTTCGCCTCCGCAAGGCCGAGGCCAGGAACCGCGCTCCGCACCTCTTTAATCACTGCGATCTTGTTTGCGCCCATTTCTGTCAGGATCACGTCAAACGTGGTCTTTTCTTCGGCTGCTGGAGCTGCTGCTCCGGCACCTGCTCCGGCTCCGGGTCCCGCCGCGACCGCTACTGGCGCAGCGGCGCTGACTCCCCATTTTTCCTCAAGCTGCTTGACCAATCCAGCAATCTCCAAGACCGAAAGATTGCTGAGTTGCTCTACTATTTTATCTGTATCTCCCATTTTAGTTTTTCCTCCAGTTGCCGCCTCCGAAAGCCTTCGAAGAATTGAAGCCGGTAGCCACCAGCTCGGACAATTTCGTTTGTGTTGGATTTGTCCGGCAGACAATTGCCTGCCGTACAAAATTCATGTTGCGGGCGCGCCCTCCTTTTCGGCTTTCGCGCTCAACAGCCGCGCTAACGCCGCAGCCGGTTCGTTAAACAGACGCACCAGGCGCGTTGCCGGGGACAACAGCAATCCCAGCAGTTGCGCCTGCAAAATTTCGCGCGCCGGCAATTCCGCCAAAGTTTCCAATTCCGCAGGAGAGAGCACTGCGCGATCGACAAAACCAACCCTGAGGGCAGCCAGCTTAAACTCCGTCGCAAACGTCTTAAAAATCTTGGCTACCGGGGCCACATCTGCTTCCCCCGTAACAACAGCGGTTTGCCCCGCGAACTGGTCAGCAACTTGCGGGAAACCAGAATCCGTCATCGCAAGTTTAAGAAAACTGTTCTTCACTACGTGCACCTCGGCGCCGGCGGGCGACAGTCGTTGTCGCAACTCGCTAAAATCGGCTACCTTCATTCCGCGATAATCTGTCACGAGCACGAAAGGCGAGCGTTTCAATGCCTCGGACAATTCTGAAACAATGCTGGCTTTTTCTGGTCGCATACTATCGGTCTAATTATTCAGGTCCTAAACTCCGCTCAGATAAGGGCCGGGATCGATGCGGACGCCGGGGGACATAGTCGCACTGATTGTCACACCTTCAAGATAGCGGCCCTTAGCCGTCGGCGGTCGAGCGCGCATTACAGCCTCAATCACCGCATTTGCGTTCTCCACCAGCGCGTTTTCTTCAAACGAAAACTTTCCAACCGGCACGGCAACGTTTCCATTCTTGTCGAGCTTGAATTCAATGCGGCCGGCTTTCACCTCCTGCACCGCTTTCGCAGTGTCTTCGGTGACGGTCCCCGTCCGCGGGTTGGGCATCAGCCCCCGCGGGCCGAGCACTTTCCCCAACTTCCGCACTTCGGCCATTGCCGCAGGTGTAGCGATGGCGACATCAAAATCCTGAAAACCTTCCTGGCATTTGTGGATCAAATCTTTCATGCCGACGAATTCCGCGCCAGCGTCTGTGGCCGCCTTTGCCGCTTCACCTTCTGCGAACACGAGCACTCGCACCTGTTTTCCGCTGCCGTGCGGAAGCGGGCAAGTCCCGCGCACCATTTGATCGGATTGCTTCGGATCAACCCCAAGGCGAAATGACAGCGTCACCGTCTGGTCAAACTTGGTTGGCGAGAATTTCTTTAGCGTCGCGACCGAATCGGGGAGATTGTAGTTCTTCGTCCGATCTACTTGCTCCGCCGCCGCGCGATAACGTTTGCTACGATTTGTTTGCATTATTCGGTGCAGTTCAAACGCCGTTCGCTGCTTTTAATAGCGAGGCTCCTGCTTAATTATCCCGCTCAGTCAAGCGGGACACCGAACCTAGCGGCATTTGATGTGTTGTCAAAACAACCTGTTAAGCCGAAAAATCGGGAACAGGCCCGCTGTGAGATGGAACTGACGTCGGCGTGAAGCATAGTTCCCGATCGTTATTCTCCCAGTCTAGCGAGCCGATATTGGGCAACCATGGCCGAGTGCGGCGTCGAGCTTCCACAGGGCTGGCCGATAAGCTGCGTTAGACCACAATCCGCCGCTTCGATGATTTACTTATCGATGTGGCGCATATGGAGTCGCGGGGCCGTTTCGAATGATTTTGCCCTCTCTCATTACGAATGAGACGCGCTCGGTTGCAGTGATATCGAAAGTCGGATCGCCCGGCATCGCAATAATGTCGGCAAGTTTTCCTTTTTCCAAGGTGCCGACTTTTTGCCCGATGCCCAGAAGCTCGGCGTCGTTCGCCGTGGCCGATTTCAATGCGTCGATCGGAGTCATACCAAGATCGACCATCAACTTGAATTCTTTTGCATTCTGTCCGTGTGGAAAGACCGCTGCGTCCGTCCCAAATGAAATCTTGATGCCCATCTTAATCGCATTATGAAACATTTCCGAACGAGCCGCTGTTGCCGCTTTCGCCTTCGTCTGCAACGCCGAGGGGTAATTGTCGAGCTTGCCCATGATCCACTCCGAGGCCATCAGCGTTGGCGTGAGAAAGGTTCCTTTCTTTTTCATCATCGTAAGCGTTTCCGGCTTCATAAACGAACCGTGCTCAATTGAATCGACGCCCGCCTCGATGGCCTCGCGCGCGGCTTCATCGCCGTGGCAATGCACAGCGACTTTCTTGCGTAAGCGATGCGATTCATCGACTAGCGCCGCCATTTCAGCCGGCGTCAACTGCGGAGTGTCCACTTCGTCGGCGAGTGAAAGTACGCCGCCAGAAACTGCAGCCTTGATGACATCGGCGCCATTCTTAACCTCAAACCGCACGGTTTTTCGAATCTCATCAGGGCCATCTGCGATGCCGTCTGTGTAGTCCGGTTCGCGTCCAAAAAGAAAATCGCGAAATCCGCTGGTGGGATCAAAGTGACCGCCAGTGGCGCCGATGCCTTTGGTAGCGACCAACATTCGGGGGCCCACGATCACGCCTTTGTTAATCGAATTGCGCAGCGCGACGTCGACAAATTCCCGGCTGCTGACGGAGCGGCTTCCTAGATCGCGCACGGTAGTGAAGCCTGCCTCGACAGTGGCACGTGCGTGCGTCGTGGCAATGATCGCCTGTTCAGAAACGTTCATATCGAGTTCTTGCAGTCGCCGCTCGCTGTAATTACCCGAAAAATCGGCAGTCAGATGTGTGTGCGCATCCATGAAACCAGGCGAAAGCGTCGCGTCGCCAAGATCGATAACTTGCGCGCCGTCCGGCGTCGGCAAATTGCTTCCCGCATCGACAATTTTGTCGCCCTCTATAATAACGACGGCGTTTTGCACGAGCGCGTTCGATTTGCCGTCGAACATCCGTGCAGCTTTAAGCACGATTGGTTGATCGGCCGCGTGCGCCGCCATGCCGAACCATAGAAAAACTAGAAAAATGCGAGACGTGATTTTCATACCGCTCGTGTAGAAGCGATGCACTACGCTAGCAAGAAAGGAATTTGCAAACGTGACAGGCAAATTGCCATGTAGCGTTAAGGCCTGCGCAGTTTGGCCGCACTTTGTTCAAGTCCTTCTCGCGCGGCGGTAAGTCCAGGATCCAGCGCCAAGGCCTCTTTGAAAGCGTGGTTGGCGCGGTCGTGTTGATTGACAGAAGCCAGGTACTTTCCACGATTGGTCAGCATTCTTGCATACGCAGGCAAAATTTTGAGCTTTGCGACATCATCCTTTGCAAAACGCACTGTCCCATCAGCCAATCCCCGCATCCGGAGATGCGGCTCAGGGGACTCACGAAAGCTTTGGTCAGTGGTTAGATTGAAAACCAGCCCTTGGGGCACAAGTTGATAGGTTTGGGGGATCCATCGGGTCAAGTAGCTGTTCAGTGAGTCAGCAATCAGCACATCATTCGTGATATAAACTGGCGCGGTCTTTATTTCGTTCCTGACGATTGCCTGAATCATCTCCAGAAACGCCAGGCTGATCCTTTGAGTAAGGTCCTGGCTCCGGGAAAAAGCTGCAGGATCGCTCTCCCATTGCTTTAGAATCGCAACATATGGATCAATCTTTTCGCGCGACCGGTCCATCATACCGGGATGCGCGTGCTTTAGATAATCGAAGTACCACGAGCGGCGCAGCAAATTGATGTCCACTACTTTCACATCGCTACGGCGTCGTTCTATTTCTTGCGCGTACAACATAGGAGACGCGACCTGCCAATCTTGCGTGAGTAACAGTCCATTGGGCGCGATGGTGCTGAACAGGTTCTCAACATAATCATCCGCAATGAAGTAATGCCTGCGGTTGTCGAATGGCCAGGTCGCAGCGAACGCCGTAGCCAATGTCAGGACAATCGCAGTCGCGGCAGCCACATACGGCGTCCACATCGGCGAACGCCTCGAAGGAGCAAGTTGAATTAACCAGCGGAAACCTAGTCCGACCGCAATTGCGATCGAAATGAATGCCGGTAAATAGTACGCATCCTTATCCTCGGCAATTTCGTAGTTCAGCGCGTAAGCCAAGTCGGCGAGCACGATCAACAGCAAAAACCAAAAAACCGTGCGGTCACGCTTGTACCCGCTCGCGACCCCGGCCACCGCTAGAAACAACGCCAAAGGCAACCATGCAAAGCCAAACTCACGGCCGGCCATTCGACAAAATTCAACAAACTGCGCTCCAACGGTCGCGGGCGAAAAAGAGAAGAACACACGATACTGCCGTCCGGTGATATGCCACCAAATTTCCTGGAGCGAACGCGGATTCCCCCAGTTCATCGCGGGCGAGCGCGACGCTGCCCACGGCAAATAACTGTACACAAGGATCAACGCGGTGATCGAGATCAGCGCAGCATATAAAAGGCGTCGGCTGGTGAAGAACTTCAGACCCTCTGTCCTGTAAACGACTGCAGCGATGGCCGGAAGCGTCAACGCCACAGTGACGTGATGAACACCCATCGCAAGGCCGAATACGAAGGCGGCGGCATAAATCCATGTGTCATGTGTGGCGACGGCCGCGTGGGAATCCGTTCGCGTTTCAATGATTCGCCGCCGCCACCGAACAACCAAAAAGAAGACGAGTAGGATTAGCAGCGCGTTGAGAGAGTACACTTCGGTGATCGTCGCGTAGGCCCAAAGCGTGCGGGAAAACGCCATTAACAGTCCCGCGCCAACCGCGGGCGCGAAAATCAAAAGCCCACCGGCGTTTGAACTCTGAATGTTGCTGCCCTGCCGCGCAGTCTTGTTCCTTCGCCGAGGTGCGACAAAGCAAGAAGCCGTAACGAGTAATTCGGCAACGACGAGAGTAAGCATGGCGCAGGCAAGCGCAGCGAAAACAGCAGACGAGAAATTGATTCGCACAGCGACATTTCCGACCGGCACAACCGACGCGAGATGTGCGAGCATGACCCACAGCGGAGTACCCGGCGGATGTGCCACTCCCAGCCCGTACGCCGCCAAAATTAACTCGCCGCTATCGGTCAGAGTAACCGTGGGAGCGAGCGTCCAACTGTATAAAACCAGCGCAACAAGAAAGACCGCGCCCGCGCAAACTAGTTCCGCTCGAGAGGAGAACGGCCTCGTACCACTTGCTTCGCGCAGGGGTTTCCGAATCGCCTCCTTTTGACGTTGGAGCTTCCTTGCGGGTCGACGCGCCATTTGCCTATCGTCTCGCAAACTGGCGTAGCTGCAAACTGGCAAAACGATCCGAGGACGCAGGTCAGCTACAACAAACAACCTTGTTATCGTGTCGGTGGCTCGCTTCAATCACCGCGAACATGAAATTATCACTCCTTGTTGCTGCTTTGTGCGCGGATTTCGCAACGAACATCGTCGCGCAATCGCCAACTCCGGCGCCTTCCCCCGCGCCGCCACCTTCCGACTACGACCTGCGGTGGGGCGTCAAAATTCCAATGCGCGACAGCGTCGAATTAAACGCGACGTTGTACTTGCCAAAGACTCCAGACGGCTCACCGCCGAAGACGCCGGTAATCTTTACGCTGACGCCGTATGTCTCGGACACATACCATGAGCGCGGCGCCTATTTCGCGTCACACGGTTATGCGTTCGCGCTCGTCGATGTTCGCGGCCGCGGCAATTCCGGCGGCGACTTCGAGCCGTTCGCAAATGAACCGCGCGACGGACACGACGTCGTCGCGTGGCTGGCGAAGCAACTATTTTGCGACGGTAAAGTGGCGATGTGGGGCGGTTCGTACGCAGGATTCGATCAATGGGCAACGGCGAAAGAATTTCCACCGGCTCTAACGACGATCGTGCCCGCTGCCGCCGCGCGTCCCGGCCTGGATTATCCCTCCTACAATAACATCGGGATGACTTACGATGTGCAATGGTTCACGCTCACTAGCGGGCGAACTCCACAGAACAATCTTTTCGGTGATCAAAAATTCTGGCGCACGAAATTCCTGGACGCTTACAAGAAGCATCTTCCTTTCAAATCGCTCGATTCATTCGTGGGGAATCCATCGGTCAATTTCCAGCGCATACTCAAGCACCCGATGGCCGACGCTTACTACGACGCGATGCTACCCACGCCTGAGCAGTTCCAAAAGATCGCGCTGCCGATTCTAACAATCACAGGTCAATACGACGGCGACGAACTGGGTGCGCTCACATACTACCGGGATCATATCGCAAACGCCTCGCCGCAAGCACGCGCCAAACATTTTCTCATCATCGGACCGTGGGACCATGCCGGCACGCGCACGCCTACAGATGAAGTCGCTGGCGTAAAGTTTGGCGCCGGAGCAATCGTCGATTTAAATGATCTGCACCGTCAGTGGTACGATTGGACCATGAAAGCCGGACCAAAACCGGCATTCCTCAAAAATCAGGTCGGTTATTATTTGCTCGCACCCGGCAATTCCGGCGCGAATGGCGAATGGAAATACGCGGACAGATTTGAGATACTGACTGCGAATCCAAAGACCTTTTACCTCGATTCGAAGAACGGCGACGCAAACGGCGTCTTCAGCTCCGGGTCGCTGAACGAAAAGCAGCCAAACGATGGCATGGACGCTTTTGTTTACGATCCGTTGGACACACATCGCGGCGAAAACGTGGAGGGAATCGATCCAAAAGAAAAAACCGCCGCACTCGATCAGACGTTCGCATTGAGTATTGGCAAAGACGGATTGGTTTATCACACCGATCCGCTACCGAACGAAACCCCGCTGGTCGGATCCCCGGCGCTAAGTCTGTGGCTATCTATTGATACGCCCGATATCGATCTCGAGTGTGACCTGTACGAAATCCAGCCCGACGGCACCAGCATCGCGCTGTGGAGCGATCTACGCAGGCTGCGTTACCGCGAATCGTTGCGTGAACCGAAGCTGGTGACGCCCCGCGAAATCGTGCGCTGCGATTTTAATCCGGGTTTATTCGTAGCGCGCCGCTTGATGAAAGGCAGCCGGCTTCGCCTGGTTATAACCGCGGTGAACTCAATTTTTTGGCAAAAGAATTACTGTTCAGGCGGAATCGTCTCCGAAGAAACAGCGAAGGACGCGCACACTTGCAACGTGCAGGTATACCACGATGCCGAACACCCAAGCACAATTCAACTGCCATTGCACTAGTCAGCGTACACTTGATAAGATTTGCCATCTGATTACGCCGAAGCTCGGAATGAAAACAGAATCGCTACAGGCGCTCGAAAGGGGAAAGCGATGCGTGCGCGTCCTCGGACCGCTTTTGCTGCTGATTTCGCTCACGCCTTCTGAAGCCGTCCAAGCGCAGCCCGATTCACTGGAACAATTAGCAAACGATTTCTGGGCTTGGCGGGCAAAATACGCGCCATTCACATCTGACGACGTCAATCGGATCGAGCGGTCTGGCGGAACGCGCGATTGGTCTCGAGCGAGCATTGACCGGCGAAAAAAAGATTTGGTGGGATTTGAAGGGCGCTGGAAGAAATTAGACCCGGCACAATGGCGGATTCCGAAGCAGGTCGACTCCAAGTTGATTGGCTCAGCATTGTCGCGCGTTCGTTGGGAACTGGAAGTTAATCCGCGTTGGAAACGCGACCCGAATTTTTACGTCGAACAGACGCTGACCGCGCAGGCGGAAGCGCTTACTATCCCGGCACCATATGATGAAGCGCGTAGCCGCGAAATTCTCACGCGCATCGAAAACATTCCGTCGATCCTGCAGCAAGGCTTGGAAAACCTCGAGAATCCGCCTGCGCCGTTCGCAAGTGTTGCAGTCCAGAATCTCGACGGTATTCGCGAGCGACTGCACAAGATGGCAGGCGCGCTCGTTGCGTCGACGAATCTGAAGCCAGATAAGCTAAACGCCGCGAGTGATCGCGCCGCTGATGTACTCGAAAAATTTCAGCAGCAGCTCAAGGACAGTTTGCCGAAGCTTCCGCAACAGACCGCACTCGGTCGTGACGCGTACATCTGGTACTTGCGCAACGTGGCGCTGATGCCGTTCACGCCTGAGGAGCTTCTGGCGATGGGACGCCAGGAATGGAACCGGGCGGTCGCGTTTGAAGCGTACGAGAAGAACCGCAACAAAGATGTGCCGCCGCTAAAGATCGCAACGGACACTAATACATGGATCAAAGATGCCGCCGAAAAAGAGCTTCAAATCCGCAAATTTCTCGAGGAGCGCGGCATTCTCACCGTTCCAAAGTGGGTTCAGCATTACACGCTTTGGCCAACACCCGAATATTTGCGCGCGCTTGAGTTTACTGAGCACGACGATTTTACGTCGCCGTCACGACTAAATGAGAATTGCATTCGTTACGTGCCTGAGCCGTCGGAAAAACTTGGCTATTTCTGGCGCGCGACCGCAATGGATCCGCGGCCGATCACGGTACACGAGGGAATTCCCGGCCATTATTTTCAGCTGTCCCTTTCGTGGAAAAACGAGGACCCGATTCGGTGTCACTACTACGATTCGGGCGCCAATGAAGGGATCGGCTTTTACGCTGAAGAAATGATGTTGCAGGCGGGGTTGTTCGATGACAGTCCGCACACGCGCGAGATCATTTACAATTTCATGAGATTGCGGGCGCTGCGCGTGGAAGTGGACGTGAAACTTGCGCTGGGCGAATTCACGCTCGAGCAAGCCGCGAAATATCTACAGGAAAAAGTCCCAATGGACGAACAGACCGCGCGCCAGGAAGCAATCGCTTTCTCCACCAACCCCGGCGGAGCCATGACTTATCAGATTGGGAAACTACAAATCCTGAAATTTCTCGCCGACGCGCGCATGCAACAGGGCGACAAATTCAATCTCCGCGCTTTCCACGATTTCGTTTGGAAAAACGGCAATATTCCAATCGCGTTGCAACAATGGGAATATTTGAGCGGAAGATAAGGTTGCAGCGGTTCGAAACCGACATGCAGCTTGCATGTCGTTGACTGGAAACTCGGCGCTTCAGCCTGTCGGCCACATGAGGCGATTTGCCTCAGCTCAATTAATCGGTGACCTCGAGCCCCATTTGCCGGGCAGTGCCGGCGATGATGCGGAAAGCGGCTTCGTCATTGCGCGCGTTCAGGTCTTTGCGCTTGGTGTTCACGATGTCCATCACTTGTTTGCGAGTGACCTTTCCGACTTTTGTCTTGTTAGGCTCTTTCGAACCTGCAGCGATGTTCGCGGCTTTTTTGAGCAGAACAGCGGCGGGCGGACTCTTGGTGATGAACGTAAACGATTTGTCTTTGAAGACAGTGATTACTACCGGAAGAATATCACCGGCTTGCTTCTGTGTAGCGGCGTTAAATTCCTTGCAGAACGCCATGATGTTGACGCCGCGTGGACCGAGAGCAGTACCCACTGGAGGCGCGGGGTTAGCTTGTCCTGCGGGAATTTGGAGTTTGATATGAGCTACGATTTCTTTGGCCATGAGATTTAGACAGAATGAGCAGAATCGACAAAATGGGTGACCGGGAAATTTTCTGAAAACATTCTGATCATTTTGTTAATTCTGTCGGGATTTTTAGCCGCGTTCGACCTGCCAGTATTCCAGTTCCACCGGCGTGGCTCGACCGAAAATAGTGACAGAAACACGCAGCTTGCCACGCTCGGGATCGATCTCTTCGACGACACCGGTCTGATTTTGGAACGGACCGTCGGCGACCTTCACAGATTCGCCAACTTCGAAGCTGACTTTTGGTTTCACCTTCTCCTCGCGCTCCTTCATCTGCGCGAGCATGCTTTCCACTTCCGATTGCCGCATCGGGATGGGTTTGTCCTTGGTCCCGGCAAATCCGATCACGCCCGGTGTATTGCGGATGAAATACCAGGTGCGCCCGATCAGCTGATTGTTTTCGTCGAGCAGATGCATGTTAACGATCAAATAACCCGGAAAAAATTTGCGTGTTGTTTCAGTCTTCTTGCCTTTTTTGATTTCCGAGACGCGTTCGGTCGGAAGAAGCACGTCGTAAACCACGTCGGCCATTTCTTCGGTTTTGACGCGTTTCACAATGTTCTCGCGCACTTTGTTTTCCTGACCGGAAAGCACATGCACGACGTACCATTGATCTTTCGCTGCGAGTGTTTGTCCCATAAATCAGTGCAATCGAGTGAAGAAGTGGACAACGTTCACCAGAATAAAATCGAACAACGCCACGTAGCCACCGAGCAATAGCATCGCGATGGCAACCACGATCGTCGAGTCAACCAGTTCCTTGTAGCGGCGGAAACCTTTTTCCTTCGGCTCCCACGGCCACGAGCATTTCTGCAGCTCGACCTTCACCTCGCTGAAGAAGTTTTTGACTTTGGTCATCATTGCTTCGCTACGTGATTCATTTAGCCGCACGCCAGGAGGGACTCGAACCCCCAACCGACGGTTTTGGAGACCGCTACTCTACCAATTGAGCTACTGGCGTATTTAATCTTCCTGTTCCGCTTACTCTTCCTCTTCCTCGCCTTCGCCTCAAAATTACCCGACGCAGAGAAGAGGTAGAGGAAGATTGTTAATCCAGAATATCACCCACGCGACCCGCGCCGACGGTTTTGCCGCCTTCGCGAATTGCGAACCGAATGGTTTTCTCCATGGCTATCGGCGTGATCAGCTCCACCTCAATCGAGATGTTGTCGCCAGGCATGACCATCTCCACGCCATCAGGCAGTTTGACCGTGCCGGTAACATCCGTCGTTCGGAAATAAAACTGTGGCCGGTAATTGCTGAAGAATGGAGTGTGACGTCCGCCTTCTTCCTTACTCAGGACGTAAACTTCTGCTTTGAATTTCTTGTGCGGCGTAATGGAGCCGGGCTTGGCGATTACCTGTCCGCGCTCGACCTCTTCCTTTTTGAGACCGCGCAACAGCACGCCGACGTTGTCGCCCGCGCGCGCTTCATCGAGGAGCTTGCGGAACATTTCGATATCCGTAGCCACGGTCTTCGCCGTTGGACGAACGCCGACAAGTTCGACCTCGCCCATTTTCTTCAAAATGCCTCGCTCGACACGACCGGTCGCGACGGTGCCGCGGCCTTCAATGTTGAACACGTCTTCGATTGGCATCAGGAACGGCAGATCGATTGGCCGCTCGGGCACGGGAATGTAATCGTCGACCGCCTCCACGAGCGCGGTGATCTGCTTCTCCGAGTCGGCGTCGCCGTTGAGCGCCTTGAGCGCGCTGCCTCTGACGATTGGGATTTTGTCGCCTGGAAATTCGTATTGCGTCAACAGATCGCGCACTTCCATCTCGACGAGATCGAGAAGCTCGGCGTCGTCCACCATGTCGACCTTATTGAGGAAAACGACGATGGAAGGCACGCCCACCTGTCGCGCCAGCAGGATGTGCTCGCGCGTCTGCGGCATCGGCCCGTCAGCAGCGGAGACAACGAGAATGGCGCCGTCCATCTGAGCCGCGCCCGTAATCATGTTCTTCACGTAGTCGGCGTGACCGGGACAATCGACGTGAGCATAGTGGCGCTTTTCGCTGGAATACTCCACGTGCGCCGTGTTGATGGTGATTCCACGCTCTTTTTCCTCAGGCGCATTATCGATCGAGTCGTATTCGCGCACTTCGGCCATGCCCTTTTTGCTGAGCACCTTGGTGATTGCTGCCGTGAGCGTGGTTTTGCCGTGGTCAACGTGACCAATCGTGCCGACGTTTACGTGCGGCTTGTCGCGTTTAAAAGCTTCTTTAGCCATATCGTTTTCTTTTTACCTCTTTAATTTGGATTTTCTTGCCGGTCGCAAGCTCACTGAGCCCATGACCGGGATCGAACCGGTGACCTCGTCCTTACCAAGGACGTGCTCTGCCAACTGAGCTACATGGGCTGCTCGTCACCAACCCAGCGCCTCCCTTGGGAACCCGGGCGGCGAACCGGCCGTGCCTTCCACTAGAGAGTCAAAAATCCCAGAGTCGCGTCAAATTTGCATTTGAACGACCATGGGATCGCCTCGTCCGGCAAAAAGCGTCCGCAAACTAACCGTGCGCACCGTAGTGTCAAAGAAATTTTGCCTTGCTTCCGTTAGCGAATTCGGTGGCTGGTGGGCTCTGCTTTTCCGCGCGTAAGCAGGCGTACGAGCACAGCAATTATTATCAGAGCAACGACACCAATTCCGATATAGAGCGGACTGATTTTATCCATGAGCCCCTTTTTCTCTTCAGGCGTTGGGCTCGGAATAGGCGGCGTGGGCGAGGGAGAGGCGTTCTTCGCCGCCAGCATAGATTGCGCATATTGCATCCGCTGAAACGTGTCGTTGTCCTGAGGATTGACCTTCAGTTCGGCTTGATAATCGGCGATCGCGTTTTGGTACTGTTGCGCCAGGCTGTACGTGTATCCACGCTTGGTTGTCGCTTCCATGTCGTTCGGGTTTTTCGTGATCAAAAATGTGTAGTCGGCGATAGCGGCGTCGTAATTCTTCATGCTTCGATACGCTAACGCACGCCGATCATAACTCTGCAGATCGTCGGGTTTCTTTTGAAGTACCGCCGTAAAATCGGCGACCGCTTTATCCCACTGATTGAGCCCGATCTCAGCGAAGCCCCGAAACTTAATTGTATTGATGTCGTCCGGCTTCATTTCCAACGCTTTGTTGAAATCGGCAAGGGCGGCGTCGTACTGTTTGAGTTCAGATAAGGTCTGACCGTGTTCCGTGTAACCGGAAGCATCTTTCGGGGAGAGTTCGATGTATTTTGCAAAATCCGCCAATGCCGCTTGATACCTGGTGGAGGCCCCCTCGGAATCTCCCGCCTCAACGGCAGTTCGTGCTCCCTGGCGATAGGCGGTGCCGCGATTTGCGTATGCGCGCGCATCTTTCGGATTCTCTTTGATCGCTTTGCCGAACTCCTCAGCAGCGGCGTCATAATGTTTTTCCTGGGCAAGCTGGATGCCGCGTTGAATATGATTTCCGCCGCCGCCGCCGCCCTTGCCCGGTTTCGCTCCGTCGACCTGAACAGCCGCACAACAAAGAACCGATACGATGGCGACAGTGAGTGATTGTTTGTTCAACATATGTATTTCTCCTTCTCGCCTACTTTTTGCGCGATTTACCGGTGGCAGGCGAGAAAATTTATGCAAGGGGCGTCCCAAAGTTTAGGTGCGCGCATCGGAGATGCTGTAGTGTCCGCTGTCTCAACAGATCAGCGCCTTGCGCGCAGCACGCGGCCCCAGTGCGCGAAGGATGGCACACGTTACATCCCTTGAACATACCCCGACCAGGCTGGCTATGAACTATAAAACGTCGCCCTCCCATAGCGACGCTGCATCGCATCCGCGTGCCAATCTCTCGAGAGGGTACTCCGCGGTTTTCGCTACGGTGTTCATCTGGTCGGTACCGTCGCTTTTCATGTTTTACCTGAACCGGTACTACGATCCGTGGGCACAAAATTTCTATCGATACTCGATCGCATGTATCGCAATTGCGCCGTTGTTACTCTATCAAATTCGTCGCGGCGGCCCGCGCATTGATATGCATGCGGTGAAACTTTGTTTGCTGCCATGCTTCCCAAACGTGGTCCATCAAGTCACCCAGGTAATGGCACTTTTTTACATCGGGCCCGGCGTTTACACGATTTTCACTCGGGCTTCAGTCATTTTCACCGCTCTTCTAGCGCTGGCATTCTTTCCAGAGGAACGCGTCGTTATCCGGCAATGGCAATTCCAAGTCGGCACCTTGCTCGGATTAATCGGCGCATTCGGTGTGATCTGGTTTCAGGCGAACGCTAATTCCCATGACCAGCATGTCGCGCTGCCCGGACTGTTCATTGCCTTTACTGCCACATTCTGCTGGGCACTTTACGGGGTGCTGATCAAACGCCCGTCAGCTGAGCTGGGATCGATCCGTAGCTTCGGTCTCGTTAGTTTGATCACTTCGGCACTCCTGTTTCCGCTCACCCTCGCTTTCGGCAAAATCGGAACTCCATTTCATGCCGGACTGCAAGCAAATCTGGTTCTGATCGTTTCTGCAGTAACCTGTATTACCCTCGCCCATGTTTTGTATTATGTGGCGATTCGGGAAATCGGAATCGCGCTATCTCAAAGCCTCCAACTCCTTTGCCCGGCGATCGCGATGGCGCTCTCTGCCTGGCTGTATGGCGAACGACTCACGCACGCGCAGCTTTGGAGCGCCGGCATTCTGCTGATCGGTGCCTTCCTCGCAATGCGCACCAAGCCCATCGCCACCGCAGCAACAGCTGAAAATATTTAACTCCTTTTGAGCGCCTGCGCCTTGCGCACGAGCTCGATGAAATCTGCGCGACAGCCATTCACATCTACGCCCGTTCCTTGTTGCGCCCATTCGATCACTTGTTGGAGCGATCCGTTTCCCTTGTATTCGGAATCGCGCAGGATCATTCCGAATTCGGCGACCGCTGCTGCAAATTTTAAGTCGCTGGGCGCTGTCGCGAAATCAAATCCTGTATCGCTCAAAGTGCGCTGGATGAGTCCGATTGCCGCATCATTGCCTCGTGTCTTGAGTTGCAGTTTTGCCGTCAACAGCGGTTCCGATGCCGCTTCCGCGACAGTCAGCATTTGCGTGCGGGTCGCCGTGCCCATGCGCTTTAGCGGCACAACTTCGTACAAAGTGGTCAAAGTGTATCCAGCCCCCATCGGATGCGAACCGACGTCGTCCTCGTTCGAATTCTGTGTTTCGGTTTTTTGCCTGTCATACCCAATCAATCGATACGATGCCACCCGTCTCGGATTAAATTCGACCTCGATCCTGCTGTCCGCGCGAACAGCAACGTCTTGGTGTCCCTTCAGTCCGATCCGGACCAACCGATGCGTTGGTTCCCAGGGACAAGTCACAATGGCGAGGTTGAGCGAAAATGGTTCACCTGCGGTCGGCTGCGAATATTCGTACGGAAAATGGTTGATCATTCCTTCAATGCGCACCGACTCCCGAGGCGGAAGCAGGCCGGCATCAATCGAACGTCGGACATCGAGATAAGAAGCTGAATTCACCACGAGCGGTACACTCGACCAGGGTCTGCTCGTCACTGACACAAACGGCCGCTCGCCAGTAAAAGCGTATGGACCGGCGTCAGCCTCGAACTTCTCATTTTGGCTGGGCCGCGCAGCGTCCTCTGCCTCGACTGCGGCAAATTGATTCGCGTGTTGCCCAGCTGAGTCACGCGACAAAGACAATCCCGTTGGGGCGGAGATATGCGACTCCTTACCGCTGAACATAACTGCGCCAATTACAGCTAAGATTGCGATGAGCGCTGCAATCGCGAGCGGCCCGGCGTTCGGCCAAAAAGTATCGCCGTGAAAAGTCCTCAGTTTTTCCGGCGCAACCAACCCTCGCTGCAACTCGAGCCGATACTGCGATCGCAAAGCGCGCGCGAGATCTTGTGTGTCGGCGACGAACCGCTGCATTTCCGGAGAACCAGCAGTTGCACGAGCAATTGCCGATCGTTCTGACTCGTCCAGTTCGTCCAGTGCGTATGCCGTCAGCTTCGGGTCATCAACATTCATTTTACTCATTTGGCTTTGGGTTAAATGGGATGAAATCTCCGGCGACCTGAGCGTAACGTTGTCGCAACGTCTTCAGTGCAGTGTGAAGCAGTACTCCCACATTATTGGCGGTTGTCTGCATGATCTCCGCGATCTGTTGGTAACTGAGATCGTTTTGGAATTTGAGTTGAATCACTTCCTGCTGCCGCAGCGGCAGGGTGCCGACAATCCGCAAAAGGAACCCGGTCGCTTCCTTTTGTTCGAGCTGGTCAAAAGGCATGGGTTGCTCGCTTTCGCGCGAGTCAATCACTTCCTCGTCGACGTAGATCATGCGCCTCTCTTTTCGGCACACGTTGAGCGCCGCATTTCGGCAAACCGTAAACAGCCAGGTCGCCGGCTCATCCTCACGCCGTAGCGCGCCGTTACGCTGAAACTTGACGAATGTCTCCTGAACAACGTCTCTCGCCTGTTCCCTGTCACCGGTTATGCGTTGAGCGTATTGAAAAAGCGGAATCTCGAATCGATGTACGATTTCCTCGAATTTCTCCCGTTTAGCTGTTCTGCCGCTTCGCATCGGATCCGATGTCTTTCCGACGAGCGAAGAGGATAACACATCCACCAACGGTCAACGCTAATACGAAACGCCCATAAGCGTGTACGTGATCGGCACTTCGACCTGAGTTACGCCCCCGGGCCTGAAACGCCATCTTCGAAGCGCATCGAGTGTTGAATTGTCCAGAATGACGTTGCCACAGCTTTGCGCCATCCGGACATCAGTCACAGTCCCTGAGGTTTGATTGACCGTGAGCAACGCGACGCCAGATCCTGTCACTCGTTGGCGGCGCGCTTCGTACGGATATACCGGGCGCGGCGCATACGCCACCGTCGCTTTCACCGAACGCAACGACGCCGTGGTTCCTCCGATAAGGGACGGTGGTCGTGCCTTCCGATGCGCGCGAATTGGTGGCGGCATGAGATTCTTCTCCTGGAAACTGTCCTGATCCGGATGGATCTGCTCCAAAGGCGGAGGCGGGGCGGATTCTTCCAACAACGCAGGCTCCGATTCGGCAGTATCAACGATCTCGACATCCGACAACGGGCTGACATCTAGCAGCTTATTACTCGGAGATCTGGTTTTTGCGAGCGCAACAGCGCCGAGGTGAATCGCAAGCGCAAAAAAAAATGCGAGCCAAAAGATTGAGCGGCCGTTCCGTCGGTAAAGAAATGCCGGATTCATGTCTATTCCTCCAAAGAGGAAGACACGCCACTCTGAAGAAACTTAGGCCGCGACCATGATGTTGCGGTCAAACAGTAACGTCAATTCTAATGCTACTGGACACTCTGCGTGGGGTTGCATTATCGAGTATTAAGAATCCAGCAATTCAGCAGCCGTTTTGCCACGTGAATCTCAAAAACTATCTCGCTATTCGCCAGAAGCTGATCGACGGCGCGCTCGACCGTTATTTGCCGAAGGCGAACAGGAAGCCCACGACGCTTCACCGGGCTATGCGTTACAGTTTGTTTGCCGGCGGCAAACGTTTGCGGCCGATTCTGTGTCTGGCTGCGGCTGAAGCTTGTCGCGGCAAGATCAAAGATGCACTTCCGCTGGCGTGCGCACTTGAATGCGTCCACACGTACTCGCTCGTGCACGATGATCTTCCCAGCATGGATAACGATGATTTCCGACGCGGGCGTCCCACCTGCCACAAGGTTTTCGGCGAAGGCATCTCCGTGCTCGCGGGTGACGCCCTATTAACCATCGCGTTCGAAATTGTTTCCTATGCGGAGCCAAGGCGACGTTACGATATGTCAACGCTGTTGCGCGAAATTGCCGTGGCGGCAGGTAGCCAAAAACTGATCGCCGGCCAGGTCGCTGATCTTGAGGCCGAAGGCAAAAACGTCAAACGCCGCGAGTTGCAGTTTATTCACGAGAACAAGACTGCTGCGATTTTGAGAAGTTCAGTGCGTCTGGGCGCGATGAGCGCCAACGCGGATGCTAAAAAGCTTTCCGGGATCACACGGTTCGGGCAACGACTGGGGCTCGCTTTCCAAATCATCGACGACATTCTGGATGTAACGCAGACCTCGGAGATCCTCGGCAAAAGCGCCGGCAAAGATGTGGCGGCAAAGAAAGCAACCTACCCTGCAGTTATTGGCTTGGAGAAATCACGCGCCGAAGCCAAACGGCTCACGCGCGAAGCACACAACGCCTTGTCGATTTTTAGTAATCGCGACGCCGAAGCGCTGCATGCTTTAGCGAATTATTTGCTGGAGCGTGAGTACTGAAGTAGCGCGACCGTCCCGGTTGCGAATCTTTGGCGGCGCAAGCGAGGACGCTTATGCTACTTTCAAATTCGGATCAATCTCCTCTGTTACTTGCGATTCAAATCCAGCCTGCAATCGCAACAACCCGGCAAATGCGATCATGGCGGCATTATCGGTGCACAGCCACGGCTCGGCACTTTTGAATTCGATTCCTTTGCGGCTGCTCGCATCGTGCATTTGACCCCGTAATTCCCGATTGCAACTGACGCCGCCGCTTATCGTCACGAGATCCACACGATACTTTTGCGCTGCCCCGATTGTCTTTGTCACGAGCACGTCAATGATCGCCTGCTGAAAAGATGCGCAAAGATCCCGCAGCGTTTGCTCATCCAAATTGTAGGGCGTCTGTGTCAGACGCCGTTGTTCGCCTGGCCCAATTTTTGGCAGCAAGTACCGCACCGCAGTTTTTAATCCGCTAAAGCTGAAATTCTCCGAGCCGAGCATGCTGCGGGGAAAATCAAAACGTTTCGGATCGCCGGCGCGGGCCTGCCTTTCAATTTCCGGGCCGCCGGGATAACCGAGTCCGAGCATTTTGGCTACTTTGTCGAATGCTTCGCCCGCAGCATCGTCAACGGTGTGACCTATGAGCTGATAATTCGTCAGCCCACGAACAACGACCAGCATCGTGTGTCCGCCGCTCACGATGAGCGATACATTTGGCTTAATGTTGACGCCGTCTTTTTGGACGCTAAAAAACGGCGAGAGCAAATGTCCTTCGAGATGATTGATAGCGAGGTACCTTTTGCCGAAGCCGATTGCCAAGCCTTTCGCAATTGACGCGCCGATCATCAACGAACTCGCCAGGCCGGGGCCACTGGTGGCAGCGAACGCGTCGATTTCTGCCAGCCGAATTTTCGCTGCACTAGCAGCGCAATCGAGCAGCCGCGGAGCGTGGATCAGATGATTGCGCGACGCGATCTCCGGTACGATCCCGCCGTATTTCTCATGGGCAGCGACCTGTGATGCCACTTCGCTCGCAAGCAATTCGTGGCCGGAACCGTCTCCGCGCAAAATCGCTACTGCCGTCTCGTCACAGGAGGTCTCTAAGGCCAGTACTGTCATGTCGAGCGAAATCGAGACATCCCGTTGCAGATCGAGTAGCACTTCCGCGGGATTCCTCGACTTCGCTCGGAATGACGGGAATGTTATTTCTTTACCGCTTCCGCCTTCGGCGCACTTTGCAGTGCGTAGATCATCACGCCTTTGAGTGCATCGATGGCGCGCAACATCTGTGCATCCTTGGTCTTGATGATGTTGATCTCGTCGTCTGATTTAACATTCCCCGTATTGCGCAGCGCATATAGAGCGCGCTCCTGTTCAGCGGTCATGCCGACGCGAATATTCGGCGTCACGCCATTACCTTGAATGACCTGTCGGCTGGGCGTGTAGTACTTGGCCGTGGTAAAACGCACGGCGGATCCGTCCGGCAATTGCAGCACATTCTGCACGGAGCCTTTTCCAAAAGTCGTTTCACCAACCAGGACCGCCCGACGCAGATCCTTAAGGGCGCCGGCAACGATCTCCGCGCCGCTCGCGCTGCCTTCGTTAATCAGCAACACCATCGGAAAATTCGGACGGGACTTACTTACGGCGGAAGTAGAGTAATCATGCTGTTGAGAAGGAACCCGCCCCTGCGTGGAAACGACCTTTGTGTTGGGCGGCAAAAATTGACTGCACACATCCACAGCGCTGTTCAATAGGCCGCCCGGATTATTTCGGAGATCGAGTATCAGCGCCTGCATGCCTTGCTTCTGCAAATCATCGATCGCTTTTGATAATTCATCGGCTGTCGGCTCGTTGAATTGGATCAGCCGGATATAACCAATCCTAAATGGTCCGGTCAGCTCCGGCGGCAGCAATCTTTCTCCCTTAACACTTTGGACTTTTATTTCTGCACGCTGAAGCATGTACTCTTTGATTTCCTTCGTTGATGGCCGCAACAGGGTCAGACTGAGTTTCGCGCCCGCAGGCCCGCGCAGAACATTGATCGCGTCCTGGAGATCCATTCTCTCCGTCGACATGCCATTGATCCGCAAGATTTGGTCGCCGGAAAGAATTCCGGCCTTGGCGGCAGGCGTGTCCTCCATCGCCGTCACCACTGTAGGCAGGCCATTTTTCATCGAGACTTCGATGCCGAGACCGTTGAAACGGCTGCGCGTGTCGTCCTGCATGTCTCGAAAATCATTGGGATCCATGAACTGGCTGTGCGGATCCAGCGACGAAAGCATTCCCTTCATTGCCGCGGTGACGAGATCGTGATAGCTCGTCTTGTTTTCATCGACGTAATCCTGCCGGATCAACTCAAGGGCTTTTGCGAAAATGGCAATCTGCGAGTAGCCGTTATCCTCTTCAGTCTTGGGCGGCTGCACTTCCTGCGAGAAAACGCCAGGAATAGCGCCGAACAGGACGCAAGCCAGCAACGGAATGATTAGCACGATCCGACTCATGTTTTGCCCAACCTCTGAGAGCGTCACAATCGCTCACGAGGAAATTTTGGCAACGCCCAACGCCGGGGGTCGTCTGTAGTTACAACTCGCAGGATGAGGACCTCCATCTGTAATCTCATTAATACCCGGTTTCAGCCGGATGTACGAGGACGCCAAGAAAGCTTTCCTGCGGACTGCAAACAGTTGAAACGGTTCCATTCACAGTCTTCTGGTTCCACCCGGCTGAAGCCCGGTGTTAATGAGAGGGATTGTTGGAAAGTTTTTCGGCTACTCATAGTTCTGCTGGCCCTCTCGCTCCCCAGCGCGGTTTTGGCCGCGCAAACGCAGGACGCCGAATTCGAAGGGGTAGCTGAGGAATACGTGAAGACGTATCTGGCCGCTCACCCGCTCCAGGGAACCGCTCTCGGTTTCCACGAGTACGACGGCAAGATCAGCGATTATAGTCGTCTCGCGCTCGACGCCGAACTCTCCCGGCTCCGGCGATTCGACGATCGACTGGCCAAGTTTGATCCAGCGAAACTGAGTTCGCGGCAATCCATTGACCTCCGAATTCTGCAGGCAGCGGTGAAGCGAGACCTGTTTGAAATGCAAGATATGGCGGTCTTCGAACGAAACCCCATGGTCTACGCGCGCGCGGGTGACGTGAATATCTATATCAAAAGGAATTTTGCGCCGCTTGAGGACCGCGTTCGCAGCCTGGTGGCCATAGAATCGCAAATTCCAAATATCCTCATTGCGGCGCGAACAAACCTCGATGAAAAGCTTCCAAACCCGTTTGTCGAGATGGCGATCCAAATCGCCAAAGGTTCAGCCGATTTTCTGAAAAAAGACATGGTCGCCGCTGTAAGCGGCCTCAAAGACGAGCAGCTCCGCGTTGCATTTCAGACGGCCAACCGCAAAGCGGCGAACGCACTCAGTGATTACGCAACGTGGCTGGAACGGGAGAAACTTCCCAAGGCCACACTTGATTTCGCTCTTGGCGAAGAAAAATTCGGCCGCCTCCTGGCGCAGACGGAACTGGTCAATCTTTCGCCACAAAAGGTTCTTGAGATCGGCATGACGCAGTTAAAAGCCGAGCAGGAAGCATTCGCCGAGGCGGCGAAAAAGATCGACCCAAACAAACCGGCGATCGATGTTTTCAAGCAAATCCAGAGCGAGCATCCAGCTTCGGACAAATTGATCCCGGACATTGCGAAGGACCTGGACAAGCTTCGCAAATATGTTGTCACCCGTCGGTTGGTCGGAATTCCGTCGGAGGTTCGCGCGAAAGTAAAAGAAACACCGCAATATCTGCGCGCCACCTCCTTCGCCTCGATGGACACTCCCGGTCCGTTCGAGAAACGTGCCACCGAGGCTTATTACTACGTCACGCCGACGGAAGAGGATTGGCCGCCGCAAGAAAAGGAGGAATGGCTCACCGCATTTAATTATTACACCTCCGACATAGTATCGATTCATGAGGTGTATCCGGGACATTACGTGCAGTTCCTTCATCTGAATGCGTCCCCCGCCAGCAGAGTAGAAAAGATTTTTGGTAGCTACGCCTTCATCGAAGGCTGGGCACATTACTGCGAAAAAATGATGATCGACGACGGATTCGGCGGCCCGTCCAACTCCAGTCCAAGCGAAGACGATGTGAAGCGCGCGGCAAAATATCGCATGGCGCAGGCTGACGAAGCGCTGCTCCGTCTTTGCCGGCTATGTGTGTCTATTAAGGTACACACGCAAAACATGTCGATTGACGAAGCGACGAAATTTTTTCAGGACAACTGTTACTACGAACAGAAGCCGGCGCGCCAGGAAGCCATGCGCGCCACATTCGATCCGGGTTATCTGAATTACACCCTGGGCAAATTGCAGATCCTGAAATTGCGCGAGGACTACAAGGCGCAACAAGGCAACGATTTCTCTCTGCAAAAATTCCACAACGAATTGCTCAGCCACGGCATGCCGCCCATACGTCTCCTCCGGGAAATCATGCTCAAAGACCAGAGCAAGTGGGATCAGGTATTGTAACACAGGCATCCTTGCCTGTTCGGTCGCGCAGGCTTCCAGCCTGCAAAGCACGGACGATAGCGCTGCTCTCGCGGAGCCGCATTGCATTGCGTGTCTTCGCGCTTTCGCGTAACATTCGCATCCGAAAATCACCATGACAGAGCTGGTTTCAACAATGGCCGATAAGATCGACCGCACGATGCAGCGGGTAATCCCGCTGGCGTATCGGGTGCGACGAACTGGCCGCCGGCTCGTGCGCCGGGCATTGCGCAAGCCGCGCAGTGTCTCGGAAGGTCCGAACCTCCTGCCGTTGTTGATTCAGGTGCTGGCTAGTTTCACCAAAGCCGACGGCGTCATCATGGAGGAAGAGATCGACTCGAGCCTCGGCTTTCTGCGTTACGATTATCCCGAAGCCGTTTACTCCGAGCTGCGACAGTTGTTCCGCCAAGCGCTTTACGAGCAGCAGGACCTTGCAGCGATGGCGCAAAAGCTCGGACTGCAATTGAGTACGGAGCGCAAGATCATGCTCGGCGTTCAACTGTATGACCTGATCTCGCAAGCAGGTTTGAAGCAGGAACAGGTCGTCGCTTTCTATTCGTTCATGTCGCAGATGGGCATGGCTGCGCAGGCGATCGACATTGTTTATCAACTCAACGCATCGGAAGAATCTGACCCGTCGATTTATCAGCATGGCGCATCCCCGCTGGAATCGCTCTCATTCGGGGGGGATGGCAAGGCAGACATCATTCTGAAGAATCTCGGCGAAACAGATCGACTGATGGCCTTCCGGTATCACGATCTGATTCTGTTGAAAAATTACAGCGGCCAGAACGTCTCCGTGCGCGGACGACCTTTGGTGCGTGGCGGGTTCTGTCGCATTTACCCAGGCCAACGAATTTTGATCGGCGACCAGGTGCTCAGCTATCAGGAGCTGGCGCAATATTTCAATGCGAAAAAGAACGTTTCGCTTCCGGAAATCTTTATCCGGGTAACTAAAGACGCCGAGCAAGTTCAGTTGGAGCGTTCACGAACGCGTGAAAGCGCGCTGCGAGTGACCTTCGGACTCAAAGTGAGCGTCAAGGCATTGCGCGATATCGATGCGGAACTTAAGGGCGTACGCCTCAAAGCCGGCACCAAGGTCGACACGACGCTGGACGACAAAATTATTTTCCATAACGACACTGAGCTGGATTTGAACGACCTGCGTCGGCGCGCACGCGCGCTCGGCGGACGATTTCAACTGAAAGCTTCGAAATCGGAATATCTGGTGTCCAATGATCCCAGCCGCCTGCAAGCCGACGATATCCTGCTTTCTCCCGGTACGGCCGGAGATGTGCTGCTGAAAATATTTTGCGATTACGATCGGCGGATAGGCACGCTTGAGGTCATTGAAGCGGACCGTCGAATCATGGTGGGCGACGATCCTGTCCGCACGACCGCGGAACTCAAGGACGGCGACATTATTCGAATCGATGTCGGACAGGTTCTGCGATGCAATTTTTTGGAGCGCATCATCGAGGAGGAGCGAAACATCATTCGCAGCCTCGAGCTGAACGAAGTCACACACCGTTTTGGCAAAGGCGAAATTGGCCTCGATGGAATTTCCTTCTGCATCACACGTGGCGAGCTTGTTTGCGTGATGGGCGCAAGCGGTGCGGGCAAAAGCACGCTGATGGGAGTGCTTGCCGGACAGCTCCAGCCGACGAGCGGCGAAGTCTTGCTCAACGGGCAATCCCTCTACCGAAACCTCGACGTTCTGAAGCAGTACGTCAGTTACATGCCGCAACAGGACGCGTTCGACGAGCATCTCACCATCGGTGAGAATTTGCAGTTCGCGGCGGCGATCCGTGCACCGCATCTCTCGAAGCGCGACCGCATTCGGCGGCTGGACGCAAAGCTGATCGAGCTCGGTTTAAGCGAACGTCGCGACGCGGTCGTCGGCATTCCCGAGAAGAAAACACTAAGCGGTGGCGAACGAAAACGGCTCAACATCGGGCTCGATATGATCGGAATGTCGGACGTTTATCTGTTTGACGAACCTACCTCCGGTCTGTCGTCGAAAGATTCCGAGCACGTAATCGAAATCATTCGGAGCATGGCGCACAACAAAATCGTCATCGTTACCATTCACCAGCCGAGTTCGAAGATCTTCCAGATGTTTCAGAAGGTGATCTTGCTCGACAAGGGCGGGCGGCTCGTGTTTTTCGGCGCGCCTTCCGACGCCCTGCGGTATTTCGCCGAGGCGGAACATCAGCACCAATTCGGTGCTGAACTGGGCGCATGTCCATCGTGTGGAACTACCCGGCCGGAATTCATCTTCGATGTGCTCGAGACACCGCTGCGCGATTTGAGCGGTGACGTCATCTACGAGGAAAACAGCCGTGGCCAGCTCGTCCCGTCGCGCCGTTACTCACCGGATTTTTGGCGCGACAAATATGAAGCGTTCCGATTAATCCAGGACGTCAAGCA
>DASXHS010000051.1:0-2751 GCA_036488345.1 Candidatus Udaeobacter sp.
ACTCGAACACGGAAAGTTCATGCCGACCGGTCGTCAGGAATCGCACGCGCTTTTTGGTTTGAGCCAGGCAAATGCGTTGCTACGGGTCGCGGCTGGTCAGTCGGTAAAAGCAGATGAAATTGTTGATGTTCAAATCTGGGACTGAGTGAGGAGTCTATTAGGAATCATGGTAGGGACGCCCCGTCGCGGCGTCCGGACAGCGCAGCGCGCTGTCCCTACCAAAGTAGCAGAATTGACAGGTTGCGTGCCCGTTCCTAGTTTTATCGCCTTGAACACGGGACAAGTTACCGCGTTTGCAGAAATTCCGACGGATGAAACTCGTGGGGACGCCGAACGGCTTTCCCACATCATTTTGGAAATGCAGCGCTGCTTCTTGCTGCACCTGTCCAAGGAACTCGCGCCGGGCAACGTTTCGTTTCCGCAATTTTTTCTTCTCGCATATCTCGACCGCAAGGAAGTGCTTAGTATGTCGGAGATTGCGAAGAAAATGGGTCACACCACGGCTGCGGCGAGCGGTCTCGTGGCGCGACTGGAAAATCTTCGGTACGTGATGCGCTCAGCTGCGCGAGATGACCGCCGCAAAGTTATGGTCTGCATCACGCCGAAGGGCTCGGCTCTCGTCCGCCGAATTCGTGAGGAAATGGTTGGTAACGTTATGAAAATCCTGAATCACCTCACACCAGAAGAACAAAAGGCGTGGCTGCACATTTACAGCAAGATTTACGACTACTGTCAGTCGAAATGATTTTGCTTTGGTTGGGGGGAATGTTATCAGACTGCGTTGAATCCACTGGCTGGCTTTTGTGCGTCTAATCGCTAACGCTGTATGACAAGGTTCTTTCTTTACCTGGGAATAGTCGCAACGTTCGCGATTCTTGGTCAACCTGGTTTTGCCGGCAGCGAGGGAAAGTATCGCGAAACAGTATCGTCGAGCAGAGTGCCGACCTTTACTTTGGATCAAGCCATTCTGACGGCGCTGCAGCGTAACCCTACTCTTCTCAACGCAGAGCAGGAGATCAAACGAAGCAAAGGCGTGATTATTCAGGTGCGCGCACAGGCGCTGCCGCAGATCAATGCGAATGCAAATTTCCAATGGACCGATCCGAACCTCATTGGCGCGCGCGTGTTCGGCAACACGAGTACGACGTCGGGATTTACGTCCGCCTCGGGCGCCGCATCCTTGATGGAAGGACTGCCGTCGCAGGTCGGCGATGTTCGCACACCGCTGGCTGCTGTAACGCCATCCCCGGTCCGGAATGTTGAACAGAGCGATGTCTCCTACGCGATCAGTGTTACCGGGACGCAGCTCATTTTTAACGGAACAACTTTCAATCAGATCCGGGGCACATTTTTTCAACGCGACAGCGCCTACTTCGCCTTTCGCAATATTCTGGACCAACTCATCGCGACGGTGAAAACGCAGTTTTACCAGATCATCGTCAACCGTGATCTCGTCACCGTGAACGAGGAAAACGTCCACCTTTTGGAAGCTCAGTTGAAAGACCAGCAAAACCGCTTTGAAGCAGGAACAGTTCCACGGTTCAATGTGCTGCAAGCGGACGTGCAACTGCACAATCAAATTCCGCAACTGATTACCGCCCAGAACAACTTGCGAATATCGAAGTTGCAGCTGGCCAAGACGCTCGGTCTCGACTTCCAGCGACGATTTGGTGATAGGCCGCCTCTCGAAGTAATTGGTGACATGCCGTACATTCCGCGCCCCATCGAACTCGCCGACGCGATCGAAATGGGGAAGCAGCGACGACCCTTTCTGAAACAAGCTCGGGCTAACGTATTGAACCAGCTCCAACAAGTGCGCGCGACAGCAGGCCAATGGCTTCCCAATATCACGACGACCGGTGGCGGCGAATGGGTTAGCTCGCCGATCAACTCGAGCTGGCATGATATTACAAAAGGTTGGACCGCATTGGTCCAAGGCAGCGTGCCAATCTGGGACAGCGGCGCGATCGCCGGTCAGGTCATCCAGCAACGCGCGCTCCTTTCCGAAACAAAAATTACTTACGATGACGACGTTCGACAGGTCGAGTTGGAGATACAGACCGCTTATTCCAATTTGCAGCAGAATGAGGAGCTGGTTAAAAGCCAGGAGAAAAACGTCGAACTGGCCGATGAAGCGTTGCGTCTGGCCAAGGCGCGACTCGATGCGGGCGCGGGAGTTCAGTTGGATGTGCTGAACGCGACGGTGCAACTGCTCACTGCGCAATCGACGCGCTTGCAAGCGCTGTTCGGATACAACTCGTCGCTGGCTGAATTCGATCGCGCTACCGGGGCACAGAGCACCTACTCGGAGCTCTTTGCCAATATCAGGCCACGTGCAACGACAACAAAAACCTACTACACAGGCAGCGACGTAGATGCGATGGGCAAGCCGAAAGAAGTCGAAGAACGAATTTCGACTACCACTACGACGCGAAGGACCAGCTCCAAGTAGCGACGTTCAATCCCGCTAGAGCGTTTGAATGGAGCCGGTGCGCCCTCGCGCCGCTCTCTGGTAGGAGCGCCGCCCTGCTTCGAAACGGCGAGGGCGCCACGTCCATTGACTGCACCCGGCAGAGTTGACATTTGGTGCCGCAGATTTGGAATTTGAAGAATGGATCTACCCTTCGAACAATTTCCTGCGTTAAGCGCGGTCAAAATCTGTCGTCACGTTTTCGCGCAAAGAATTCCCGGCATCGACGTTTCCCACGATAAAGCCGAAGTGTTGGAGCGGCTCGATGCCGCCCATCGCGA
>DASXHS010000063.1:0-32873 GCA_036488345.1 Candidatus Udaeobacter sp.
CTTTGAAAAATGCCGTGTGTCTTGTCCAGCGTAAATGCACTGCGACTGCCGCCGCGCTCTAATAGTCGGGATCCCTCGTTAGGGAATGTGGGCTGCGTATGGTTTCCGAGGTTGGGATTCACGCCTCCTCATACATCGCAGCGCGATATCCTTAGCCGATCATGATCACTCCACCGTTACGCTCTTGGCGAGATTGCGCGGTTTATCGACGTCGCGGCCGAGTGCGACAGCGACATGATACGCCAGAAGCTGGAGTGGAATGACGGCGAGAATCGGCATCACGTAATCAGGCGCTTCCGGCAGAACGATGACCTCATCAGCGATACCTTTGAGATGTTTCATGCAGTTGCCGCTGGTCAGCGCAATGATCGGTCCCTTGCGAGCTTTTACTTGCTCAATGTTGTTCAGGTTTTTTGAAAAAACCGAATCATCAGGTGCAATGAAGACCGAGGGCAAATCGGGTCGGATCAGCGCAATGATACCGTGCTTGAGCTCTGCGCTCGGATGGCCTTCGGCAAAAAGGTACGTGATCTCCTTCATCTTGAGCGCAGCTTCGAGAGCAATCGGGAAATTGAACTGCCGGCCGAAAAACAGGAAACCGTTCGCATCCGCATATCGGACGGCGATTTCCTTGACCTGATCGTTCAGCTCCAGAACGGTTTCGACTTGTTCGGGCAACGCCTGTAGCGCTTCGATCATCCGCGTGCCCTCCGCCGTCGCGAGATTTCGCATCCGTCCGAAGAGCAATCCGAGCAGCGTCAGGATAGTGAGTTGTGAAGTAAATGATTTGGTGGCCGCCACGCCAATCTCCGGCCCCGCGTGCATGTAAACGCCGCCATCGCTTTCACGCGCGATGGTGCTCGCGACGTTGTTGCAAATTCCAAGGGTCCGAAAGCCTTTACGCTTGCTCTCTCGCAACGCGCCAAGCGTGTCCGCAGTTTCGCCGCTCTGGCTGATGGCGAAGACTAGCGTCTCGGGCGTCATCGGCGTATTGCGATGACGAAACTCGCTGGCGTAATCCACTTCGGTTGGGATGCTCGCTATGCGCTCAATCAAATATTCGCCGACTCTTGCGGCGTGTAGCGCGGTGCCGCATCCGGTGAAAACGATTCGCCCGACGTCGCGCAATTGCGAAGGCGCCATGTTCAAACCGCCCAATTTTGCCGTAGATTCTTCAGTGTTGAGCCGCCCGCGCATCGCGTCTCGAACAGTGTTCGGTTGCTCAAAGATTTCCTTGAGCATGTAGTGGGGATAATCCCCTTTACCGACATCTTCGGCTGTGAAATCTACTTTGCTGACCGGATGCTCGGTGCTATCGCCGGCGAGCGAACTAATCTCGAATTTATCGGGTCCGACCGCGACAACATCGAAGTCATTTAGATAAACTGCGTCGCGCGTATAAGCGACGATCGCGCTTACATCACTGGCCAGAAAATTTTCACCGTTTCCCACTCCGAGCACGAGCGGACTTCCACGGCGCGCGCCGATCATGAAGTCCGGCACATCTGCGTGAATCAGAGCGATGCCGTAGGTGCCGATCACTTGCCGGAGCGCTGTGCGAACAACCTCAAACAGCCGGGCCTTCTTTGCGGGCGCGTCCACCGTACTGGCGCACGACTCATCGTACAATTTCCCGATTAGATGCGCGAGCACCTCCGTGTCAGTGTCGGAGCGAAATTTCGTATCGCCACCACGGACGAGCTCGTCCTTGAGCGCCTGATAATTTTCGATGACGCCATTGTGAACCAGCGCCAACTTCCCACTCGCGTCAAAATGTGGATGCGCGTTTTCGTCGTTCACCCCGCCATGCGTCGCCCAGCGCGTATGGCTAATGCCTAACGAACCGGATACCGGTTGCTTTTTGACCAATTTCGTAAGCGCGGCGATGCGTCCAGCGCATTTGCGTGTGTCGAGCTGTCCTGCATCGACCACAGCGATTCCTGCCGAATCGTAGCCCCGATATTCGAGGCGTCGCAATCCGTCCAGCAAGATCGGCGTCGCGTGCGCACGACCGACGTAGCCAACAATTCCACACATGATCGTGGACTGTAGTTGCGCCGGTTCTCAGCCGCAACAGTGAGGCCCCACGCATTCCGCGACTTCAAAAAATTTGCCGCAAAAGCGTAGATGCTGGGTTATTCATTGTTCGAATGCGAGCTCAGGAGGATCGCAAAACGCTTTTGCAAAGTGCAACTGAGAAGACGCCCGGGGCGTTGCCGCCGGGCACATTACAGCGAACACTTGCCATCATCATGGGCGGCGGCGCAGGCACGCGTTTGTTTCCGTTGACGAAAGACCGCGCCAAACCAGCGGTCCCGATTGGGGGCAAATATCGGATCGTCGATATTTCGATCAGCAACTGTCTTAACTCAGGCCTGCGCTCGATTTATCTGCTCACGCAGTTCAATAGCATGTCACTGCATCGGCACATTCAGGCGAGCTACAAGTTCGATAATTTTTCGCGCAGCTTTGTGGACATCCTCGCCGCGCAACAAACGCCCGAGGGCTCGCAGTGGTACCAAGGAACCGCCGACGCGGTGAGGCAAAACATGCGCTACTTCCTTGAACATCCGTACGATTATTACCTGATCTTAAGCGGTGATCAGCTTTACCGGATGGATTTTCAAGCACTGCTGCATCAGCACATCCGGCTGGGCGCGGACATCACATTGGCCACGAAACCGGTGGCGCGGCATCAGGTGTTTGAGTTCGGCATCATGCAGAGCGGCGTCGATCGGCGGATCACCGGGTTTATAGAGAAACCCTCGGATCAATCCGGTGTGCAGGAAATGAAGATGAGCCGGGAATTGCTCCACGACATCGGTGCGAACGAAGGCGATGAATTATTTCAGGCATCAATGGGCATTTATGTTTTCAACCGGGAGGTGCTCATCAAATGCTTGGAGAGCGATCTGTTCGATTTCGGCAAACACATTATTCCAACGTCGATCAATGATCGGCATGTCAGCGCGTTTATCTTCAAGGGTTATTGGGAAGACATCGGAACGATCCGCGCTTTTTACGAGGCTAATCTCGATCTAACTGATGTGGTTCCAGAATATAGTTTCTTTGAGCCCGATTCTCCGATCTACACGCATCCCCGTTTTTTACCGGGCAGCAAAATTAATGGGGCAACGCTGCGCCAGGCGATTATTTCTGACGGTTGTATCATCTCGGACGCGCACTTGGAGCGAAGCGTCATTGGCATACGCAGCGTCATTCAAAGCGGCGCCACCATCCGCAACAGCATCGTGATGGGCGCGGACTACTTTGAGCTCGGCCTAACCGATTCCTCGCAGCCGGCCATGGGCATCGGGAAAAATTGCGTGATCGATCGTGCAATCATCGACAAGAACGCGCGTATTGGCGATGGCGTCGTAATTACACCGGAAGGGAAATCGCAGAACCTGGACGCAGACAATTATTTCATTCGTGACGGGATCGTCGTCGTTCCCAAAAACGCGGTGATCCCGGTAGGCTTTTGGATTTGATATTTCTGAAGCGGCGGTCTCTCGCAGCGAATCTGTTACAGACGTATCGTAGGATTTTCTCCTACCACACAATCAGCCAGCGCTCCGATTGTGTCTCTCGATGCCATGAGCAGACTGCTCGTTGCATATGGTAGCTCATCTCAATCTCGATGATCGGCTGTCGATCTTGCGCGTAGGAGATTCTTTCAGGAGCTGGAATTCGCTCGACGACCAGCGAGTCTGCGTTCTGTGCGAGAGGAAATTTAAGGGCCGACAGGTGGACATTCGCCGTTTGCCCGCAGGAAAATTTAAGCTGTGCTGTCCAACATTGGGATGCCTGTCTACGCCGGATCAATGGCCTTACGCGACATCAGCGCTTGCTTCTGACCCGGTTAAGAGGCGTTGGCGCCACGATTCGCCTAACAAACAGCAACGTCGCTTGCCTGAATCAACGCTGCGAATGCAGCCCTGTCGGATATGATTAGCGATACTCTGGATCAGTCTTCGGTCGCATCAGTGCCGGATGAGGTGCTGATGAAACACATTTCCGGGCGGCGTCATGACGCTCTTGCTGAGTTGTACGGCCGGCATAGCAAAAGACTGCGAGCCACCATCGATGGCGTTGTTCATGAAGAGGCCGAAGCCGACGACGTGCTGCAGGAAATCTTTATTCAGGTTTGGGAGGAAGCCGGCCGTTATTCAGCCAAGGCCGGGAAACCACTCGGCTGGATGGTGACCATCGCGCGGCGTCGTGCGATCGACCGGTTGCGGCGGCGTCAGGCTTATTCCCGTGCGCGAGAGCGCTACGAAGAACGAGTGGTCCAGGAATCACAGACTCCCCGCCGGGACGGCGCAGAAGCATTTGTGTTAAACGATCTCCGCAAGTTTTTGAGAAAAAGCATTCGAGCCTTGCCTCGTTTACAACGCGAAGCCGTCGAGCTCGCTTTTTTTAAAGGGCTAAGTCACAGGGAAATTGCTGCTGCTACGCGCGCCCCTCTTGGGACCGTGAAAACGCGGCTAGAACTGGGCTTGCAGAAACTGACTCACGCACTCAGGCCGTTGCGCCATAAGGTGTAAGTCAAAAACATCTATCCCTGTCCCTGCCGGCGACACGATTGTTCCGTCTCGCCAGCCGCTAGCGGCGGAGCAGAACCACCAGCAAGACAATCAGAAGAACGACACCCAGTCCACTCGGATAGTATCCCCAGCCAGTGCTATACGGCCACGCCGGGAGCGCACCGATCACGAGCAGGAGCAGGATTAAAAGCAGGATAAAACGCATAGGTTGGTCTGTTTGATTTGGATGCGCGTTCCCGAGCGCGCGCTCCGTCCACTGGGAACGCGCGCTCGATGAATCGCGTATGTATCTACGGATTTGGCGAAGTATTGACGTTAATATCTGTCTTCTTCTCTTCTTTCGTCGTGGTCGTACTGCTTCCCGGTGGATTTACGATTGTGGTGTTACTTTCTTTCTTGTCAGGAGGATTGACGGTCGTCGTCTTTTGCTCGCACGCAGCGAACAACCCTAACATAGCCAACAGGTAAATAGATTTTTTCATACCAACTTGAATCGTATTCAACTGGGATTCGGTTGCCTCGCTGCAGAGTGTTAAATTCGCGAATGTTGGCAAGATGCGAGAAACGGCATGCCCGTCAGGATCGCGATTAGAGAGAGTAAATGTTTCTTCATAAGGCATACTGAGCGCGAAACACGGTCTCTGGTTGTCTTAAATCGTATGAACTGTTGGGCATGCTTGCAGTAGCGTCACGTACTAAGCGCGGATGACCGTCAGCGACGAAAAAGTTTTGCGCATGCGGTGGCTCTGCTAATTACCTTTGGTCCGCTATAGGAATGCTGAATGAAACAAAGTGCATCAGTCTTGTCGCCGAAGTTGAAGTGTGTCGATCTTTCCAAGTCGATAACATCCTGTAAAAGTTGATATGAGGTTTTGGTCGAAGAAGGGCAATCGCGTTTTAGTCGTCGGCATTTTCCAAAGTGCGGGAGCTGGTCGGGCCGTACTGCAGAATCTCCATCGCGCTCGGTTTCGTCGTGCCGCGGCGATCTCCGCCTCGCCAAAAGGCCGGCCAAGAATCGAGGAACATGGGATTTCGGCGATCGGAGGATCGGCTGCCGGTTTAATCGTTAGCGTCGTTCTTGGAGCACTTATCTTTTGGGCCTGCGGAATGTTGGGGGGCAATCGGCCCGTCGGCGTAGCGTTGCTACTCGCTGCGTTCGCATTCGGAGGTGCGATCGTCGGCTGGATTTTCGTCCAATTGCTTCGGGAGCATGTCGATTCGGCGAGCTTCGCCAGATTCACCAACACGATTCTGCCGAATGAAGCAGTCGTTCTAGCTGAAGTCGAAGCGAGCGAATCCTTACGCGTGCTGGCGATTTTACGGGGCGTGGAAACCGAAGCGGTGACCTTCGGTTTTTATCCACCACCCCCTTTCGCTATTGACTCGACCGCACGGGCGGCCACACACGAACTGGTTTCGAGTCAGCGCCTCGTGGAAAAGGCCGCTAGCCTTGCACAGGCAATTGCGGTCAGCCGCGCAGCGAAGCCGCGGGGGCCGTCTTTCCTGCACCGGTTAACCGAAATCGAGAATGCGTTGGAGTGGGCGAACATGAGCCTCACCATGTCGGATGAGGCGCAACACGCCTTCACGCTTTCGGCGGAGTGGCTGTTGGATAATGCCTATTTGATCCGCGAACAGGTGGCAGATCTTCGCAAGAGTCTTCCGCAAAAATCCTACGGAAAGCTGCCTCTGATCGCCAGTGGTCCCAATGCGGGGTTGCCGCGGGTTTACCAGGTTGCAGCGGAAATGGTCGCAGAAACCGACGGAGCCTTGGATCCTGAGATTATCCGGAGATTTTTGGGCGCGTTTCAAGCGATCACGCCATTGGATATCGGAGAACTTTGGGCTCTTCCCCTGATGTTGCGATTGCAGTTGCTCGAATGTCTTCGCACGCTGGCGATCCAAGTCGACCAACAGCAACGGGAAAGCGAGGAGGCCGATTTCTGGGCAAACCGGCTTATCACCGCCGTCCGACACAGTTCACCGCGATTGCTCAGAATAATGGAACAACTCGTGGAAAGGTATCCGGAGCCGACGCCGCATTTTGCGAGCGAACTGGTGGCGCATCTCTATGACGACGAGGGAGCGCTCCCGGTGGTGAGCGGCTGGCTGGAACGTTCGCTCCGTTCGCCGCTGCTCGAAGTCATGCAGCAGGAACATCGGCACCAGGCGGTACAGCAAACCGCGCTCACGAATGCGATCAATAGTTCTCGCCGCCTTGCGCAAATCCAATGGCGGGAACTGTTCCAAGCGGTCAGTTGGGCGGAAAGCGAATTGGCCGGGGACCCGGCTGGCGTTTACGCCCGGATGGATTTTGAGACGCGTGATCGATGCCGCAGCGCGGTGGAGGAAATCGCGCGCTGGTCACAATGTTCGGAACAAAAAACTATTGATAACGCCTTTGCGCTGGCGAAGGCCGCGCAGGACGAAGTTGCACGTCACGTCAGCTACTACCTGATTGACTCGGGTCGGCCGATGCTCGAGCAAGCCACCGGCGCGAGATTACCAATGGCGGAAAGATCACGCCGATGGCTTCGTGCCCACGCTACGGCCGCTTACTTCGGAAGCCTCTTTGTGCTCATGGCCGTCTTGGTAGCGGCTCCTCTCCTTTTCATAGCTGAGTTGGTTCCCGGGGTAACACAGGCAGTCTTGGGACTTTTGCTCCTTTTGCCCGCAAGTGAGCTAGCGGTACTCATTGTGAATTATTTGGTGATCTCGCTCCTCCCACCGGAGGTCTTGCCTAAAATGTCCTTTGAAAAGGAAGGCATTCCCGATGATTGCCGCACGCTTGTAGTAGTGCCGATGCTGCTGACCACTCCGAGCGCAATCCAAAGCCAACTCAGCCGGCTTGAAATTCATTACCTCGGAAACACCGATCCGAATCTGCGTTTTTCACTCTTGTCAGATTTTTCTGACGCACCGCGGCAGAGCATGCCGGAAGATGCAGAATATATCGACATCGTGGCACGCGGTGTCGAGGAATTGAATCGCCGGCACGGAGCGGGGCATTTCTTTCTTTTTCATCGCGGTCGCATGTGGAGCGAGAGCGAGCAACGCTGGATCGGCTGGGAGCGCAAGCGCGGCAAGCTTGAGCAACTCAATCAATTTCTTATCGGCGAATCCACGCCCGAGCTGGAAGGATTTCTTCATGCGGGTGATCGTGCGCAGCTCGAGGGCATTCGCTTCGTTATCACTCTGGATGCTGATACCCAACTGCTGCGTGATACCGCCCGGAGGATGATTGAAACCCTCGCGCATCCGCTAAATCAGGCACGGCTTTCATCAGATGGGCGCCAAGTAGTTCGCGGATACACGATCATTCAACCAAGCGTCAGCGCGTCGCTTCCGAGTGCAACGGCCACGTGGTTCTCACGCATCTTTGCTGATCCGCGGGGCATCGATCCTTACACGCATGCGGTCTCCGACGTTTACCAGGATTTGTTCGGAGAAGGCAGTTATCACGGCAAAGGCATTTACGAATTACAGACGTTTCACCGGCTATTATCAGGACGATTTCCAACGGCGCACTTGTTGAGTCATGATCTGCTTGAAGGATGTCATGTCCGCGTAGGCCTGGCGACGGACATCGAGTTGCTGGATGTCTTCCCGAATAGTTACATCGCGTGGTGGAGCAGGCAGCACCGCTGGATTCGCGGCGACTGGCAAATAATTGACTGGCTCAAGTCTTGTGTACCCGTCGGCGGCGGCAGGATGGAGCCGAATCCGCTTTCCGTTTTCAACCGCTGGAAGATCTTCGACAATCTGCGCCGCAGTCTGGTGCCACCAGCAATCATAGCCCTCCTCCTGTTCGGCTGGTTTTGCACAGCTGTTCCGATCCTGTGGAGCGCGATCATCGCGGGTCTGATGTTTTGGCCGGTTCTAAATGCGTTCCTCGCTCTATTGGTCCATCCGCCGCCACCCGGGACGAGATTTTGGCGCGACCCGCGCGACCGTCTTCTGCGCGTCATGCTCACGGTTATATTTCTGCCGGATAACGCGGCGATGGCGCTCGATGCGATCGTTCGCATCGTTTACCGGCGAATCATGTCGCATCGACTGCTCCTGGAATGGGAGACGGCGGCAGACGCCCACCGGCGCGCGAGAAGTCGCCAACTGCAATTTATTCTCAGCAGGCTTTGGATTCCCGCTGCCTGCGTGCTCGTTTTCGTCGGCGCAGCGTCGTGGGGAACTGCGGTGATGATAGCTGCCGGCCCGTTCCTCCTCTTGGCAGCTTTGTTCCCCGTGGCGGTAGTAGTAATCAATCGGCCAGCGAAAAGTTGGCGCGGCGGAACGCTGACATCGGATGATCGCCGATTCCTGCGCGCGGTCGCGCGACGAACGTGGAGATACTTCGATGATTTTGTCGGACCACAGACTTCTTGGTTGCCGCCGGACAATGTCCAGGAAACGCCAACGCGGGAAATTTTCATGCGCACTTCACCGACGAACATTGGGCTGTCGATGCTGGCGACCGTGTCGGCGAATGATTTCGGTTACATCACCATCGATGATTTGGTGGAGCGCAATCTCCGTACGCTTGAAACCCTGGGTCGGCTCGAGCGTTTCGAAGGCCATCTTTTTAATTGGTACGACCTGAGCACGCTGGAGCCTTTGCGTCCGCGCTACGTCTCTGCGGTCGACAGCGGTAATTTGCTTGCCAGTCTCTGGACTTTCGAAACCAGTTGCGATGAGCTTGCTGCGCGTCCGCTTTTGGATGTGTCCGCATTGCGCGGAATAGCCGACACGCTGGCCATTCTCCGGCAAATCGGTCCCAGCATGAAAGAAGCAGAACGCCCTTTGGCGTTTCTTCGCTTGGAGGGCCTTACCAGGGATCAGCCGGCGAATTTGGAAGAAATCATTATACGAATCAGAGCAGCTCGAGAACTCTCGCAAGATCTTTTGCTCCACTACCGCGGTCAGGAAACCGATCCTCGTGTTTATTGGACCCAACAGATTTCGAAGCAAGTCGCGGCGTGGAACGGCGTCATCGATAAATATCTTCGGCCGGTGGAAATTCTGATGTCGTCGCCCGCGCAATTGATGTCGTTAGGCGAAGCGACGCACGAATCTCGCAGGGAAGCGCTCGCGGCGACCTTTTCGCTACGCAACATTGCCATCGAGGGCATCTCCGGGTTGGTGCCGCTGCTTCCTTTTTATCAGAGACGGGAGGACCAGGAAATATCTTCCGACGTCCACGAGTGGCTCGATCTTCTCGCGACGGAGGTCGACCGTTCGCGCCGAAATGCCTCGGAGCAGCTCGCGCAATTGGACGAATTGATCGCCCAGAGCCGGGAACTGGAAGAAGGCATGGGGCTTCGATTTCTCTACGATGAGGAACGACGGATTTTTGCCATTGGCTATCAGGTGGCTGAGCGCCGTCTGGACAGCTCGTTTTATGATCTTCTCGCAAGCGAAGCGCGCCTAACGAGTTTCCTGGCCATCGCGCGCGGAGAAGTACCCGTAGAACATTGGTGGGCTTTGAGCCGGCCCTTTGGGTCCGCATACGGGCGGCTGCCGCTTCTGTCTTGGAGCGGGACGATGTTCGAATATTTGATGCCGCTGTTGTTCACTCAGACGCATGAGAATTCGCTGCTTGATCGCGCCTGCTACGACGCCGTGCACTGTCAGATTGGTTATGGCCGGCAAAACCGAGTGCCGTGGGGCATTTCGGAATCGGCCTTCAGCGCACTCGACCGACACAACGTTTATCAATACCGAGCATTTGGCGTCCCGGCGCTGGCATTGAAACGTGGGCAGGAAGAGGATTTGGTGGTTGCGCCATATGCCGCGTCGCTGGCACTTGGAGTGGAACCCGCCGCTGCGATGAAGAATCTGCGACGCCTCGCTGTTCTTGAGGACTCAGAAATGCTCGGCGAGTACGGGTACTACGAAGCGATCGATTATTCGCGACGGACGGAACTCGACGGCGCGGCGGGAATTATCATCCGCTGTTACATGGTTCATCACCAGGGAATGTCGCTGCTGGCTTATGGCAACGCCTTACATGACAACGCGATGCGGAGGCGGTTTCATGCCGATCCCCGTATTCGCGCCACTGAGCCGCTCTTACACGAACACATCCCAGAACAAATTTTGCCGACGACGGGCGAGGCACATGAAGAACGGCCCGTGCGGCAGACAATAGCGACGGTCGGCACCACAGCCGTTACGCAAACACCAGAGATCGCTGCACCGCGTATTCATCTCCTTTCCAACGGAACCTGCTCCGTCACAGTGACCAACTCCGGCAGCGGCTACCTCCGCTGGCTGGACTTGGACGTAACACGCTGGCGCGCCGATCCGACTTGCGATGTGTCTGGGTTGTTTTGCTACATCCGTGATTTGGATAGTGGAACGACCTGGAGCAACACACATCAACCGGTGAGATCTCCGGAGCGCCGTTACACCTGGAGTTTCACGCCGGACAAAGCGGAGTTTCGGCGGCGGAGCGGGCCGTGCGAGACGTTCACAGAAATTGTCATCTCTGCCGAAGACAACGCAGAAGTCCGACGAGTGACTTTGGTGAATACGTCGCGCAAACGGTGTCGACTGGAGCTCACCAGTTACATGGAGCTCGCTCTTGCGCCGCATCGAACGGATCGCGCGCATCCCGCTTTCAACAAGCTGTTCATCGAAACTGAGTGGCTGCCGAATTGCGAAGCCCTTGTCGCCCGGCGCCGCCTTCGCGCTCCTGACGACCGTCCAGTCTGGGCCGCGCATCTCATGGTCCCAGAATCGGCCATCGAAGCGGCGGAATTTGAAACCGACCGAGCCAAGTTTCTTGGCCGGGGTCGCACGCCGGAAAATCCCGAAGCGCTCACGAGTCGCCTAACGAACAGTGTCGGTGCCGTGCTTGATCCGATATTCAGCCTGCGCCGGCGCGTGACGATTTTGCCTAACCAACGGTTTCAGTTTGCGCTCGTCACGGTGGTGGCAGATTCGCGCGAAGCGGTTGTTACACTGGCGGAGCGCTATTCTGAGTTTCACACTTGTGTTCGCGCTTTTGAAACCGCATGGACCCACTCCCAACTTGAGATGCGCCGGCTGCACATTCGGCGTGCCGATGTGCAAACGTTTCAACAACTGGCCGGCCTGATCATCCTTCCACAAGCGCAACTTCGACCGCCGCCGGGGCGTCTTGGCCGTGCCGAAGGTCAACGGGCGCTATGGCGACAAGGCATTTCGGGTGATCTGCCGATTGTCGTCGTTATGATTGGTCATCTCAGCGACATGGAAGTCGTGCGAGAGATATTGACCGCACATACCTTCTGGCATCTGCGCGGCCTGAAGGTCGATCTCGTTCTGGTGAGCGAGGAAGTCGCGAGTTACGAGGAACCCTTGACTGAGCATCTGCGTCGGCTCACCGAAGCGCAGGCGCACTTGACCGGTGTCGATCAACCCGGCGGCGTCTATCTCCGTTCGGCAACAAAAATTTCGAAGGAAGAGTTGCTCGCACTTCAAGCAGCTGCACGCATGGTGCTCGTCGCAGCTCGAGGCACATTACGCCAGCAACTTGCCGCGAGTGCCCCCGCGGCTGCGAAACCGCGTCAGCTATTGCCCGCGCGCCAGTTCCTCGAGGAGCCCTCTGCGCCTCTGCCTTTCATGGAACTGAAATACTTTAACGGTCTCGGCGGCTTTACTGAGGACGGGAAGGAATTCGTTATATATCTGGGACCGAACCGAAATACACCGCTTCCTTGGATTAATATCATGTCGAACCCGAAGTTCGGGGCATTGATTTCCGAGTCTGGCGCCGAATGTGTCTGGGGCCGCAATAGCCAGAACGATCGTCTCACGCCGTGGTTCAATGATCCGATCTGTGATCCGCCCGGAACCGCCATCTACATTCGTGACGACGAGATCGGAGCCGTGTGGTCTCCGGCAGCCAAACCGATTCGAGAAAAGGACGCGTATCGTGCGCGGCACGGTCAGGGTTATACAGCGTTTGAACACAATAGCCATGCGATCGAGCAACGGTTGCTCACTTTCGTGCCGGTTGATGATCTCGGTGGAAAACCTGTACGTTTGCAGAGGCTGCGCCTGCGCAACAATTCGTCGCGACGGCGAAAGCTTACTGTCACCGCGTACGCCACTCTCGTTCTCGGATCCGATCCAGAGGAAACGGGGATGCATATTGTTACGAAATGGGATTTACAGAGCCAGAGCCTGTTCGCCCGCAATTCTTATAACCCTGAATTTTGCGACTGCATTACTTTTG
This sequence comes from Candidatus Udaeobacter sp., assembly GCA_036488345.1. Classification (GTDB taxonomy): domain Bacteria; phylum Verrucomicrobiota; class Verrucomicrobiia; order Chthoniobacterales; family UBA10450; genus Udaeobacter. Next base: position 12,766 of record DASXHS010000063.1, read on the forward strand.
CCACTTCGGCTCCAACGCCTGCTTCGTTCACCGCTGATCGCGCGGGGTTCATCGGGCGTAACCGCTCGCTGCGCGATCCGGTAGCGATGGAGCATGAACGATTGACTGGCGACGTGGGCGCCGGCCTCGACCCTTGTGCCGCCGTGCAGCTGATAGTGGAGATTGAACCGGGGGACACCGCAGAAATGACTTTTCTCCTCGGGCAGGCGGACGACGAAGAAAAAGCGCGTGGACTCGTTACGCATTTTCGCGATCCCGCCAACGTCGAAGCCGCATTTAAAGAAACGCGCCAATGGTGGGACCGACTCCTAAGTACGATCGAAGTGGAAACGCCCGAGCTTTCTACGAACCTTCTACTCAACCGCTGGCTGCTTTATCAGACTCTGAGCTGCCGACTCTGGGGTCGCTCGGCTCTTTACCAATCGAGCGGTGCCTACGGATTCCGTGACCAGTTACAGGATGTCATGGCCCTTGTGCATTCCGCGCCCGAGCTCGCACGCGATCACATTTTGCGCGCTGCTGCACGACAATTCGTGGAAGGTGATGTCCAACACTGGTGGCATCCAGAGTCTGGCGCGGGCGTCCGGACGCGCATGAGTGACGATCTTCTCTGGCTTCCCTTCGTCACCGCACATTACGTTCGCACCACCGGCGACGCTGCGATCCTTGATCAGATCGTTCCATTCCTCGACGCCAAACCGTTGGAAGAACAACAGACAGAGAGCCTTTCCATTCCGGTCGTTTCCGCCACGGAAGGTTCTCTACTCGAACACTGTCGGCGGGCTATCGCGCGTTCCGCCACAACCGGTCCTCATGGGTTGCCCTTGATTGGAGGTGGGGATTGGAACGACGGCCTCAATCGCGTTGGAATCGGCGGCAAAGGCGAAAGCGTCTGGCTCGCATGGTTTGAGATTTGCGCGCTGAAAGACTTCGCTGAGCTGCTCACTCTACGCGAACTGCATGACGAAGCGCGAGCCTGCCAGGTGCGCGCTGCGCAGTTGGCTAAAACAGTCGATGCGCAGGCATGGGACGGAGCGTGGTATCGGCGCGCGTACTTCGACGATGGTACGCCACTCGGTTCGAAAGAAAACACCGAGGCCCGCATCGATTCAATCCCACAAACTTGGGCCGCGATTTCCAGTGCTGGCGACACCGATCGCATTGATGTCGCTCTGCGATCGCTTGAGGAAAATCTCGTGCGTGAAGCCGACGATCTAATTTTGCTCTTTACGCCGCCGTTCGACAAAACCGCCGCCGACGTTGGCTATATCAAGGGTTATCCTCCCGGCGTCCGGGAAAACGGCGGCCAATACACGCATGCCGCCACCTGGGTACCAATGGCTTTTGCCCGCCAAGGCGACGGCGATAAAGCCGTCCGCCTTTTACGGATGTTGAATCCTGTTGAGCACGCCCGTGACGAGAAAGACTGCGAACGCTACAAGGTCGAGCCGTATGTCATCCCTGGCGACGTCTACTCGTTAGCGGGCAATATCGGGCGCGGCGGTTGGACTTGGTACACGGGCGCGGCAGCTTGGACTTATCGCGTCTGGCTTGAAGAAATTCTGGGATTCCAACGCCGCGGCGACACGCTTACGATTAACCCGGTCATACCGAAAGATTGGACCGGCTTTCGCCTGCGATACCGTTTCAAAAACACCACTTATCACATAACAGTCGAGAGTCCTGACCACTTTTCTCGTGGGGTTATCCTGATGGAATTGGATGGCGTCTCAGTTGCCGACAAAACCGTGAGGTTGTCTGACGATGGCCTGCCGCACGAGGTGCGTGTTGTTTTGGGAAACAAACCGCCGGTGTGAGTCACTTATTCATGGCGGAAGTCCTCCGCGTTTAACAGGCCTCTTTTCGGAGGGCCCTATTCCACGATGGAGTTTCGAGAGGGCGCCGTGAGAGAATCACATCTCCTCGATCTCGGATCGAAGCTCATCTTTTGTTCTGCCCAATCTCTTTTGGAGGCGACCTAGAAGCTCGTCCTCCTTGCCGTCGGCAAACGTCAGATCGTCGTCAGTCAACTGACCGTATTTCTGCTTTAGTTTGCCCTTTATTTCGTTCCAAGTCCCCTTCATTTGTAGCTTCATAACAGAGACAATTCGTGTTTCACACGACCATTGGTCTTCAGGTTTTTCAGCTCAGTTCCGTTGAAGCCAAAAAAAACGCGCCTTGCTGTTCGCACGTAGCAGAACAGAAAGGCGCGTTGGAGACGAACGAGACTAAATATTAATCTTCGTCGACGATTACGCGATCAACCATCATGTTGTCGCCTGTTCCGACATAATGGACGTGGACTGGAACCCCGACTCTAACCTTGGTTTTTACCACATCTGGATCCAAGACCTTGCCGCTTTTGGTCACATATGTGACCGACTTGCCGAAGCGGTAAGTGCGCGGTCCGCTGGTTTCCTTTAGAACGATCTGACTGCCCGGCGAATACTCCGTGATCGTCCCGCCGCCCTCAGTCGTGGTTGTTGTTGTGGTAGTCTCTGACACCTGGCCCCACGCAAACGGCGCTACACACGCCAAAGCAATGCTTAATACTATTTTTTTCATGTTTTCCCCTTTGTTAGTTGAATTGCCGCAGTCATCTTCGCCCTCGTTTCGTCTAAGTTCACGATTCAAAGGACTGCTACACCCGATTCGGATTCGCGCTGTGCTGCGGATGTTTGCGCGGTACGTTTTCTCTTGAAGCACGGTTTCGCCCAATCGACGCTCTTAGCAATGAACTTCTGGATCGGTACCTCGGGATTTCAATACTCGGAATGGAAAGGGAATTTTTATCCCGAAGATTTGCCCACGCCTAAGATGTTATCGTTTTATGCGGAACGATTTTCAACGACGGAAATCAATTATACATTTCACCGCATTCCGGCGCCGAAAACAATCGACAACTGGAAAGCACAGACGCCGGAGAAATTTCGTTTTGCTCTGAAGGCGCCTCAGAAAATCACTCATTGGTCGAAGCTGCGTGGTTGCGTCGACACGCTTGAATATTTTTGCAAAGTTGTCACCGGCCTCGGCGATCGACTTGGCCCCGTTTTATTTCAATTGCCACCAGCTTTCAAGAAGGACGCCGATGTCCTGAGTTCGTTTCTGCGCGAATTTCCTGACATGCGTGCCGCGTTTGAATTCCGTCACGACTCCTGGTTCGACGATGAGATTTTCGACCTGCTCAAATCGCGCAACATCGCGCTCTGCATCGCAGACACGGATACAATCGCTACGCCAAGAAAGATCACGGCTGACTATGGGTACCTACGGCTCCGCCGTGAAGATTATCAAACGACCGACGTCGAAAATTGGGCAGAATTCGCCCGCCAACAGCAATCGAATTGGAAAGACGCTTTCGTCTATTTCAAGCACGAGGAAAGCGGCATCGGGCCGAAACTCGCGCAACAGATGTTGGGATTGCTCGTGTGACCCGGCGGAGCCTAGCGCCCGATCAGAATAAAAATTCCTGCCAGCAGCGCCAGCACGCCAGTTACAATTCCGATGCCAAGTCCAGTGAGGGTGACGACTCCCACAGCGATCAGGTAAATTGCGAGCAGAAGCATGCCAATATTTTTAGTAATCATGGGGCGAGTATGAGCAAGTGCGCCAATCGTTGACAATGCTGAAGGCATCGCGCGTCACCTTAAATCCCGGCGCGAAGCTTTGAATTGTCACTGTCGGAGCTTTTGGTGTGAGTCTCAGGATCTGCTATTTGCCCGCGACACGGACTACCACCGCAGAAATGTCTTTCACATCGACGAACGCATCGAAGTATTCCGCGCCAGTCAGATTGGAAAGATGAACGACGTTGTCTGTTACTTGCGCGATCTTGCCGCCCATTTTCTCTCCGGATTTCAAGTGCAGTTCGACACTCTTAACGGCACTGCCCTGAAGAAGGCTGATGACGGTGGCGTTTGGTTGGAGGGTGGCTTCTCCTGAGCGAGCAAATCAGAACAGGTAACCACTGCAACGATGATTGCGATAACAAGTGAGTGGCGTTTCATAATCAGCGCGTTCTGCGTGATTTCTGATCGATTGACCAGCAAATAATTGGTGGTCAACGAGCGGCGTGCCTGAAGTGCGTCCTGTGAATTATGCGGCGGTTGCGCTTTCACACGAAGCAGCGCGCGCGACCAGGAAACCGTCAGTTGTTTGATTTCTCATTGGCAGGCGCAGCGCTTGCCCTACAATTTCGCATGAGTTCGATCGCGGAAGATCTCGAACGCGTCCGGGAACAAATCGCAAGCGCGGCGGCGAACTCGGGCCGATCAGCTGATGACGTTGAACTGGTCGCGATTAGCAAGACGCATCCGACTGAAAAAGTGCGCGAGGCAGTTGAAGCTGGGCAAACTTTGTTCGGTGAAAGCCGCGTGCAAGAAGCGCGCGCGAAAATTCCGGAGCTGTCGTCGAATCTCCGGTGGCATTTTGTCGGACATCTCCAGAAAAACAAAGTGCGCCAGGCCCTGGCGCTATTCGAAATGATTCACAGCGTCCATTCTCTCGAACTAGCGCAAGACATTAACCGGGTCGCGGAAGAAGAGGGGCTGTATCCGCGGGTTTTGCTTGAAGTGAATTTGGCCGGTGAGGGGAGTAAATTCGGATTTGCGCCTGACAACTTACGCGAGCAAATGGAACGGTTGCTGGCACTGCCGCGGCTGTTAATCGAAGGGCTGATGTGTATTCCACCGCTGGCTGTGGAATCGGAAGACTCACGGAGATTTTTTGTGCAAGTTCGGGAATTACGCGATTCGGTAGAGAAGGAATTTAGCGTGAAGCTGCCGCAGCTTTCGATGGGCATGACGCAAGATTTTCCAATTGGAATAGCCGAGGGCGCGACGCTTGTCCGCGTTGGCACGGCGATTTTTGGCGAGCGCAGAGCAAGGAAGGGCAATCTCTAGATCGCCCTTGGCGGCTAGAAAACTGCTGCTCCAAAAAAGGAATCCGGAAAATGCGACTTGAGCCAATGAACATCCAACAAATCGGAGACGAGCTGGCCATTGGCTGGAACGACGGCACGGAGTCGTTCATCAAACTTGAACTGCTCCGGCGCGCGTGTCCGTGCGCGGGTTGCGGCGGCGAGCCGGATGTTCTCGGCCAGGTTGTGCGCCCGCAGGTGAGCCACACTGACAAGAGCTTCGAGCTCGTCGGATTCGATCTGGTGGGCGGTTATGCAATCCAGCCCCGCTGGGCTGACGGACACAACACTGGGATTTATAGCTTTACTTATCTCCGCCGTTTAGCGCAGCATTCTAATTGAACTGGAGCGACAAACCGTAATTCGCCTGTGAGCCGCTTGTTGAAACTCGCGATCGTTGTCGTCTGCTTCTCATTATGTGGAGCGGGGACGTTCATCGTGTCTACACCTCGAGACGAACAATCGCGGCAGAAACTCAACTTGATGCCCGTCAAGAATCGGCAGCTCATCCAACGGAACTGGATTCAGGTCTAAGGCTGTTAGGCCTTCGGAATCGTCAAGCGTAACAGACTTGTGTCGGGCGCGAGTGGTTTCAGCTGCCGGTCCCTCAAATGCGCTGGGACAAGAAAAATTTGTCCCGGCGTAAGGCTAGCGTTCGCACAGCTGAGATTTCCAGTGAGACAACAAACGATCGCGAATTGCCCGAGCGGGGCTGCTTCGCAGGGTTCATCAAGATTCCACTTCCGGACTTCGAATAAACGATCGCTGATTAGCAATTCGCCTTCCGGTTGGATCAGCTGCGGCTGCACGTCATTGAAATCGATACATTGAATCGCTTCCTCGACGTGCAAATCCCGTTTCGTGCCGGCTGCCGGATCGGTTCGGTTCCAATCGAACGCCCGGTAAGTCGTGTCGCTATTCTGTTGAATTTCGATCAGCAGATTGCCCGCGCCGATGGCATGAACACGGCCGGCTTGAAGGAAAACGGCATCGCCCGCCTGAACGGCAATTCTATGAATGTGATCGATCACGGTGCCCTCGCGCAATGTCTTCTCAAACCTGTCACGCGTGATCGGCTCACGAAATCCAAGGAAAATCTCGGCGTTCGCATCCGCGGCCGCCACGTACCAAAACTCGGTCTTCGGCTCGCCTCCCAGTCTGCTGGCAACATTTTCAGGCGGATGCACCTGTAGCGACAGCTTCTCCTGCGCATCGAGAATTTTGATGAGCAATGGGAACCGTTGAGCGTCTGGAAGGTCCCCAAAGATCTCCTCTCGATGTGCAGTCCACAAATCGTGCAAAGTTCTTCCGCCCAGCGGGCCGCCCACTATGACGCTTTGCACTTCGGCACGATCGACAATTTCCCACGATTCGCCGACGCGCTTCTGCGGCGGAAGCTTTTTGTGAAATTCGGACTCGAGGCGTCGCCCGCCCCATATTCGCTCGATGAAAACAGGTTGGAAGGTGAGGGGACTCATGATTGCGGATTGCTGATTGCAGATTGCCGATTTCAAATTGGTAAATTTGTAGGGCGTTTCTGTGAAACGCCATCTATTTAATTGGCGTTTGACAAGATTTGATTGGCGTCTGACACAGACGCCCTACAACCCAATGCGACGCTTTCTCAAATACTGGCTGCCCTCGCTGATTTGGCTCGGCGTGATCTTCGTCAACTCAACCAGTGTTATGTCCGCCGAACACACGTCGCGATATATTGTTCCCTCCTTGCTCTGGTTGAAGCCGGGCCTGTCGCCGAAGGCAATTTGGATAATTCTCGTTGTTGTTCGCAAATGCGCGCACGTTAGCGAATACGCGGTTCTAGCTCTTCTGCTGTGGCGTGCACTTCGCAGCGTTCCGGCTCTCCGTACAAAAACACTGATGGTTTGTGGAGCAGTTCTGGTGGGTTGCTCAGTGGTTGCCGCAAGCGATGAATTTCACCAAACGTTCGTTAAATCCCGTACGCCGTCAGTTCACGACGTGCTCCTGGATGTTGCAGGAGCACTTCTCGGATTGTTGATTGCTGCGAGCTTCGCGCGCCGTCGTCCTAACCGATTCCCAGCCACGAGCCATAGCGAGTTCGTTGATGCGCAATCATGACGCTCGCATGACCGGTGAACTGGATAGGCGTTTTCAGGGACAACGACGGAACTGCTTAGTGCTCTCGAAAATTCGGTCAATGATGGCTGCGGTTGTGGCATTGTTTGCCATCTATCTGGGAATAGTGCCGATGCTGCCCGCCGCTCCCCAAGAAATTGCATCCGGCAGCAATACAGAGCGGCTTTCACGTGCGCCCGCTATCACGGCAAAGCCCGAGCGTGTAACGCTTGTCAACGGAAGTGGCAGCACTGAAATCGAGTGGGATACCGGAACTGGATCGATGGGTTTCGTCTTTGTCACTGAAGACGGTGGAAAACCGGTTGCTTTTGCAAGCGGTTCGCGAGGTACTCAGATCGCTCCTTGGATCGGAAACCATCGCTACGTCTTCGAACTCTATGGCGACGACCGGCGGCAGACGTTCTTCGCTAAAGTCGCCGTTTCTGGAGCGGACGAGAGCGTCTCTTCGCAACGCATTCTCTCATGGCAAGCTGTCGCCCGTTGGGCACTCATTATTGGGTTAGCAGCTATTTCGTACTGTGCAGTGTATCTCAGTTCGACTGGACCGGTGCGAACGACATTTCCAACTGAGCCTACCACGTCGCCCCGGCAGCTCCACGTTTCCCGAAACCTTTTGCTTGGAATCGTCGCGTTTGTTTGCGTCGACGGTGCCGTCTTTCATAGCGGATTGTATGTCTCAATCCTGGCTCCAAGTTCGTACGCGGGACGTATCTCGAGAATTACGCGAGCGGAAAAGGAGCGCGCTTTATCAGGTCTGAAAGAGGTGCTGGTTTTGGGTGATTCACGTATAGCCGAGGGATTCTCCGCTACGTTGGCGAACGAGCTTGGTTCTCCCGCTGGGCTTAAGTTTGTTAGTCTCGCCGAACCCGCCGCATCTGCTAACACATGGTATTACATGGTTCGGGAAGTGGATCCCACCGCGCGCCGCTACGCGGCGATCGTCATTCCTTACGGCATCGGCTATGAACCAAACAGCGCGGATGCACTCCGGATTTCCATGACAGCTCCACTACTCCGATATGGAGACGGCTTCCACTTTGCCTCTGGTTTTCAACGATCGTCCGGCCGATTCAGGGCATTTACGGCGTGCATACTGCGAGGCTCGGCGTACCAGGACGACGTTGTCGATCTCCTTTCGGATCCTGTGGCGCGAATGAGAAGCATTCGACAAGCCGACAAAGTCCACGCCGGACGGGAGTACCAAGGACGGGATTATGATCTTGTGGGGACATCCTACGATGCAGCGACAGGACAAGTAACCTTCGCGCCGAAATTAACAGAAGCTCAGAGGCTGGCTTTCCGGAGAAGCTTGATTCAACCATCGCAGACGGACACGGAGTACTCCCTCAAACTACAACGCGACTGGATTCCTCGGATAATGGATCGGTATTCGCACAGTCCCACCGCGATTGTGCTTACGCCTCTTCCTCGCGGTCCATTTCTAGAGCTGGGTGGATTATCGAGGGGGTATGGATCTGTCCTTCCAACCTCTGTCGTTGAGGGGAGCAGGTTTTCGTTGCCGGGACACACGTTCGATTTTCTCGAAAAACCGGAATACTACTTTGACGCATTCCATCTTAACGCGAAAGGCCGTCAGAAGTTCACGGAGACGCTTGTGTCGGAGTTGCTGGGGCGGCTTCGATCAGCGGAATCGAAACAACCAGATAACTTCCGGTCTAAACTGGCCATGGATAGGTCGCACCCAACCGATGAAGAGAACTAAGTCGCTAACCTAACGACTATTGTATGCTATTTAACAGCTTCCAATATTGGATTTTCTTTTTCATCGTGGCGGCGCTGTTTTACAGCGTGCCGTTCCGTTTCGGAAAAATCCTGCTGCTCCTGGCAAGCTATGTCTTCTACATGTGGTGGGACCCGCGATTCATCGTGCTCATCCTGACCTCAACGATCGTGGATTACTACCTGGGGATCTTTTTGGAGACTGCAACCGGTCGCCGTAAGAAGCTTTTACTCGTCGTTAGTCTCGTCGTTAACCTGGGAATACTTGGGTTCTTCAAGTATTACGATTTCTTCGCCGGTTCGCTCGCTGCATTGCTTCGACTTCCTCCGTCCTCGGTGGTGTTGCAAATCGTGCTTCCTGTCGGCGTTAGCTTCTACACTTTCGCCAGTCTCTCCTACACCTTCGACGTCTATTGGGGAAAGATGAAGGCCGTCCGAAACCCGATCGATTATGCGCTGTTCATTGCATTTTTTCCTCACCTGATTGCCGGTCCGATCATTCGTGCCCGGCAATTCCTCTCTCAGATCTGGTCATGGCGGCTTCCGTCTGCGATCGTGGTCCAGAGTGGAATCATTCTCGTCATAACAGGTCTGATTAAGAAGATGGTATTCGCGGATCGGTTCGCCGTGGTAGCCGATTCGTACTTCAACAACCCTACGACGCATCCGGGTTGGCTGGCTGCGTGGTCAGGCTGTCTCGCTTTTTTTATGCAGGTGTTTTTCGATTTTTCTGGCTACACCGACATCGCTCGTGGTTGCGCCAAGCTGCTCGGGTTTGAGTTTCCGCTTAATTTTGCTCGGCCATTTCTGGCCAGGAACCCGCCGGACCTTTGGCAAAGGTGGCACATAACCCTCTCTACCTGGGTGCGTGACTATATATTCATGCCATTCAGTCGGGGGAGAAAAGGCCGGCTCGTGTTATATCGCAATATGTTTGTTGTCATGTTACTTGTCGGTCTGTGGCACGGAGCGAACTGGACGTTTGTAGCATGGGGCGCCTACCATGGTTTTCTCTTAATCGGTTACCGTCTGTTCGACCGGGCGACAGTAGGAACGGCGATCGCCAAAGTCATGAAAAAGCGCTGGTTCGTGCCGTTTAGCGTCGGAGCAATGTTTGCAGCCTTCGTGTTAAGTGCGGCTTTCTTTCGCCCGAAAACTCTTCAGACCAGTGCATATGTGTTAGGTGCGCTGTTTGGTTCGCATCATGTAACCGGCGAGTTCCTACTCACGACCGGCACGATCGCGCTCATTTTCATTTCTCTGTTCCTGGCTGTCGCGCAGGAACGCAGCCAATTCATTGACCGCCTCGCGTTGCAACCGGCGCGCATCCAAGTCCCCGCATACGTTTTCGCTTTTCTTGCGCTGGAGCTGTTCCCGGCGACCGGGCCGGTGCCGTTTGTTTATTTTCAGTTTTGAGAAACGGCCGCGACTGCCGTTCTGTGGCGGGTGATTTACGGCGGGCGCTGCACAGTGAAGTTCGCGTCGCTCTCGTCTGTGATCGACAGATTTTCCTGTAACGAGATTCTCACCCTGGCCTCAGTGGTGGAGAAATTATCGACCTGCCACCAGTAGGCGACCGCGAATGCCGGGATATTCTGCGCGATCCTGAACCAGTTAGCTCCGCCGTCGCGGCTGTACTGGAGTATCAAGTGGTCGCTGAGATTCAAGTTGGTGCTGTCCCACGTGATCTGCCTGATGCTCCCTCCGGCCCAGATTTCTCCGCCGTTCGGCTGGATGATGGTGAGCGTAGGTAGTTGCGCACAATACCTCCCGCCGGTGTTAAAACGGCTGCCATTATTTCCAGCTCCGCCCCAGACAATCATTTCACTGCCGGTCCAGACTGCCGTGTGAGCGGCTCGGGGAGTGGGCGTGTTGTTCGTGCTCGTGGCTATCCAACTATTGGTGTTCGGATCGTATCTCCCGCCAGTATTCAAAACACCGCTGGTACTACCGCTCTGCACAGCTCCGCCCCAAACGATCATTTCACTGCCGGTCCACACTGCCGTGTGAACCTGACGCCGAGAGGGAGCATTGGTGGTGCTGGTCGCAATCCAAGTGTCCGTGCTGGGACTGTATCTTCCTCCAGTGTTTACATCACCTGAATTCGCAGCTCCACCCCAGACGATCATTACGCTGCCAGTCCAGACTGCCGTGTGAAGGTATCTGGCCGCGGGCGCGTTGGTCGTGCTGGTGGCTGTCCAACTATTCGTCCTCGGATTGTATCTTCCGCCAGTGTTGAAGCGGTTGTTGTTAGAGTCCGTTCCGCCCCAGACGATCATTTCACTGCCAGTCCACACTGCTGTGTGATTGTCTCGGGCAGAGGGCGCGTTGGCGGTGCTTGTGGCTACCCAGTTATCCCTGACGGGATTGTATCTTCCGCCGGTGTTCAACACGGTGCCAAAACCTCCACCCCAAACGATCATTTCGCTGCCGGTCCATACTGCTGTGTGCTCTGCTCGCCCAGAGGGCGCGGCGATGGTGCTGGTGGCTCTCCAACTGTTTGTGCCTGGGTTGTATCTCCCGCCAGTGTTGTGACCGCTACCACCCCAAATGATCATTTCACGGCCGGTCCAGACCGCCGTGTGAAATAATCGAGCAGAGGGCGCGTTAGTGGTGCTGGTGGCTGCCCAACTGTCAGTGGCGGGATTGTATCGCCCGCCAGTGATCAAATTGACGCCGCCGTGAGTTCCACCCCAGACGATCATTTCACTGCCGGTCCAGACTGCCGTGTGAGCGGCTCGGAGAGAAGGGGCATTGGAGGTGGTCGTAGCCGCCCACTCGTCTGTGCACGGAGTATTACCAGCTTCGGCAATTTCCGGCAGAGTGTAGACAACTTGCCCTGACGTTGTTGCCAACGACATCGCACGGAGCGCTTCGGTCTGCGGGGATTCAACCTGCCGAGTTTGCTCTTGCGCCGAAAAATCGGCTATCAAACGCTCTGCTAATGTTGGCCTGGCCAAACATTCGGCGATGACAGCCGGATCGTTTCCAAGGGCCTCAAACAATTCCCGCAGAACTTCTGGCTGCTTTGTGTCCTGGGCCATTCGGTCCATCTCGGCCTGTAATTGCTCAGCAGTGATTGGCCCCTGCCAGTAATTTTCCAATGTGAGCGAGTCGCGCAGATAGCCGTCCACTTTATTTTCCAGTTGCGCCTGGGACATCACCATATCGAGCAACGGCTTGGGATTAGGATTCTCCTTTGGCCAGATGCGGTGACGCCAGTAAACGTCTTCAATTGCTCGTTGATACGTGACGCGCTCGGCGAAACTGAACGCTCGAGGTTGACTCGAAGTCTTCCCGGTTGTGCCATAGGCGCCAGCCGCACCTGCGGATTTGTGCAATGTGTTGGGCGAATTAGACGCTGAACTAAGCGCGATAAAGACCACCGACAGAAACACAGCCCACGCGCCGCCGCGAATGATATGACCACTGATTTTGTTTACCGTTTTCATCTCTTTCTCCATTCTGGCGTGGCAGCCTTCACTTTTGCTGCGCCAAGCGAAGGCTGGGCCTGACTGGGCTCGAACCAGTGACCCTGCGCTTATCAAGCGCATGCTCTAACCAACTGAGCTACAGGCCCGGATCGGCGGCAGAGCCGCCGGATCTTAGATTTCCGATTGTCGATTTTCGATTTGTTTGTTGGCGCTTCGCGCGCATTTACTTAAATCGGCAATCGCAAATCGCAAATCGAAAATCAATGGAGGCAAGGGGATTCGAACCCCTGACTTCCAGCTTGCAAAGCTGGCGCTCTACCAACTGAGCTATGCCCCCGAAAACAACTGCGGAATGTAGTTTGCCGATGGCAGATTGCAATCGGGACGGGTCACCAAATCCGGACGCGTTGCCCGGGTGCCACGAACATTCTGTCGGTGGATTGGACTTTAAAGGCGTCGTACCAGACATCGGTGTTTCGAGCGGGACCAATCACGCGAAATTGACGCGGGGAATGCGGATCGCTTACGACCTGCTTTTTGACGTAATCGTCGCTGACTTTTCCGCGCCAGGCTTGTGCCCATCCGAGAAGGACGCGCTGATCTCCCGTGTAACCATCAAGCACCGGTGACGGCTGTCCTTTGAGTGAAGCGCGATAGGCGTCGAGCGCGAGCGTCAGGCCGCCTAAGTCCGCGATGTTTTCGCCCATGGTCAATTCTCCATTTACATGGACGCCGGGAATCGGTTCGTATTTTGAGTATTGGGCGCCGAGCACTTTCGCTCGCGCTTGGAATGTGTCCGCGTCTTTCTTGGTCCACCAATCCCGCAACGCACCGGATGCGTCGATCTTGCGACCCTGATCGTCGAACCCGTGGGTGAGCTCGTGTCCGATGATGCCACCCGCTGCGCCGTAGTTAATTGCGGAATCAGCATCCGCGTCAAAAATCGGCGGCTGTAGAATTCCAGCAGGGAAAACAATATCCCGCAGACTTCCGTTATAGGCGTCGTTCGTCTGCGGCGTCATGCTCCAATCAGTTCGATCAACCGGTTTGGAGAATCGACCCGTGTAAAAATCCCAATCGAGCTGAGCGCAGCGTTTGACATCGCCGGTTAAATCGTCATCGCGAACAACCAGCATCGAGTAATCCCGCGAATGATCTGGATAGCCAACTTTAATCGTGTATGTGTCGAGTTTCTTGAGCGCTTCCTTTTTCGTCTCCGGGCCCATCCAATCGAGCTTTTCGATCCGTGCGCGATACGCGGCTTTCAAATTAGTAACAAGATCCTGGATCTTTTGTTTTGCCTCTGCTGGAAAATATTTTGCGGAGTAAAGCTGACCGACGCCGAAGCCCATCGTTCCGAATGTTCCGAAACGATCTCCAACAAGAAAATCGCCGCCGCTGACTGCTGTAATCGCCCGTTTCCAACGCGCCTGTTGTTCTTTTTGACCAGAAAGTGTTTTGGCGTGTAGCTCAAAGTAAGCGTCGGTGAATGGCTTGGAGAGGTATGGCGACGCGTTATCCGCGATGTGAAATGCCTGCCAGGCGCGAATCGTGTCGATCGCTGTTTTTGTATACGCGTCGACAATCTTTGGGAATGCGTTCTTCTCGGCAACGATGACGCGCGTCAGATTTGGCATCTTTGCTTCAGCAAGAAATCTGTTCCAGGCAAATCCGGGGACGAACTTTTTCAGATCCTGAACCGACATCGGATTGTAAATCGCATTCAAGTCGCGCTGTTGCGCTTTGGTCCAACTGGCGTCCGCGATTTTCGTTTCAAAATCGACAATGTTCCTGGCGCTTTTGTCAGCGTCAGGCCAGTTCAACAGTTTCATAACTGCTGCGACATAATTTTGGTAAGCGGTCTTCTGGGCCGCGAACTCCGGTTTCAGATAGTAATCGCGATCAGGCAGACCGATTCCGGCCTGGGTCAGATAGAATGCGTATCTGTGCGGGTCCTTTAAATCCGCGTCTATCATCACATTGAAGAGCGAAAATTCGAAATCAGTCGTGGTCCGGGCCATTAGCGGGGCGAAATCGTCGCGAGTCTTAACATTCTTGAGATCGGTCAGCTCAGGCTCAATCGCTTTCACTCCAAGTTGCTCAACCCGCGCTTCATCCATGAATGAGCGGTAAAAAGCGCCGACCTTTTCCTCGAGCGTGGATGGATTTTCATTCGGTTTCGCGGCCAACGATTCCATCATCTCGTGCAGCCGCTGTTCGGTCAGATCGGTCATTGCGAGTCGGAGCGAGTACGCCGGTTTATCTGGAGGAATCTGCGTTTTGTCGATCCAGACTCCGTTGGCGTAACGGAAGAAATCCTCGCCTGGTCTCGTTGCCCTATCCATTCCGGCCAGATCAAATCCCCAAGCGCCGTATTTCAATCTCTTTGGAGATGGATCTTCGGCGTGAACGAGATGCGAAGAACAGCAGAGAGCGGCGAGCAGAAGAACACGGAGCAGTGAACTCATAAATGAAACATTGATGGAGCGAGACAGTAAACGAACAAAAGCAGGTTGAGAAGTTGAGAGACAAGGGTGATTCACCGAACCCCGCACGGGCAATTGGCGTCAAAGGTTCTGCTAATTCGGGCGAGAAGAAAAATGCCGGATGTCGATCTTACGAATCGGCATCCGGCCTTTGTGCGCTTATTCGAACAGGCGAAGCCGCGTTCGTGTGCTTCGAAGGCGGCCCTGTTTAGCTCCCTTAGTGTCCTCCAACAGGTACCGCCAAATACGCCGTTAAGACGCCCGTATTTGGATCGGTAGCTCTACCTGTAATCTCTCCCTTGTTATTTATGTCTTTCGCGAGTGAGAGCAGTCCAGAATAGCCAGGTGCTTTGAGATCGTTTAGGTCTGTCGGTGTGTTGCCGTGATCCCAAATAACTGCACGACAATCCACGAAATCGGCGTCGCATGAGACACCGACTACCTGCCGGGCTTCGTTAATACCGTAGGCCTCACTGTCTACGTGTGGAGGTGTGCGTCGCGGCAGGGGTTTGAGAGACCGAATGCCATCCTCTCGCGTCCACATGAAAGCGTGTACGATGTCGCCTTCAACAAACGCTGGGTCGCCAGCAAACCCAACGACATCGCCTCGTTGATTGATCGCCGTCGGGGTATTCCACCACCGGGCTGGCGGATTCGGATAAATATCCGTCACAGTGCCATTTTCCCAAAG
This sequence comes from Candidatus Udaeobacter sp., assembly GCA_036488345.1. Taxonomy (GTDB): domain Bacteria; phylum Verrucomicrobiota; class Verrucomicrobiia; order Chthoniobacterales; family UBA10450; genus Udaeobacter. The sequence goes on from DASXHS010000063.1 coordinate 28,150, forward strand.
CACGGCGTGCTTGGCCGTATGTCTTCCAACGGCCTGGTCGCAGATACCCGAAATGCCCACGATTTGACCATTATCATTGATCGCGGTCGCAGCTCCAGAGCTGTCACCGGCGATTAATGGCAGGTCTTGGATGTTGTCCGGTGGTCCCAGAGTCCACACGGCTGGACGAAATTGGAGTACTTGCGGTGATACGCATGTAGGATCATGAACATCATTCTCCGCCCACCCGACCGCCTGGCCGAAATTGTTGGCTCCGGTTGCAAAGCCGTTATTCCCGCCCGGAAATGGGGGAAGTCCTCTCATCTGGTTGTTTTGCCAAACGAACCCGAGGTTGATATAGCCGACATTATTAGGCGTACTATAGAACGTCGCGCTACTCCAAGCCTCCCCGAGAGGCTCAGGATCGGCGGTCTGAGAAATACCCACGACTATGCCTTGAGTATTCTTCACGTTCCATGTGACACTGCTGTTAGGTCCGCCAAGTGTGCCGAGGTCAGTGAGCAAACTGCTTCGCCACAGCGTAGCGTGCCGATTTCTATTCGGCAGTCTTGAATAGCCTGCTGCCCAGCTCTGGTCATTGATGCTGTTTCCCCCACTACTCGTGCCACCAAAGTCAGGAAGGGTTGACACCTGATACTGCGATTTTGCCTTTATTGCTTCCGACTTTTGTGCATGCACCGGTGTTAGTATCACACCGCAGCAGACGGCTATCAGAACAATGAAAAGAGTTTGGCTAGCTCTTTTGGTTTTGAATTGTGTTGTCATGTTTGTCTCCTTTGTTGAATTTTCATGACGACACTTTAGGAACTGGCCACGCGTCACTGCCATAGCCACTTCGCAGATTTGGTACGGGCCATTTCAGTTTTGGATGTCTGGCTGACTAACCAGCAGATACAAACCGATGGAATGGTTAACTCGCGGCTTCTCAGAGACCGCTTGGTGCCCTACCCAATTACCTAATTCATTTTTGAATTAAGCGCCGCGGCGAACTTGCCAAGGCCCTCACGGATTTGCGCGCGCGACCAAGCGGCGAAGCCAAAAGTAAGCGCGGGCTTCGGCTCTACTTTCATGAAGCACGACGACAATGGCGACGGCCTGATACCGATGTCAGTGCACACGCGCGTGATTACGGGCATGTGTTCTTTCTGTCGCACCCAGGCGACGAAGTGTAATCCGGCTTCGGGGATTTCGAGGATGAAGTAATTGCCTAACAATTTCTTGAATTGTTCGATAAAAAAGTCCCTTCGGTCCGAATACAATTTTCGCATCCGTTTGATGTGAGTAAGGAAAAATCCCTCCGTTAGGAATCGAGCCAGTGTCGCCTGATCGATGGCCGGCGAGTGTTGGTCCATCACCGCGCGAATCTTAATCATCGGTTCGACCAGTTGACGTGGCGCGACGATATAGCCAAGCCGCAACGATGGGTACAAGATCTTGCTCATCGTGCCCGAGTAGATAACACGCCCCACATTGTCCAAGCCTTGCAAACATGGGAGTGGGGGACCGGTATAACGAAATTCCGAATTGTGATCGTCCTCGAAAATGTAGGCATCGCACGCGCGCGCAAAATCGATCAACGCGGTCCTCCGCGAGAGACTCATCGTCATGCCGAGCGGGAATTGGTGAGAAGGAGTTACGTAAATTATTTTTGGAGAGCGTTGTTTCGATGGTCGCGCGATTGTGATTCCCTCTTCGTCAACGGGTCTTGGCACGACCATCGCCCCGGCAAAGCCGAACGTTCGACGAGCTTGGTAAAATCCCGGGTCCTCAATCCACGCAACCTCACCGCGATTTACCAGCGCCATCGCGCTAATCATCATTGCCTGCTGTGTTCCAGCGGTGATGATGATTTGATCCGGATGGCAGCGCGCGCCCCTGCAATCGCACAAATATGTTGCCAACGCCTTCCGCAGCTCGGAATCGCCACGGCTTGACGCGTACTGGAGCAGATGTGCTCCCTTTTGCTCGAGAACTTGTGCTCTAAGTCGTTCCCAAACGTCGATGGGAAATTCATCCAGGGCGGCAACAGCTGGAACAAAGGAGACGCCAGGCGGCCCGGCGATTCCGAAATCGAACTGCTTACCGGCCCTGTGATCGGGAATGTCTTTTACCCGCTTAGAAAGTCGCGATGGACGTTCTGTGGGTGGTGCTCCTCTTGTCGTTCGCGCACTTAGGAAGGTTTCCGGCAACGCCTCCGAGATGAAGGTGCCCGATCCAATTTTAGATTGAAGATATCCTTCCGCACCAAGCCTCGAAAGCGCCAGGTTTACCGTGAAACGTGACACTCCGAAATCGGCGGCGAGCGCGCGAGAAGAGGGAAGTCGCGACGAGTTATTGTTGAACGTTCCTGACGCAAGCTCATCGCGAATCTGCCGGTAAAGTTGTTGGTGTAGTGGTTCGGTCGCTGCGCGATCCAGCCGGACCATTTCGAAAGCCACTATCGAATGGCGGCGCCGTTTCCCATGAAGACTTGGCGTTGGATGTTCGGTGCGCAGCGGCCGGCGTTTTCTTCCGATCATGAGCAAGAGCATGAACACGTGCGGGAGTAAGAGCAACTATCCATCGAAAGTGGTCCGGCCATTTCGCTGCAAGTGGACTGTTGACACCTTACCGCATGGTCAGAAGCTTTCGTTTAAATGCAGACCAAAACTCCGTGCACCGATTACATTGAAACAAAAGGCCTTATCTATTTTGCTCGAATGCTGGACAAGATCCGGCTGAAGGCCGCCGGAGAATTGCCGCCGGAATATTTTACCGGTGTCGAGGATCCGACCCACTTCGACGCGCGTTGCGCGAGATTTCTCGGAGTGAATTACGATGAGCTTGCGAAACGAACGCTTCAAGGCGGATCGGATGACGAAATCCTCGAGTGGTGCTTCGCCCATGGCCGGCGGCCGAGCGATGAGGAGATTTCTATTTGGAACGCATTTCTAAGAAAGCGTGGCTGGCGAGATGAGGCGAGCGAGGAGCTCGCCGAGTCGAAGAAGGAAGCAGGTTTCGGCGATCGCGACGATATTCAAACGTGGCTTGACCTGCATGATGCGGAGGAGGGAAGAACGCCAGCTGTCTCCTAAGGCGTAAACGCATTACTTGCAGATTTGATAACGTCGGGAGTGCTATTACCGCCAACTGTTTCAAACCATGAAATTGCGGTCAGTATATTGGCTGAGCATCCTGCAATTCACATTAACCTGTGCAATAGCAGGTGAATCCCCGGCTCCCGCGCGCGATGGGTCTCACGACTTCGACTTCCTCATCGGCAACTGGAAGGCTCACGTGCGCCGGCTTCCCGATCGCCTTGCTGGGTCCAACAATTGGATCGAGTACAATGGCATCTCCAATCATAAGAAGCTCCTCGATAGCAACGCCAATTTCGAAGAGTTCGATGTCGATAATCCAGAGAAGCATCTGCACATCAAAGCGCAGACGCTGAGGTTGTACAATCCTGACACGCGTCAATGGAGCATCTATTTGCTCGATTTGGACAAAGGCACTTTGAGCCTGCCGCCGGTCACGGGCGAATTTAATGGGAATCGCGGGGAGTTTTACGACCAGGAACAATATAAAGGCCGCGCGATTCTGGTGCGCTACGTTTGGTTAAATATCTCGCCGAAATCTGCGCGCATGGAACAGTCCTTTTCCGCTGACGGCGGCAAGACGTGGGAAACAAACTGGATCTGCGAACTGAGCCGATAAGCAGAATAAACGTGTCCAATTACAATATGAAGACCGCGACGTTGTTTGCTTTCGTAGCTGTTTTGACCTGCCAATTCTGCCTTGCCCAGACACCGGCTCAAAAAGAAGCGCTGCAATTCGAGCGCGACGCGTGCAAAGCATTTCTTGACGCAGACACGGGCGCCCTGGAGCGCGTGCTGACGCCCGATTTCACGCTCACGCTTTCAAATGGCGAGGTGAACACGCGCGCGGATGAGATCAACGAACTGCGCAGCGGCAAAGTGCATTACGACGTCTTCGAAAATTACGATATGTTGGTGCGGCTTTACGGGGATGACACGGCCGTTGTTCTGGGAAAAACGCGTGTAAAAGGAACGGCAGACGGCAAACAGTTCGATCGAGTCGTCCAGTTCACCGACACACTGATCAAGCGGGCCGGCAATTGGCAGCTTGCCGCCGGACATGTTTCACAGATTGAGAAATAGCTTGTAAGCGAGGCTCGAGTCGAAGGCGCTTCGCTGTTTCCTGAGTTCCTGGTTCGAGTTTCTGTACAAACAAAATGCCGGATGTCGATTCTTGCGATTCGTCATCCGGCATTGCAGTCGATGTGCAGCAAAGACTGAATTGTGCGTTACCCTGATCTCCTTTGAAGCTCTGGTTTCTTTCGATTCCAAAGTCTTCGCGGCATATCTGAGTTCTCGAGAGACCTCAGATTTAGCCGTCGACCTAATCAACCGGCACCGAAGTGCCGATGAATTTCTCCTTAGAAAGGAGGTGATCCAGCCGCAGGTTCCCCTACGGCTACCTTGTTACGACTTCATCCCAGTTACCGCTCATAGCGTAGGCGGCTGCCTCCTTGCGGTTAGCACGCCGACTTCGGCTACAAGCGACTCCCATGATGTGACGGGCGGTGTGTACAAGGCCCGGGAACGTATTCACGGCGCCGTAGCTGATGCGCCATTACTAGCGATTCCGGCTTCATGGAGTCGAGTTGCAGACTCCAATCTGAACTGGGCCCAGTTTTAGTGATTTCCTCCACCTCGCGGTCT
>DASXHS010000110.1:0-2508 GCA_036488345.1 Candidatus Udaeobacter sp.
CGAAGCCGATGCGGATAAGTCCGGGCCGCTGGATTAAGTTCACGATCGAGCGAACACTCTGGCTGATTGTGGTATCGGCCATCGCGAACGCCTGATGAATTCCTGCTTGCGGCGCGACCAGATCGCCCATTCGATCGTTCTCGAAGCAGATCACTGCGTGGGCAACCTCGTTGAGTCGCCCGAGCGCTTCTCGCGCTTGGGCGTTACGCCGTTTGCCCTCAAATGCGAATGGAACGGTGACGAAAGCGATCACCAGCGCCCCAGCTTCACGTGCAAGTTGCGCGACGTATGGCGCTGCACCTGAGCCCGTGCCGCCGCCGAGCCCTGCACAAACAAAAATCATACGCGCATCGGCCAATGCTTCGCGAATTTCATCAGCCGATTCTGCGGCTGCGTCATAACCGAGTTCGGGATCGCCGCCACTGCCTAAACCGCGCGTCACGGTGCGGCCGAGCTGCACCTTATGCGCGGCTACCGAACTGGTAAGTGACTGCACGTCAGTGTTGATTGCAACGACGCTGGCCTTCTCCAAGCCGTCGAGCACAATTCGATCGAGAGCGTTTATGCCGGCGCCACCAACGCTCACAACTTTTACCGGGATAAAATCCGCCAGCCGGTCCGGAAGACTGTAATTTTTACTGAGTTGAATCATAATTTTCGATCCGCGTTCATCGCACTCTAAAAAGCTTTCGGAGCCTATCCCCCAGGCCGCGCCCGGGCCGATCTGTTCCCATAACTTGTGCGAACTTGACCAAACCAATTGCTGTCGAGAGCTGCGGGTCCTCCACTGCGGCTGTTACGCCCCAGGTGGTCTGCGCGTGTGCCACGTGCGCAGGCATCTCGAAAATTTCCTCCGCGAGGTGATCGATGCCACTTAGAAGGCTACAACCACCGGTAATGAAAATACCGCCGCCGAGATAACTGAGGTACGGCTCCTCATCCAGCCTGCGTTTGAGTAGCTCGAATCCTTCACGCACGCGCAGGTGAATGATTGTATTCAACATTTCCCGCTCGATCTCTTTTCCGGCGAACCCTGAATCGTCCTTTAACAAAATCGTTTCGCCGGGCAAACAATTGCCGAGGACGCAGCTGCCCTCTTCAATTTTTAATTTCTCCGCGCGCGCCATGGGGATGCGCAGCCCCATGGAGATATCGTTGGTGATGTGGTCGCCGCCCAAAGCCAGGCAACCGCTCTGTTTCACCGCGCCGTCGGCGTACAACACATAATCTGCCGTCCCGCCGCCCATGTCGATCACCAAGGCGCCAAGATCTTTTTGATGCTGCGTGAGCACGACCTGCGCAGAAGCAAGGCCGCCAAAAACAACATCCTCCACGTCCAGCGGAAGCTCTTTCACACAGCGGATGGCGTTTTGAATCCGGGTGCGCACGCCGTGGATGATGTGAAAATCGGCTTCCAATTTTTGCCCAAGCATCCCTATCGGGTTCAGCACGCCGTTTTGTCCGTCGACATGATAATGTTGAATGAGCGAGTGGAGGAACGCGTTTTGGGCCGGAATGCTAACCTCGCGCGCATTAATTTTTACATCTTCGACGTCCCGTTCATCAATTTCGTCGCGATCCTCAGGTAGCATGACGCATCCACGATTATTAAAACTGTGCAGATGGGACCCGGCGACAGCCACATAGACGCTGCGGATCATCACGTCGCTTTTCTGTTCGGCATCCACCACTGCTTCGTGCACGCATTTCATCGCCGTTTCAAAATCGACGATCTCCCCCTTGCGAACGCCACGTGATGGCGCCTGGCCGACTCCAAGGATTTTGATCGTGCCGTCGGGTCGGCCTTCACCAACAACGACACAGATTTTGGATGTGCCAATCTCGAGACCGATCATCAAATTATTGCTAGCCATTCTTGTTAATCCGTTTTCTGTCGATGACTGGAATTGTCTTGTTAGAGGGCGTTGAACCGGCGCGCGACTTCGGCGCGGCCGGCACAGTCTTTTCCGGCCCATGCACCGGGATTGCCTTCATGATCCGCGGTTCCACCGCGGGTTCAATCGTATCGTTGATAACCGCGGCCGCAGCCTCGGCGAAAGTCACAGGGATGTTTCGTTGCACCAGCAGGTTTACAGTCCCGAGTTCTTGTTTCGAGTCGTCGCAATAGACAAGGAATTGTTCCAGCCGCCGTAATTGCGTTTGCAGATCATTAAACGCGAACGTCACGCGCGCATGATTTTTGTCGGTCACCACCAGGCAATAGCCTTTGGACACGTCGATCTCGCGAATCTGGAAGCGCATTTGCAAAAAGCTGCGCGCGCTTAGGCGCAGCAGCTCCAGCGCTGTTTTCGCTTCGGGCGATTCGACGACTTTTCCCGCCTCGAGCGATTCGCTCGTGCATCCCACAATGAGCGGCAATCCCAGATATTCGGGCAACAACTTCTTTTGTTTCATCAAAACACCGCGCGCGTCCACCAAAAAAGCGCCGTCTGATGTAAATGGATCGGAAATTTCCCTTTCGCTGGTGATCCACGCGACTGGCTTTCG
>DASXHS010000120.1:0-20920 GCA_036488345.1 Candidatus Udaeobacter sp.
GAGGGAAATGCAAACCCTTTGCCGTTTCCTCCTCCATCTTTACTCGGAAGGCGTCACTCTCCACGTAATTAGTGAGCAGCGGACTGAAGAACAGCGCCATCCCAGCTGTGATTGCGATTACAAAAAGAATCGCAATCGCAACGGCAAGGATCAGCGGTTTCCTTCGGAACGGCACCAGGTTACGTCGTTGCAACAGTTACAAGATCGCTTGTAACGCTTGTAACCGCTGTAACTAATCACCCCGCTTGCCCGACATCCCAAGTTGCGAAAAGAGAAACGCGTAAATGTCGGCCGACTGTTTGATGCGCTCGCTCAACGCAGTGCCGATACCGTGGCCCGCGCTGGAGCTGGTTCGCAAAAGAATCGGGTTCTCGGATTTGTTTGCGGCAAGCAGGCGCGCCGTCATCTTGCGGGAATGATATGGCGCCACGCGTCCATCGTTTGCGCCGGTCATCATTAGAACGGCGGGATATTTCGTTCCGTCCACCACGTGATGATAGGGCGAGTAGGCGTAAAGCGCCTTGAATTGCTCTGGGTCTTTGACCGTACCGAACTCGGTCACATTAAATGCGCCGTTCGGCGCCAGTTCCACACGCAGCATGTCGTAAATGCCTACCGAGGAAACTACTGCACGGAACAGATCAGGATGCTGCGTGATCATAGCGCCCATCAAGAGGCCACCGTTGCTTCCACCTTGAATCGCGAGCTTTGCCGGGCGCGTGTAATTTTCTTTGATCAGATACTCCGCGGCCGCCGCAAAGTCGTCGAATACATTCTGTTTTTTCGTGAGATTGCCGGCCTTGTGCCATTCTTCGCCGAACTCGCCGCCGCCTCGAATGTTTGCCACCACGTAAACGCCACCGCGATCAAACCAGAGTCGCCGCGTAAAATCAAAGTTGGGCGACATGCTGATTCCGTAGCCGCCGTACGCGTAGAGCAGCGTCGGGTTGTTTCCGTCGCGTTTCATTCCTTTTCGAGAAAGGACGTTCACTGGAATTTTTGTGCCGTCTTTTGAGGTGGCGAATTCGCGCCGCACTTCAATATCAGCAAACGAGACAGGCGACGTGCTCTGCAGGGCCGTCTTCCCCGGCTCGGTTTTCCCATTGAGACAATGGAACCACGCCGCCGGGTCGGTATAGCTCACGTCGCGGAACAGGAGCGATCCGTCTTCGACCGCGAGCAATTCTTGCACAGCGGAGATTTGTGGGGTGGAGATCTTCGCTTCATTCTTGCCATTCAGATCGAAGCGCCGGATTTGCGATGGTCCTCCAAGCAGATCGGCGACATAGAGCGCGTCTGTGCCTGGCACGATCTGCTCGATCACCGCTTCCCCGGAAGCAATAATCTCCGCAGCATTTTTCAATTCCGGCACATCGAGCGGCAAACGAAGAACCTTTCCGCGCGGTGCATCCGCTCGCGAAAGCAAATAAAGCGCATTGTCTCGGCCGAGACGGGCGAGCTTTATCTGATCGCTGAATTGCGTGATCTGCTTCCAGCTTTGATCTGGGCCGAGCAGATAATGCGCGAAGTCTCCACCGTCGCCGTTGGCTACAGTCGCGAGAATGTATTTGCCGTCGCGGGATGCCGCGAGGGCGATCTCTGCGATTCGTGGGAAGTCTTTGCCGATCGAATACTTGTCCTCGGTATCGGGCGTGCCGAGCTTATGAAAATAAATCTGCTGATAAAAATTCAGATCAGCATCCGGCCGCTCGCCCTTCCGGGGAAACCGTGTGTAAAAAACCCCCGTGGAATCCGCGTTCCAAGCCGCGCTTCCGCCTGCCGTCGGATATTGGACATGCGCAATCGTGTCCGCGAGCGCTTTGCCAGTCGCACTTTCGTAAAAGTGAAGTGTCCCGTCTTCGCTGCCACCTTTGGAAAGTGACATGGCTATGTATTTGCCGTCCAACGACGGCACAAACCAGTCGATCGCGGTAGTGCCTTTCGCGTCGAGGACGTTCGGATCGAGCACCACTTTTTCCGACTTGAGATCGTCCGCCGACGCAAGCGTCACTAACAGCGGCTGTTGTTTCGGCGGCTGGAATTTCATCGCGAATAAAATTCCGGGGCGCGAGACGAGGGAGAAATAGTTCGGCGAAGTTTTCGCGTACCACTCTTGTAATTGTTTTTCAATCGCCGCCCGATCGGGGAAGCTATCGAGATACTTACGTGTCTGCTGGTTCTGCGCGTCGGACCACGCTTTCACCTGCGAGTCCTCATCCGATTCGAGCCACTGATACGGATCTTCCACGGTTACTCCATGGTATTCGGTGGTAACTGGTTTCTTTGGAGCGTCGGGCGCTTTCTCGGCTGAAGTGGGGTTGCTGACCGTGAACGCACCGACGACCAGACACAGAAAGAAATTGAATTTCATGCGGACAGACAATACTCGCGCGCGTTACTCGCGAAAAAGATTTTACTAAGGCCTGGCGGGCGCTGCTGACGCCTGCGAAGCCACCGCGTACTTTGGCTCCTTAACCTGTTTGCGAACGGCCGCGAACAACCTTCGAATTCCCGTCAGGCTTACGCGATTGTCGATGAACGCTGGCAAAGGGGCACCGCTATCCGTGTAGATGGAATACGTGGCAAGTGTTTTGGCGGGTCCTTCAGGGTCAAGCCGCCAGCTGCCCTCGCAAATTTTTACGCGCACTACCCCTTTTTTTTCGGGCGGCCCCAGTTCATTCGCAGGCGACCACCGGCTCGTATAGACCACACCATCCCGTACGGGCAATGACTTCTTCGAAACGCGCAGTGTGTAATCACGATCCGCGCAAATCTTCGGCGACAGCCGCTGATACCCAATCATCGTGTCGCCATCTTGTTTAATCAGGCGGCATTCCGTCGTGAAAGGCATGAACTTTGGATAGTTTTCGAAATCGTCGATTACAGCGCCCACAGCACGAGTCGGCGCGTCAATCGGGCCAACTGCTTTGAATTCCTTGTGCGGCGAACCTGGGCGCGGCCGGCTGTAGATGTCGAGATCTTTGTCATGAGCCACGATTTTCCAGGTCGTATCTGCGCTGCCGGCGTCCTCGCCAGCAACCAGGGTGGGACAGCTTACAAGAACAATTGACATCAGACCGTGAAAGACTCGCTGACGCACGCACGATGATACACGGTTTCCTGCGCAAGCACCACAGAGTCCCAAGGTTGTCACAGCGTGAACCTCGCGCGAGCCACAGAAATGTTTTGAATCTCCATGAACTCTGCGTTCTCTGCGGTTAGTTGTTGGTTCCCTTATGGATCTTCAGGCCACGGTTCTGATTGTTGACGATGAGAAGCATACGCGCGACGGCCTGCGACGTTTGTTTGAGAAGGATTACGACGTGTACGTCGCCGCCGATATTGCGGGCGCGATGGACGTGCTGGACCGCGAGCAGGTCGATGTGCTTCTAACTGACCTCCGGCTCGGCAGCGAAGATGGAATGACCCTAATCGAGCGCGCGCTCAAGATGTCGCGTCCGCCGATTTGCATCATGATGACCGCTTACGGATCGGTCGATGTCGCAGTCGAGGCGATGAAACGCGGCGCTTACGATTTCGTCACCAAGCCGCTGAACCTCGACAAAGTCGAATTGCTGATCGCGCGGGCGGTGCAAAGCCGCAAACTTGAGCAGGAAAACCGCGCGCTCCGCGAACAGGTCGACGAGCGTTACGGGCTCGAAAACATCTGGGGCGATTCGCCGGCGTTGCATGACGTGCTCGACACAATCAAACAAGTCGCTCCTTCATCTGCCAATGTGTTAATCGAAGGCGAGAGCGGCACGGGCAAAGAACTAGCCGCGCATGCGATTCACAATTTGAGCCGGCGAAACAAATCGAAATTTGTGGTGGTGCATTGCGCCGCGCTTTCGCCGCAGCTTCTCGAGAGCGAATTGTTCGGACACGAGAAAGGCGCGTTCACCGGTGCACACGAACGGCGCATCGGCCGCTTCGAACAGGCCAACGGCGGCACACTTTTTCTTGACGAAATCGGGGAGATCGATCCAAGCACGCAGGTCAAATTGCTACGCGTCATGAGCGAGGAACGCGCGTTCGAACGCGTCGGCGGCAACAAAACATTGCGTGCCGATGTGCGGCTAATCGCAGCCACGAACAAAAATCTGGAACAACTCGTGCGCGAAGGAAAATTCCGCGACGACCTTTATTTTCGCCTCAACGTCGTGCGTGTCGTTATGCCGCCGCTGCGCGAGCGAAAGGAAGACATCCCGATTCTTGTCCGCGGATTTCTGCGCCATTTTTGCAAGGAAAACCAGAAACCGCTCCTCGATCTCGTCCCGGATGCCATGGACGCGCTCCTTGCGTACGATTGGCCCGGCAACATTCGCGAGCTGCGCACAGCAATCGAGCACGGCGTCGTCATGGCCACAGGCAAACAAATCACGTTACGCGACATGCCAATGGCTGTACGTCAGGTTGCCACAGCAAAGTTACCCGGCGGCGTTTCACCAACTGAAGCGTTTGGCGAAAAGACCAGCCCGCTCGATCTGCACGAGACGGAAAGAAGATTGATTGCCCAGGCGCTTGCTGCAACGAACGGCAACGTCACCGCCGCTGCGAAAAAACTCGGCATCAGCCGCCGCACGCTTCATCGCAAAATTAACGAAATGAATGTTGCGAAAAAATCTGCCGACGGCGTGGATGCAACATAGAGGTCGGGTGCCAGTATTGGCGCTACTAATTTTCACACTCGGCAATGACTTCGCTAGCGGTTGGCTTTGGCATTGCGAAATTTCGCGTTTACGAATCGCTCTTTGAGCGTTTCAATTAGCCCGTGACCGAGCAGAAGAAAATCTTTGGCACCGACGGGGTGCGCGGCGTCGCGAACGTGGAGCCCGTGACAGCAGAAACGGCGCTGAAACTTGGACGCGCTGCGGCGTATGTGTTCGCCCAGATGAATCCGCGCAGGACGCCTGACGGCGCGCGGCCCAAAATCGTGCTCGGGAAAGACACGCGTCTTTCCGGTTACATGCTAGAAAACGCGCTGGTTGCAGGGATCACTTCGCTTGGCGTAGACGTTCTGGTGATTGGGCCGTTGCCGACGCCGGGCGTTGCTTACATTACGCGATCGCTGCGCGCTGATGCAGGGATCGTTCTTTCCGCGTCGCATAACGCTTATCAGGACAACGGCATCAAATTTTTCCGCCACGACGGTTACAAGCTGGACGACCAGATTGAGGAAAAAATCGAGAACCTCGTTTTCACGGGCGAAATCGATTCCATTCGACCGACTGCGAACAACATTGGTCGAGCCACACGAATCGATGACGCGCTGGGCCGTTACGTGGAATTCGCAAAGGCGAGTTTTCCGAAGGGAATGTCGCTCGAGGAAATGCGTGTCGCAGTGGATGTAGCGAATGGCGCGGCTTACAAATCGACGCCGTGCATTTTGCGCGAGCTAGGCGCGGAGGTTGCCATAGCGCACAACGAGCCGACTGGAATCAACATTAATGACGGCTGCGGCAGCATGCATCCTACGGAAATTCAGCGGATCGTCGAAGTCAGCGGCGCGGACGTCGGCATCAGTCACGACGGCGATGCTGACCGCGTTCTTCTTTGCGACGAAGACGGCGAGATTGTTGATGGCGATGAAATCCTCGCAATCGCAGCCTTGGATTTTTTGGAAACTGGCCGGCTGGAGCAGAACACTGTCGTGGCAACGGTCATGAGCAACTTCGGTCTCGATGAGGCGCTCGCGGCGCGCGGCGGCAAAGTCGTGCGAACGAAAGTCGGCGATCGTTATGTCATTGAAGAAATGGTGCGACAAAAACTGAATCTCGGTGGCGAACAAAGCGGTCACGTGATTTTTCGTGACTTCACCACGACAGGCGACGGCATTATCACCGCGCTCCAAATTTTGCGGGTCATGCACAAGACCGGTCAACCACTGAGCAAGCTCAAGTCGTGTTTGCAAAAGTATCCGCAAGCCCAGCGCAATCTGGCGGTGAAAGAAAAGCGCCCGCTGGCGGAATTGGATTCTGTGATGAAGTTGGTAACAGAGGCCGAGAAAGAGTTGTCCGGCAAAGGCCGTGTGCTTCTGCGTTATTCCGGCACCGAGCCAAAAATTCGTCTACTGATTGAGGGGCGGCAGTTTGAAATGATCGACAAACAAGCAGACCGGATCGCGGACGCGATTCAAACTGCGATCGGAGCGTAATGAACGCTGTCATTCCGAGCGCAGTCGAGGAACCCCGTTCCGATAACTTGAAGATGGTTTCACGAGATCCCTCGACCCCAAAAGCGTTCGGGGCTCGGGATGGCAACTAATATGAGCTTGGAAAAGATTATCGAAGCGCTTCTGTTCAGCGCGCAAAAGCCGCTTTCGATTCATGAAATCACTGCTGCCATCAAAGCGGCGGGAAGTGATCAGCCGAGTGAGACGCCTAACGAGTTTGCTCGCGTAAAAAATGCGGAAGTTGCCGCCGCACTCGAACAACTGAAGGTGGAATACATTCAGCAGAGCCGCGCATTTCAACTAGTCGAAAAAGCAGAAGGCTGGCAACTGGCCACGGATCCCGCCTTTGCAAAATGGGTCCGGCAGCTTTTCCCTGCGCCGAAGCCGGCGCGGTTGAGTGCGCCTGGGCTGGAAACGTTGGCAATCATTGCGTATCGGCAGCCGATTACCCGTGCGGACGTAGAAGCGGTGCGCGGCGTGAACATCGATGGCGTGCTGCAAACGTTGATGGAACGCGGTTTGGTGAAAATCGCCGGGCGCGCCGAAATCCCGGGACGACCGCTCCTTTACGAAACGACACAATTTTTTCTCGATCACTTCGGTCTGCGCAATCTCGACGAATTGCCAAATGCAGAAGAATTGCGGAGGCGAAATCTGCCTATGGCGGAACCTCCAACGCCAGCGGCGACGCCAGATTCGGGGTAGCGCACGCGTCCCCCGTGCAGGTTTCGGCGTCGCGCCGAAACGATCTTTTTTCAACGCAAGACCATGTGATTAGTGCTGCACCAGAGGGAAGTTCGCGATCGCGAGGACGCGCTTGCCAGCACGCGAGACGCGTGCGCTACCCAACCCATTTCGCACTCGCGCTTGTTTTCGCGTCGCAATCCGCGTTTGCGGAAATCCATGCTTCGGATTGCGAGCGTGCTGCAAAATATTCCGAGAGCAGGCGTGGCAGTGCGGTGCTGGTAATGCAAAATGGCCGCACAATTTACGAGCATTACGCGAACGATGGATCTGCAAACAGGCGATGGCCGATCTTTAGCGGGACAAAGAGTTTTTGGGGAATTGCAGCGCTCGCGGCTGTGCAAGAGGGCCTTTTTAGACTCGACGATCCGGTGTCGGACACGATCACCGAGTGGAAAAGTGATCCGCGGAAATCACAGATCACGATTCGGCAACTGCTTAGCCAAACCGATGGCATTGAAAACGCGTCGCATCTGCAGCGGCCTTCGATTCACGATCGAAACGCGATGGCGATCGCATTGCCCAGCGTGGCTGAACCTGGTTCGGCTTTTATCTACGGCCCAAGTCACCTTCAGATTTTTTCCGAACTGCTGCGCCGGAAACTGGGACGGCGCAACGTTATCGACTACTTCGAAGCGCACGTGTCGAATCGGCTTGGTTTGCACGATCTCAATTACAAAAAAGACGCGCGCGGCAATCCGCTGCCTGCGACTGGCTTTGAATTAACAGCGCGCGAATGGGCGCGACTCGGCGAGCTTGTAATTGGAAACGGCAATTATCATCGACGCCAAATTGTGCGTTCGAATGTGTTGAGAGAAGCGTTTGTTGGTTCGCAGGTGAATCCGGCGTACGGACTCACGTTCTGGTTGAACCAGCAGGCACCGAACGGACGCGAAGCCGATATGGAACGAATGCTCGATTTGCCCTGGCAAAGCGCGCAATGGGCCGGCGTTTGCATCTGCAAGGATGCGCCCGCAGATATGGTGGTGGCGCTTGGATCGCATTATCAGCGACTGTTCATTATTCCGTCGTTGAAAGCAGTCATTGTCCGCCAGGGATCCGGCGGAAACTTTTCGGACGGGGAGTTTTTGCGGCTGGCGCTCGGGCGAAGGGAATGAACAGGCACGTTTGACTTGCTCGTTGGTCTGGCAAACGATCAGAGCGTCATGAGAGATCATTCGGAGGATGAGCAGGCACTCATGAAGATTCAGCACGAATGGGCGGAGGCGCGAGTCAAAGGCGATAGTTCGGACACGCGCCGCATCGAGGCGGACGATTGCACGATCGTTTGGCCAGACGGCAGGATCGTGAATAAACGAGACGATCTGGAAAGCATAACTGGCGACTTGGAAAAATGATCAGTCGCAGTTAAGCATAATTAATATGAACAAATTTGCGCTCGGTTGCGGCGTCCTGATCGCCATCCTGCTTGTCGTCGTCGTAGTTGCTGCCATTGCGATTGGAGGCAGTTACAATCGGCTCGTCCGCTTGCAACAAGCTGTCGATCAAAGCTGGGCGCAGGTACAAAATGTCTATCAGCGTCGCGCCGATTTGATCCCGAATCTCGTGAACACGGTGTCGGGTGCGGCCAATTTCGAGAAATCAACGCTCGTCGAAGTGACGAATGCCCGCGCCAGTGTCGGTCGCGTCCAAATGCAACTCGATCCGAACAAGGCGCCAACCGACGCCGCACAATTGCAGCAGTTTCAAGCCGCGCAGGGGCAGTTGAGCACCGCACTGTCGCGTTTGCTTCTGGTCTCCGAGCGCTATCCGGATTTAAAAGCGAACCAGAACTTCCTCAGTCTGCAGGCACAATTGGAAGGAACCGAAAACCGAATCTCCGTCGAGCGCGGCAACTTCAACAAGACGGTGCAGGACTACAACGTCGCGGTGCGCAGTTTCCCAACAAATTTGATCGCGGGCATGCTCGGTTTTCCGCCCAAGCCGTTCTTCGCTGCGCAACCGGGCGCGGAAAAGCCGCCGCCGGTCCAGTTCAATTTTAGCTCGCCCGCTCCAGCGGCGCCCGCGACCACCCCGTAGTGGTACGCGAATGGTCGGGCACCAACAGCGCAGTGCGCTCCCCAGAACGCTGTGTTCCATCGCGGTGGGACTTTACGTCCTACTGATCTCGCACTCTTTTGCCGCGGAAGTAATTCCGCCGACGCCCAATGCGTACTTCAATGATTACGCCGGCGTTGTTTCGAAAGAAGCCGCCTCTCGCTTCAACGAGCAACTTGCTCAATTCGAGCGAGAAACTTCCGACCAGGTGGTGGTCGCGGTTTTTCCCAAAATGCAGAGCGACTCGGATATCGCTGACTACACACAGCGCGTGGCACAGGCGTGGGGTGTGGGACAAAAGGAGCAGCGTAATGGTGTGGTTCTCTTTGTGTTCATCCAGGACCGAAAGATGTTTATCCAAGTCGGCTACGGCTTGGAAGGCGCACTGCCGGACGCGACGGCATTCGACATCACTGAGCGTCAGATCAAGCCGCTATTTCGGACAGGCAAATACGAGGCTGGATTGGCGACAGGAATCGATCTGATCTGCAAAGCGATCCGGGGCGAATATAAAGGATCAGGAAAAACGGTAACAGAAGGCAAGGGCGGCGGCACCTTTACCGGTCCTTTGCCCTTCCTCATCTTTGTCATTGTGCTCTTCATCATTTCGCGGCTATTCCGAAAATTGGGCGGTTACGGCTATTCGTCGCGAAGAGGAGGGCCGGTGTTCATTCCGGGCGGCGGGGGCTGGTCGTCCGGTGGCGGCGGTGGAGGAGGGTTCAGCGGGTTCGGCGGTGGCGGCGGCAGTTTCGGTGGTGGCGGCGCGGGATCGAGTTGGTGATCAAATGCGAACGCGAGAATTCCTCAGCAAACTCGAGCACGATCGAATCATGAAAGCGATTCACGAAGCTGAATCGAAAACGTCGGGTGAGATTCGCGTTTTGATCCAGCGCGGGAAACTAAACGATGATCCTCTCGTTGCGGCGCAGAGGAAGTTTCATCGGCTCGGTATGCACAAGACGCGCGAGCGCAATGCGGTGCTCATTTTTGTCGCGCCGCGTGTTCATAAATTTGCGGTTGCAGGGGACAACGCGATTCATGAAAAATGCGGCGATGAATTCTGGCAACGCGTCGTGGAAAAAATGCGGACGCATTTTCTAACTGAGAATTTTAGCGATGCGCTAATCGAAGCGGTTAACGAGATCGGGACCGTGCTGGCCAGCCATTTTCCGAAGACGTCGAGAGACACAAACGAACTGCCGGATGACATCATCGAGAGTTAACCGTTTTCATTAACACCCGGCTTCAGGCAGGTGACACCTGAGGTCAATTTGGGGAGCCGTTTTAACGGTTTCGAGGCAGCCACAAAAGCCGTTGAAACGGCTTTACTTCGCGTGACTTTTCCCACCGGTCTGAAGACCGGCGTTAATAAGAACTGCTGATTGAGGTGGTGTGCATCAACAGGGCTTGCAAAGTGCTCGATACCAGCTTTATTCAGACCTCCGCAGCGAGTTTTTAAAAATTACGCCGTTGGTCCCTGGGTCTCCGTCGCTGGATGTGAGATCGCGCTCGCCAGGGGGAACCCGGTGATAGAAGGAATTTCGATTTAAGATTTCCGAATTTCGGTTGTCCGGTTTTTACCGGAGTTCAATCGCAAATCGCAAATCGACATTCGAAAATTAAAAGATGCCCATCCGTTACGGTCGTTTCGAAATGCCGAAAACTCTCACTAAAGACGAGAGCACGGCTACAGATACCTATGCAAAGTTTATCGCCGAGCCGTTTGAAGCCGGCTACGGTCACACCGTCGGGAACTCCCTGCGGCGAGTCCTGCTTTCCTCGCTCGAAGGCGCGGCCATTACCGCCGTAAAAATCGCCGGCGCGCAGCACGAGTTCGCCACTTTGCCCGGCGTGGTTGAGGACCTGACCGACATCGTCCTGAATCTCAAGAAAGTGAAATTCAAATTGGACGGTCAGGACCATGAGCCCAAGAAATTGTCGCTCATCGTGAATAAAGAGGGCGAAGTCACTGCTGGCGACATTCAAACGATTCAAGGTTTTGAAGTGCTGAATCCCAAGCAACTGATCTGCACCCTTGACCGAAAACACAAATTCGACGCAGAACTCGAGGTTCGCGTAGGCCGCGGATTTGCTACGGGCGAGGAAAACAAACGCGCGGATCAGCCGATCGGCCTCATTCCCATCGACTCCATCTTTTCGCCGGTCACGAGGGTAAAGTATGCAGTGGAAAACACTCGGGTCGGTCAGCGTACCGATTACGACAAACTCATTCTCGAGATGTGGACCGACGGCCGGCTATCTCCCGATGATGCGCTGCTCCAGGCGTCGGCGATTCTGCGGCATCACCTCGATGTCTTTGTCCACTACAATGAGGAAGTGATCGAGTTCGATCAGACGCCGGCTGGCGTGAGCGAAGAAAATATCAAGCTCAAGAAGCTCCTCAACATGAGTGTGAATGAGATTGAACTGAGCGTGCGCGCCGCTAATTGCTTGAACAACGCAAACATCACCACGGTCGGGCAGCTTGCCCAGAAGACTGAGGCTGAAATGCTGAAGTATCGGAACTTCGGCAAAAAATCGCTCAATGAGATCAAGGATAAACTGCAACACCTTGGCTTGGGTCTGGGCCAGAAGTTCGAGCCGGGCTTGATCGATTTGCCGATAAGTGTCGATGGCGCTGCGCCAGTGGCTGCACCTGCTGCTGGCCAAGAGTAAACGTCTGTGCGAAAGTCGCGTTTCGTCGCGTATGAGACATCAAAAGAAGACGGTCAAGCTGGGACGCACCGCGGACCATCGCCGGGCGTTACTTGCCAATCAGGTCTGTGCTTTAATCGAACATCAGCGAATCAAGACGACTCTGGCCAAGGCCAAAGCGGTTCGTCCTCTTGCTGAACGGATGGTGACTCTCGGTAAGAACGGCTCGATTCACGCGCGTCGCAGGGCACTGGCCGTGTTACGGCAGAAGAGCATCGTGAAAAAATTATTCGACGATATCGCGCAACGTTCCGCCGAACGGAACGGCGGTTACACCCGAATCGTCAAACTCGGCGCTCGGAAGAGCGATTCTGCGCGCATGGCTTTTATCGAGTGGGTGGACGCAGAGTATATCGTCGAGGAAAAACCGAAGAAGGAAAAGAAGGCGAAACGCAAAGACGAAGAGGCAGAACCGCACCAGATAACGCCTGAGGCGGAGCAGCCCACGCAAGAAGAGCCAGCGGCCGAAACTCCCACTCCGGGACAAGAGGAACCCACCGCGCCACCGGCCGAAGAACCGAAGCCGAAAAAGCGGCGTTGGTTCGGACGAAAATCAGACGACACCTAAAACGTTGTCGCGGTGTGCAGTTCTAACCGGTGCGACTGTTTGTCCTCCGCTAACGCTGAGCCCGTGTCGGCATCGAAATATTAAGCCTCTAGTGCGGAGATATCCGCGAGATCCTGTGGTCGACCCACCGCTCGCTTGTTGCATATCAATGCGTCTTTGCCGAGGACGAAAACAGGAATGCCGTCGATGATCGCCGATACTTTCGCGTCGAATGCTTCGTCGGTAGCCACGCCGGTGAGACTCGTCAGTAGATCAATGCGGCTCGGGACGCGTCCGAGTTGAATGATTTGCTCGGGCTGGAGGAAATCAGTTTCCTTAAAGCTGGATTGCTCGAATCCGAACTGATTCAAAAGCGCGACAAGTTGCCGCGCGTTGTCTGGAGTGGGCCGGACGAGAATGTCCAAGTCGCCGGTGTGGCGCGGGCGCCCGTGAAACGCCAGGCTCTGCGCGCCGACGATGACGTAATCAACGCCGCGGGAATTTAACAATTCGAGAAACTCTCTCCAGTCTTTGCTCAGGGTCATGATTGAGGAGCTCCACCAGAATCTGCAAACGTTCGTTGCCGGTCAGTTTTTTGTAAAAATCGCGGTCCGCCTTCTCAGCCTCAGAAAAGCTGCGAAATTTTCTCGCTGTTTTCTTCACTCCGTAACTATAAGCTTGGCAGTGACGACTTCCGAGAGAATTTGATAACCGACTGGATGGATCCGCATCCGTATTTCTTCATCATCATTTTCATTGGCGTAGCGCTGATGTTTCCGCTGGCTCCGTTGGCGCTGGCCTGGCTGTGGCGGCGATTTTTCCAACCGCCAAAGCCTGGCCCGGATAAGACTTCCACCTACGAATGCGGCGTCGAATCGATCGGTGACGCGCAAATTCAGTTCCACGCGCAATATTATCTCTACGCCATCCTCTTTTTGATCTTCGATGTTGAAGCCGTGTTTCTCGTGCCGTTTGCGGTCGCATTTACCGGATTGCCGTTCGGAGCGTTTATCGCGATCCTGGTTTTTCTTTTGCTGCTCATCGAAGGGCTTGTCTGGGCGTGGGGCAAGGGATGTTTGCAATGGCAGCGCTAGCGCTCACGCGATGGTCAAAAAAGTTAAAGGAGTTACATTGTTACAGCTGCGAGCTTCCTCGCGGCATGTAAACCTTTAACTCTTCTAACGAGAATCCATGAGCCAGATCGACGAACAACTGCGCACCGAACTGCAACGGCAGGGAGTGTGGGTGACTTCGATGCAGGACCTTTACAACTGGGGACGCAGAAACTCGATCTGGCCGCTTCAGTTCGGACTGGCGTGTTGCGCCATTGAAATGATCGCTACCGCCGCATCGCGCTACGACATCGCACGCTTCGGTGGCGAAGTGTTCCGTCCGTCACCGCGGCAAGCGGATTTGATGATTGTTGCTGGTACGGTCACGAAGAAAATGGCGCCGCAAATCGTGCGGCTTTACAACCAGATGGCTGATCCCAAATACGTGATCGCGATGGGTGCATGCGCGATTTCAGGGGGGCCTTTTAAGCAGGGTTACAACGTTCTCAAAGGCATCGACCGTTATATTCCAGTCGATGTTTACATCCCTGGTTGCCCGCCGCGCCCGGAAGCATTGCTTCACGCGTTCATGGAACTACAACGCAAGATCGACGATCAAAAATTGACCGGCGCAGATAAGGCCGAATTTCTCAAGCCAGATCAACCAAGCGAATTTCCCGTGCCGAAATTTGGCGGACATGATCTGGAGCCAACCGCGAATGCCGATGTGTTTCAGCCGCCGGCAATGGAGCGATGATTCTCGCTTTGTCATTCCGAGCGGAGCAGAGCGGAGTCGAGGAATCCCGTGGCGGAAGCTTGAGACAATACTTCGGGATCCCTCGACTTCGCTCGGGATGACAGCTTTTTCGTCATGGAATCGTTGGACCAAATTAAATCGCGGATCGAAGCCGCGGTGCCTGAAGCGAAAATCGAAATTGTGCCGAACGGCAGCCCATCGCAGCAGCATTCATTGCTGGTGGACAACGAGCACGCAGTGGCGATCGCGAGATTTTTGCGAGTCGATCCCGCGCTGTGCTTCGATTTTTGCTCCAACGTGACCGGCGTGGATTGGCTGGATCGGGTGGTGAAGAAAACAACCAAGGTAAAGAAGGTGATCGATGGCCAGGAAAAAGAGATAGCCGAGACCACTGAGGAGAAAATTCCCGGGTATCTCGAAGCGGTTTACCACCTTTACTCGATGACGCATAAACATGGCCCAGTCATCATTCGCATGCGCACTCGTGATCGTGCAGAGGGCGCGCGTTTGCCATCACTCACGCCGATCTGGCGGAGCGCCGAATTCCAGGAGCGTGAAATTTTCGATCTGTACGGTATCCACTTCGACGATCATCCTGATCTGCGCCGGATTTTAATGTGGGACGAGTTTGAAGATCATCCGATGCGGAAAGATTACCGTGAGCCGGACGATTACGAATGGGAGCCGACGCCGCACGATGATGTGCTGGACAAAGCGAAGCAGCATCACACCTCGCGCCCAACTGAGGAGGAATTAAAACCTTCCTGACGTGTCATGTTCAGCGAAGCGAAACATCTCTGGCCATTTCTAAATGCAAGAACGTAGGAATAATCGGAGATCCTTCGTCGTCATCGCGACTCAGGATGACAATCTGAAATGAGCGCAGCCGTCGAAACAATCGAAGCAACAGAGAGACCGCCAGTCAGCATGGGTTCGCGGCTCGAGGGCGAATTGCTCGAAGTCTCGATGGGACCGCAGCATCCATCCACGCATGGCGTGTTTCGGATGAATGTGGCGCTCGATGGCGAAATCGTTCGCAAGCTCAAACCGGTATTCGGTTATCTGCATCGAAATCACGAGAAAATTGGCGAGAACACCAGTTACCTCGGCTCGATGCCGTACACCGACCGGCTCGATTATTTCTGCTCGATGACCAACAATTGGGCGTACGCACTTAGCGTCGAAAAACTCGCTGGAATTGAAGTTCCCGAACGCGCCGAATATCTGCGCGTCATTCTCGCCGAGCTGACACGGCTGCAGAATCACGCCTCGCTTCTGGGTTTTTTGCTCAGCGACATGGGCGCGTGGGGTACCCCACTGATGTACGCGTTTCGCGAGCGCGAAAAAATCCTCGACCTCTTTGAGTCGTTATCCGGTTCGCGAATGATGTGCGATTACATGCGTTTCGGCGGTTGCCGCGTGGACGCGAGCGATGAATGGCTCGCCCGAGCGAAACAGATCGTCGAACGTTTCCCGAAATTTCTCGATGAATTCGAGGAACTGATTCTCGGCAACGAGATCGTCATCGGCCGCACTCAAAATGTCGGCAAACTATCTGCCGAGCTGGCGATCAGCGCCGGCATTACGGGTCCAATGTTGCGAGCGTGCGGTGTAAATTACGACATTCGCAAAGTAGATGGCTATGGGTTTTATCCGCGATTCAAATTCCGGATTCCGCTTGGGGAGCACGGCGACACGTACGATCGCCTGATGATGCGGGCCTTGGAGATGCGCGAGAGCATCGAGATCCTGAAGCAGGCGTTCGCGCAAATTGCACCCGGCCCCATTGTGAATCCGAAAGTAAAAGTGCGCGCATTTCGTCCCCCTGTTGGCGAAGCGTACGGTCGAATCGAAGGACCGAAAGGTGAGCTCGGATTTTATTTGATCAGCGACGGCACTCCAAACCCATATCGTTACCGCGTGCGTCCACCAAGCTTCATTAATCTCACGCTTCTTGAGGACCTGTGCCTCGGTCACACTGTCGCTGATGTAATGGTAATCCTCGGCAGCATCGATATCGTGATGGGAGAAGTGGATCGGTAATTCGGCGCCCGCCGGAATCAGTGCCGATTCGCCGACGCTACTCCGTTGCCGTCGGCGTCACCGAAGTAGCGTAAAGTGGACCGCTAAAATCCTAGCGGAGCCAACCACCAACAGCCTGAATTGGATCAATTTGATTCGGCGCTGTGATCCAGGCCGCAATCGCGCCGGCGCGCGAGTCCTGATTGAAAGCGAATTCGGTCTTTCCACCTGAAACCTTTTGATTGGCGAGCGACAAGACAACAAAATCCTGTTTCAAATTTCGACCGCTGTTTTCGCCGGCATTGATCTTGGTGTTTAGATCAAAGCCGAGCGCGGCAACATGAAGATCGAGATCCTTCGTTTCACCATTCGGTGGTTTGAATTCAGCGGTAATCTTCTCATTCGCGATCCACAACTTCAGCGCTCCCGGCTTTTCATTGGATGCCGCCGGCACGCTTCGGTTGAGCAATTCGCGACCGTCGAGAACAAAACCGGGGGTATAGACGCTCTCGCTCCTCCAATTCGCGGAATACAAATACTGTCGCGCGGTCCATTCCTTTGCCGCGAAAGGATCGCGCCAGCCGAGGCGGTCCCAATAATCGACGTGAAACGCGATCGGCACGAAATCTTTCCAAAGCCGTCGTTCGGATTTCAATTTGGAGAGCCACGCTTCCGCCGGTGGACAACTGCTGCAGCCCTGCGAAGTAAAAAGCTCGATCAGGTGGACTTTTTGCGGGCCGCTCTCGAAAACCCGGGCGCCGGTTTGCGCGGTCAACGCGCCAATCGGCAAGAGCAAACAGAGAAGAAGTCGGTTCATGACGAACTTTTCCTTGTGAATATGCGACGTAGTCAGCGAGATTAAAACTCCAATGATCGGCACGGGAATTTTAAAGGGGATGGCGGTAACATTCCGGAATTTTGCCGGAAGTTATTTCGAGAAGGAGCGGCTGACCACGGTGCAATATCCGGAAGAGCGGGCTCCTCTTGCGGAGAATTATCGGAATTTTCCGTTCCTGATTTACGACGATAACGATCCGCACGCGGGGTTGCGCTGCGTCGCCTGCAAGATTTGCGAGAAGGAATGTCCGCCGCAGTGCATCTACATCGTTAAGAGCGACGACAGAAAGCCCGATTACATGGGCAAACCGCAGTTTTACCCGAAGGTGTTCGACATCGATATCTCGGTCTGCATGAGCTGCCAGATTTGCGTCGAGGTGTGTCCATTCGAGGCGATCAAGATGGACAAGGAATTCGAGCTGAGTCAGCGCGAGCGATTCGATCACTTGCTTCTACGTAAAGGGCAACTTTCCAAATCGAACGGGTACTATCACAAGATCCATCCCGTCGAAGCAGAGGCCGTTGATAAGAACCTTGCAAACGCGGCAGCCGTCGCGGAGGCGAAGAAGAAAGTTGCAGCTGAAGCAGCGGCGAAGGCCGCGGCAGCAAAGGCAGCAGCCGCTGCGACCGCTGAGGCGAAAGCTTCGGCAGACAAGCCGTCGCCGTCACCGGCTTCTTCCAAATAATCTCCGACGCGGAGCAGCATCACGGCGCTGGAATGTTTTCGCGCGCGTACCGCAGAGCGCGCGACATCCAGACAAGCTCATCCAGAAATTTTTTCACGCGATGGGTGTAAGCTGGATCGGTGATCTTGCCCGTCGCCGGATCGAAAAGCTTTCCAGCCGTGCTGAAATAAACATCCCAAAAAATCGTAACCAGGCCGAGCTCGCGCAGCACCGGAACCAAACTCTGGATCATTCGCGCACCGCCGAATGGTCCAGCCGACACGCCACAAACGCCAACCGCTTTATGAATGTATTCCTTGAGATTTGTATCCAGCACATGCTTCAGCAGTCCTGGAAAACTATGATTGTATTCCGGCGCTACGATGATCAAACCGTCAGCGCGTTCGACGGTCGCGCAGAACTGGCTGTCCTTTAGCGCTTCGCCGGCGTCGTCCATTCGAATGGGAATTTTCCGAATATCGATCAATTCTGTTTTGATATCGCTGCGCTTCGATGCTTCGTCGAAAACGAAATTTGCCGCGGGTTCGGTTAGCCGGCCTTGTCGCGGCGTGCCGATGATGATCGGGAGGAAAACGGGGACGGTAAACTCTTGCGCAGGCATCGTTTCATTTGTCGCAGCAACCGGAGGAAGCTTACAAGCGATATTTGCCCGGAGCGGCCAACAAAGCGACCTTCGCAAGCATCGCAACCTGCCAGGGTGGCGAAATTGGCAGACGCGCCAGACTTAGGATTCCGAAATCGTCGATTTCAAGACGTTCCTTTTCGTTTCAAAACGCAATCCATCTACGAGGCGAAAACGCGATTTTTCACGATCAGTAATACTTTCACGACAGCCGAGTACAAACGTAGCCCTTCTAGCACAAATTCTAGCACACGAACGTGTCAGACTTGGCTTCATTTGCGCAACCCGTTGGCGATTTTGCGCCTTTAGGCTGCCGCGAAGGCTTCAGCTTCGAGTGGATCCAGGTGCCTGAAGGCGCGACGCAATTTCGCCAGTGCAGCGAGCTCCAACTTACGGACGCGCTCGTGCGTTACGCCAATTAGCTGGGCAACCTGTTCAAGCGGCTTTGCCGTTGTGCCATCTAGACCGAACCGCTCGGAGATGATCGTTGTCTCACGGTCGTTCAGCGTTTTCAGAACGCGATCGATCTGATCTGAGAAATCTTTTTCGCGAAACAATTCGAACGGCGTTTGCGCCTGTTCATCTGGAACGTTTTCGCCAAATTCGGTCATGTCATCGTCGCCAACAAATGCGTTGAGCGATTGCGGTCGCAGGCCAACGCTTTTCAGTCGCGCGACTTTTTGAAAGGGAATCCCAAGCTCTTCACTGAGCTCCCCGTCGGTCGCCTCGTGGCCGAGATCACTGCTTAGTTGTGCTGAGATGCGGCGCATCTGGCCAATTTTGCCGATCACCTGGGCTGGTAATCGGATCGTCTTACCCTGATTGGCAAGCGCGCGCTTCATTGCCTGTTTAATCCACCAACTGGCGTACGTGCTGAGCTTAGCGCCTTTTTTCGGATCGAATCGGTCCACTGCTTTCATTAACCCGATGTTTCCCTCTGAAATTAGATCAAGCAGAGGCAAACCCAGATTGACATAATCTTTTGCGATGGCCACCACCAGCCGCAGATTCGCCTGGATCATCCCCTCACGCGCAGTGGAATCACCGTTTTGGATTCTCCGCGCAAGCGCGACCTCCTCCTCAGGCGTCAACAGGGGAATTGACCCGATCTCTTGCAAATATCTGTTAAGAGCGACATCGGCTTCATTCATGCTTGCAACTGTAGTGACTGAAACGAATCCGCCGCTACTGCACTTGTGTGAGATTTTCGCCTAAAGCGCGCGGGGTAACCGGTGCTACCCCATTTGGGAGAGAGGCGCAGCAGTTACCACAACAGCGGCCAAAGCATTGCCGCCACGACCATGGCGATCAAAATAGAACCGCAAATAACCGACGTGCGCCTCTCGCGCCGCCACGCAGCAGCAGCATCGCTCTCTAAATCTGCGCCGGTCTCGAAGACCAAGCGCAGACTGTCTGGGTGATTATCAAAAATCAGGACGCGCCGTATTGTTTTGCCTTCAACCCCAGCCGGAATTGGTCGCGAAACTATCGCGAATATTTTCTTGCGGCCTGCGCGTCTGGAGTCATCGAGGCAGCCGAGGTCAGGCACTTGAACCCATGGAGAATAACTCCCCCTCGCGGAACGCGAGATAGCCTGCCGCTCGGGACCATTGTTAAACCGACTTGCCATGATACCACCTTACTGCCCATGTTTAACTCGCAGCCACTGCCCAGGCGTGAGATTTTCAGACCCTGCTTGAGAAGTGCTTCATGCTACCTCATCCGGGAGAGCCAATTCTCTACAAGAGATCAACGTTGCCTCTTCAGCTTCTTCCCTTCCATCGCTGTTGGGCTTGTTCAATTGGGACAGCGATCACGGCGAGGATGGCCGCTATTTTTTGCCTGCTTTCGATGGAGATGGCGCAGGGCTTTGACCGGACGCTGCTGATGACGCGACCCGCACTATTGTTCCGGTGGTGAGAGAATCCGACGGATTGACAATCACTTTATCTGATTCATTGACACCACTTAGGATCTCGCTTTGAATACCAAAGTCCCGTCCAACACGAACGTTGCGGAGCTCCACAACGCCTTTGGAGTTGACGACGCCAACTTGCAAGTCCTTGCCGCGAAAGATGAGAGTGTTGTCTGGCAGCGTGAGCACCTTTCCCAACACGTTTGATGGCACTCGGACCGTAGCATAGCTACCAGGCAATATCTCGTACTTCGGATTATCGACCTGCAGCTGCACTAGCATCGTTCGGGAATCTGGTGAGACTGCCTCCGAGGTGGCGATTACCTTGCCCTGATAGGTCTTTGCGCTTTGCGCTCCATCCCGAACATTAAAGGTTTGCCCTACGGCAATATTTGGTGCCTCCGGCTGGGGTATGCGAAAATAAACACGCAGCGGGTTCCTTTGCTGGATGTGGAACATCTCGAAGTTCGTGTTGTTTGCAGTGATCAGGTCGCCAACGTTTACATTGCGAACGGTAATTGTGCCGGCGAACGGGGCTGTGACTCGTTGAAAGGCAACTTCCTGCTGAAGGAAGCGGAGATTGGCGCCAAACGCCTCGACGTTAGCCTGGTTGGTCGCCTGCGAGGTAGCTGTGTTTTCGGCGTCAAGCTCTGAGACGACACCTTCATGCCATAACTTCTGCCACTTGGTGTTCGTGCTCTTTGCTTGCTCCAAATTATGTTGAGCAAGCGCAGCCTGCGACTTCGCCTGATCCATTTGCTGCTGCAGATCGGGAACGTCGACTTCGGCCAGC
>DASXHS010000123.1:0-1885 GCA_036488345.1 Candidatus Udaeobacter sp.
CCGACGTTGTGATGCGATTTAATGACCTGCGCGGGATTCCCGTCGATAGATACGCTCTCGATCACATCCGGATACAACGTTCCTTGTGCGAGAAAGCGGAACTTGTGATCGGAAACCGGTGATCCGTCGTCAGTTTTTGCCAGGTCGACGATTGCGTCTTCGAACACGCGGACGAATTCATTTCCGATGATTTTCCGTTTCTCCTCTGGATCAGTCACGCCGCGCAGTTTCGACAGGAAACGCTCCGAGGCGTCCACGTACTTCAATTTGATGTGGAAATTTTCGCCGAAAACGCGCTGCACGATTTCTTCCTCCCGCGCGCGGAGCAGACCGTTGTTCACAAAAATGCACGTCAACTGATCACGAATGGCTTTGTGCAAAAGCGCGGCCGTCACCGAGGAATCGACGCCGCCGCTCAAACCGAGCACGACCTTGTCTTCGCCGACTTGTTTGCGGACGCGCGTGCGAGCTTCTTCGATGAACGAGCCCATCGTCCAGTCCATCGCGCAGTGGCAAATGTGATAGACGAAATTTTGCAGAATCTCTTTCCCTCGCGGTGTGTGCGCGACTTCGGGATGAAATTGCAGTCCGTAAAGTTTGCGTTCCGGATCCTCGACGGCAGCGAAATCGCAACCGTCGGTCGTTCCAACAACGCGAAAACCTTTCGGCAACGCTGTTACTTCGTCGCCGTGGCTGTTCCAAACATCGAGCTGATTGCCTAATCCATCGAAAAGTTCCGATCGTTCCGCCATGTGCAACACGCCGGCGCCATACTCACGTCGCCCGGTTAAAACGACACGGCCATCAAGATGGTGCGCCATCAGCATTAGCCCGTAACAAATTCCCAATATTGGAATGCCTAACGAAAAGATTCCCGGATCGACTTGAGGCGCGCCTTTGTCATAAACGCTGGCTGGCCCGCCCGAAAGGATCAGCCCTTTGGGTTGCATTGCCGCGATTTCGGCAGCCGGTGTATCGAAGCGAATGATCTCCGAATACACCTGGCATTCGCGTATTCGCCGTGCGATGACCTGCGTGTACTGCGACCCGAAGTCGAGGATGAGAATTTTTGAATGCCCTGAGCGTTCTGAGGTCTTCACATTCTACGGATGCGTTTGTGGCACGCTGTGCTCCGCCGCTGGATCGTCGGGTGCTCGGTCTATTGGCCCAACCGTTCCCTGACCGGTGATGCCGCGCCCTAACTGCTGTTGCACTTCCTGCCCGGAGCGTTGTTCGATTGGGTCCGCGCAGCCGCCCAAGGCCAGCAATGCGATTGCCAGCGCAATTGAAACGGGCTTCATCTGTTCATTTTATGAAGCGCCGATTTCATTGCAAGAAGGTTGAACAGTTGACACGCTAGAACGCAAAGTGGTCGTCCTAAGCGAAGCGCAGCGGAGTCGAAGATCCCGCGACGCTACCGAAAAGTAATGCAACGGGATTCCTCGACTTCGCTCGGAATGACAGTTTAGCGTTTTAGCGCTTTAACGACGATGATCGACCCGGATCTTTTGCTACAAGGTTACCGGCTCGGTGTTTTTCCGATGGCCATGGAGGACGCTTCGATTGAGTGGTTTTCGCCGGACCCACGCGCCGTCCTGCCGCTGGAGGATTTTCATGTGCCACATGCATTGCGCCGTCTCGCCCGCAGGAAACCGTTTGAAATTACAATCGACAAGGCGTTTCCGGCGGTAATCCAGGCGTGCGCGGAACGCGAAAATACCTGGATCAATCGCGACATCATCGACAGCTACACGCGGTTGCATGAACTCGGTCACGCACATTCAGTCGAAGCGTGGAAAGAAGACAAGCTCGCCGGTGGTCTTTACGGTGTCGCAGTCGGCGGCGCGTTTTTTGGCGAATCAATGTTTCATCGTGTGACCGATGC
>DASXHS010000092.1:0-8302 GCA_036488345.1 Candidatus Udaeobacter sp.
TGTCTGGCAGCTCGATCTTTTCGACAGGAAGAGATTCACCCGTCAGTGTGGCTTGAATGATGAACAGATCTTTGGCGGAAAACAGGCGCACGTCGGCGGGAATCATGTCGCCTGCTGACAACTGGACGATGTCCCCTGGGACAAGCTCGCTGATCGGTATTTCCCTGGCCTCTCCATTGCGGACTACCGTCGCGGTGACGGTGATCATTGCTTTCAATTTCGCCGCCGCTGTGTCTGCGCGAGTTTCTTGAACAAACCGCAAGCCCAATCCAAGACTAACCATCAGGAGCATGACGGTGCCCGCGCGCGCATCGCCCGTCGCATAGGAAATGGTGGCGAGAACCGTAAGCAAAATCACCAACGGATTGCGACTGGCAGTGAACAACCTGTAAACCCAGGTGCGTGCCTTCTCTTCGGCGATCTCGTTTGGACCGTATTGATCGAGCCTTCTCTCGGCCTCTTCTTCACTCAAACCGGCTTTCTTTGTGCCAAGCCTCTGAAAAAGGGCGTCGACGCTGATCGTTGCTAGTTCGTCAACCTGCTTGGAAACGGTTGCCCCTTGGGCCGCTTGTTTGTTGTTCATGCGATCGCAAAGGGTTTATGGCGACCGATGCCTTCCGCGTTTCTAGCATTCGCCTGAGTAATGCGCAACGCCGCTAGTAGCCGTCCCTGCAATGGCGTTTGGTTAAAGCTCGTTGTTCACCTGTGAACACTGGACGATGTGATGAGTTTGCTTGATTCAATTCCGTGTGGGTTTTGAGCGAAGCAGAGACAGATGGTTGCCTGAAAGTGGCGATTAAGCCTTAATTGCTGGCGCCCTTCCTCGCAGCAAGCGCAGCCCGTTCAGAATGACTAAAACTGTGCTGCCTTCGTGGCCGATAACGCCGGCCGTGAGATTGCTTCTCTGCCAGTGCGGAAACGATCAGGAATAGGATGACGCCGAGAGAAATAATGACGTTCTGATGAATGACCGAGCGAGCGCGCCGGCTCAGGACGAACGCCTCTTCGACATTCTCGATCTTATCGTGCATCAAAACTACGTCGGCCTGTTCCAGTGCGGCATCCGATCCGCGCGCGCCCATTCCGATCGATACGTCAGCAGCTGTCAGGCTGGGCGCGTCGTTGATTCCGTCGCCGACCATCGCGACCTTCTTTCCCGACGCGCGCCAATCGTGAATGCATTTCAACTTGGCTTGCGGGCTCTCCGCGCGCACATCGTTAATCCCCACTTGCTCTGCCACCATCGCAGCCGGCCCGGGTCGGTCGCCCGTAAGCAGTGCGACCGATAGACCGGACCGCTTGAGGAAATCGATGACGCGCTTCGTGGCCGCCCGAATCTCATCGCGCAGATAGATCACTCCAAGTGCCTGATCGGTGCCGATCCAAACTTCAGCGTCATTTGTCAATCCAACTGCGGGCAGCGCAAGACCACGGTCGCGCCTCAATCGCCTGCTGCCCATGAAAATTCGGCTTCCGTCGATCGATGCTTCCATGCCAAGGCCGGGAACATTCAGAAAGTCCTTCGCTGAAATTCGCGATAACTGTTGTTTGTCCGCTTCGGCGACAATCGCACGGGCGAGGGGATGCGTGGAGAAATGAGCTACTGAGGTTTTCGGTTAAATCGCCGACCGAATTTCGCGCGAAGGTAACGTCGAATAATAATCAGTCGCGCCGCCGAACGTAAGCCTTGGCAGCAGCTTATTGCCACTCTAGCAGTTTCAGACCCAACGCACTCATAAGGCGCTCTGCTGCGAAAATCAGCGCGCGAAATTATTTCTGATCGAATCGAGCAACACTTCCCGCAACGGCACAACAAATGGATAGCAAACGTAAGGGCAGGGCCGCGATACGCAGCATCTTAGCCCGCACGCCCAGGTGGATCTGTGGCCGACAAACTATTTCGGCTTCTCGCTGCTGTTCATCTTCAAATGGTAACAGGCGTGTAACTAAAAAGCCGAAAAATCTTTGGTAATTTTTTTCTGGTTCTGCGCATACTCGCGATTCGTGTTGGGTTCGAGGCTAACTCGATGGTTTCACGGTAGCCGCGAAAGCTTGTTGTGGGGTGCCGGGGGAGCTGTCGCGCTGGCCGTCATTCTGCTTTCCTGCAGTACGACAAGCCGAACAATTGTTGCGCCGCCCAGCATTCCCGGTGCGGAGTTCGTTGGCTCAGAAGAATGCGCAACATGCCACGAACAGATCGTGCGCGACTTCCGGACGTCCACTCACGCGCGACTGCAGGCGAAAGGGGAAAATGCGAAGAACATGGGTTGCGAGTCGTGCCACGGACCGGGGAGTTTGCACGTCCAAGCTGGCGGCAAAGCGGGCACGATCATCAATCCGCGGAAGTCGCCGGACACTTGTTTCCAGTGTCACCTGGAAGTTCGCGCGGCATTCCAGTTGCCTCATCATCATCCGGTGCCCGAGGGCAAGATGAGCTGCAGCGATTGCCATGAACCGCACAAAGGGATCGCCACCAAGGGCGCTCCGACAAACATTCAACAGAAGCTCGGAACCGGTGGCCTCGCTTTCCTGAGTCGAAACGAAACCTGCTTCGAGTGTCACACACAGCAACGCGGCCCGTTTGTCTATGAGCACGAAGCAGTGCGTCAGGGTTGCACCACTTGCCATTCACCGCACGGATCCGTTAACCAGCGCCTGCTGAATGAACGTAACGCGACGCTCTGCATAAAGTGCCATTTCCAGGAGCAAAAAACGCCCGGACACATTTTCATCGGAGACGTCGACCACTCGAGTTTTCTGCAGCAGGGCACGTGTTGGTCCGCCGGGTGCCATGAAGAACCACACGGGTCCAACGTGACTCCGCTGCTTAGATATTGATCAGGATTTTATGACGGACGCCTCTCGCAAATTCCTAGTGCTGGTTTTTGCGGGAACTTTCGCCGCTGCTGGAGTTCGCGGTGGTACGAGCGATCAGAAGACCGTCGCGACTGCTGCGGAAGAGGAAACTGAAGAATACAAAAATTGGATCGAGCTCGCTATCGGGGGAGTCATCACGAGCGGCGATCGCGCGCAGTTCGAACAGGAACACCGGCTGCCGGGCGATCAGGTTTACGGCGGTATCCAGGATCTGCACTTTGAGGGGACCGTGGGTAAAGATGCGCTCTTTTCCATAGACGGTCACGCGCTCTGGGATTTGAACGATTACGACATAACAGTGCAACTGGCGAAGCCGAATCTCGGCTACATCAAGGCTGGCTACACCGAGTTTCGCAGTTGGTACGATGGCAACGCCGGGTTTTTCCCGCACAATGGTGTCTTTTTCAACCCGCCTTATCCAGAAATGCACGTTGACCGAGGAGATGTTTGGATTGAACTGGGCTTGCGCGCTCCTGACTGGCCGGAGATTACGATCCGTTACGACCACGAATTTCGATTTGGCCAGAAAGATTCAACAGTATGGGGCGACACAAATCTGACGGGACTCGCGGTCCAACCCACTCGCAAAATCGTTCCTTCCTTCCGTAATCTCGATGAGAAACGCGATATATTTTCCTTCGAAGCCTCGAAGACTATCGGCAACACCGACGTTTTGCTCGGGATGCGTTACGAGCACAACACGAATGATTACTCGCTAAACACGGAACGTGGCGCCGGTCAATTGCCGCCAGCTGTTCCGTCTCCGGGCCAGCAGCGCAAGGTCACTCAGAAACAGGATGATGACGTCGATCTGTTCAGCGGACATGGCATCACTGAGACGAAAATTACCGATAATCTCTGGTTCACCGCTGGATATTCGTACACCACGATCACAAACGATCTC
This sequence comes from Candidatus Udaeobacter sp., assembly GCA_036488345.1. Classification (GTDB taxonomy): domain Bacteria; phylum Verrucomicrobiota; class Verrucomicrobiia; order Chthoniobacterales; family UBA10450; genus Udaeobacter. Next base: position 3,782 of record DASXHS010000092.1, read on the forward strand.
TCGGGTTCGCGCATCTTCGGAACGAATTGGGACGAGGCATTCGGGGAACCAGTGCCGACGCTGGCTAACCGTGACCACGCTTTCATCGATCTAGCAGGAACTGCCCGGATCAGAGAAAATCTTTTCAATGCCAACCTGTTTTGGATGCCGTTTGACAGTCTCGCGATTTTGACCGGTTTTCGATACACTCACGAGAATAACGACAGCGATTCCACCTTCCTTGAGGAAGAACCCGTTCCCAACACAGCACCATTCACCCCGCTGAACCCCGCCGGCGGATTCCACTTCGGACCGCCAGTACCAGCTGAGGGTGCGCGCAACGCAGATTACAACCGTTTCGCCGAAAGACTGGAGCTACGTTATACCGGCATCAAGGATTGGCTCTTCTATGCTGAAGGCGAATGGGAAGAAGAATTCGGCAATGTCGATGAGTTCCAAAACGTAGACGAAGAAATCCCGTTGGATAAGGACACTAACGCGCTGGGGCAAAAATATACCATCGGCGCGACCTGGTATCCTACGATGAGATTGAATTTCGCCGGGCAGTACTTTCACAGAATTGCGTCATACGGTGAAAATATTCTCACCGCGCAGTTCCCACGCCTGATTAATCAAGACTGGAATGTCGATGACTTTAATATTCGAATGACGTTCCGGCCGAAGCTTCCCGCGTGCATGGGTACGCTTGCTCTGGTCACGCGCTACGATTTTGTGCATACGTCGATCGATAGCCAGTGGGGAATATTTCCACAGGACGACTTTCTGGCGGAACTGCAAAGTGGCGAAATTAAAAAGCATGTGATCAGCGAAGCGCTGAATTGGAATCCTCTGCCGCGCTTCTTTCTGCAGGCGAACTTCTCTTACGTGCTCAACCAAACGGACACGCCCGCTAATGACATTAATCTGGATCCACAGACAAGTCCGACGGTCGTGAACTTCAGGAATGATTATTGGACCGTAACCAGCGGAATCGGTTACGTGATCGATGATAAAACGGATTTCTTCGCCGATTACTATTTCTACTGTGCCAATGATTACTATAAGAACGCGGTCGTCGCCGTGCCATACGGAATGGGTGCAACAGAAAACACGGTCTCAGCAACTGTCACGCGTAAAATAAGCAAGAACATGCGCCTGCTGCTGAAGTACGGTTATTCTAACTACAGGGACGTCACTTCCGGAGGTCATAACAATTATCAGGCGCATTCGCTCTTTTCGAGCCTGCAAATCAGATTTTAGGCCCGTGTGCACAGCGGCATTGCCATAAGCCTGCGCTGTGGACTTCCAGGTGAATATTTGTTTTCGAAATCGAGAATCGATCGATTTTTTAACACGCCGCTAAATAACTGCCACAATGCCTGAGGCTATAACTCCAACACAGCCCCGATCGTTCAGGCGTCATTTCCAGAACTGGCTCAGTTGGGCGGGCATGGTGCTGGCCGCCGCGGCGCTGTTCGCTTTTATTTTTCTCTTCGCGATCGATTTCTTCGCTCCCATACAGAATCCGTACGTTGGAATCCTGGCGTATGTCGTTGCGCCATTGTTTTTCCTTCTCGGTCTCGCGCTCATGCTTTTGGGCGCAATCCTGCACAAATTTGAGGAGCGTCGTGCAGCGGTTGAAGAGAAAAAGCGGATTCTACGGATCGACTTGTCACGCAAACGTGACCGGCGAATCCTGGCGGTGTTCGCGTTTGGCGCTGTTGGCTTTCTTTTTCTGACTGCCCTCGGCAGTTATGAAACTTATCAATACACGGAGTCGGTCGACTTTTGTGGTAAGCGCTGTCATGTGCCAATGGAGCCACAGTTTGTCGCCGCCCAGCACACGGCGCACGCGCAGGTGGCATGTGTCGACTGCCATGTTGGTCCCGGTGCGGCTGCTTACTTCAAGACGAAACTCAATGGCGTAAAACAGCTTTACCATACAGCGCTCGGCGATTTCGATCGTCCGATTCATATTACGGCCGAAACCCGGCCGGAGCAGGAGATCTGCCTCGAATGCCATTCGCCGAATCGTTATGTCGGCACTATCGATCGGACATATCAACATTACCTCTCGGATGAAGCGAACACACCATTCGCCGTGCGTTTGTTATTGAATGTGGGCGGCGGCGAACCGTCGCGCGGTCCGGTGGGCGGTATTCATTGGCACATGAATATTGCTAATAAGGTCGAATACGTCGCGACCGGTAAAGATGCCGAAACGATCCCATGGGTGCGCGTAACTAATGCACAAGGTCAGAGTACCGAATATCGCACCGAAGATTTCAAAGCCGACCCGTCGCAACATGACATACACCGCATGGACTGCTTGGATTGCCATAGCCGGCCGGCTCACAATGTCATGCCGCCGAACGACGCCGTAGACGTTGCGTTGGCCGCCGGGCGGATCGACCCGAAGATTCCTTTTGCAAAAGCAAAAGTCGTCGCCGCGCTGACGCAGCCTTACACATCCCAACCGGAGGCGTTACAGGCAATCGCAACTTCACTGCACACGTCCTATCCGGATCCCGCGCAAGCCGATCCGCTCGTTACCGAAGCGCAGACAATCTATCGCAAGAATTTTTTCCCCGAGATGAAGACCGACTGGCGGACGCATCCCAACAACATTGGACATAAAGACTGGAATGGCTGTTTCCGCTGTCACGATGGCAATCACAAGACGGCCGATGGCACAAAGACGATCGCAGCGAGTGATTGCAACTCATGTCACCTCATCCTCGCGCAGGGCAACGGCGAACAGCTCAAGAAATTAAGCGCCGACGGCTACACATTTTTTCACATCGACTCAGAGTTCTCTGAGTTCTCCTGCACGACGTGCCATACCGGTGGACCGCAAGTTCCTTGAGGCGGGCGTGCAACGCGTAGTGTCCGATGCTGACTATTCGACTGAAATCCCGTTTCCTATGACGGTTATTCGATTACTTTTCCGCTCTCATTCGAACTGCGTTAGCATAATGAGTTAAAATGGTACGCATCGGGCGCGCTTTTTGGGTCATGCGAATTAGAAAACATTTCATCGTTTATCTGGCTTTGTCTGCTGCGTTGCTCGTTGGCTGCGAGAAAAACTCCGAGATCAAGGTGTACCGCGTATCCAAGGCGCCGCTGGAACAATCCGCACCTCAGCAACAAGACGCGATGCCGACAAACTCAGCCGCGCCTAGCATGCCAGGCAATCTCGCGCCGACGGCGGAAACCGCGGTGACCACACCGCCGAATTGGGAAGCGCAACCGCTCTCGCAAATGCGGCAGGCAAGTTTTCTCGTTAAGGGCGACAACGGCGCAGTTGCAGACGTTTCATTTGTGAGTTTGGGCTCCGCTGCGGGGAATGTTCTCGAGAATGTGAACCGCTGGCTGGGTCAACTCAATCAACCGCCAATTACCGAACAGAAACTCAGCGAGATAGCACAGAGACTGCACACTTCGTTAGGCGACGTGACCATCGTCGACCTTGCAGGACTTCCCGACAACGCCGACCCGGCAAGAGATGGCAGAATTATTGCCGCTATGTTCACCACTTCTAACGCAACGCTCTTTTTCAAAATGCGCGGCAATGCCGATCTGGCCGAGGCGCAAAAAGGAGACTTCATTAAATGGGTGGCAGCGGTTTGCGATTCACAGACTCAAACCGGACCGACGGAAATGGCAGCGGCGCCGCCGCAGACGACGAGCGCGCCCCCGATTAAATGGACAGCGCCCGAAGGCTGGAAAGAAGTTCCGCCCTCTTCAATGCGCTACGCCAGCTTCAGCGCTCTGGCTGACGAAGGCGGTAAGATCGACATTTCTGTTGTGACGTTTCCCGGCGATGGAGGAAGTGATGCCGACAACATCAACCGGTGGCGCGGACAAATGGGTCTTGCGCCAGTGGATGCGAACGCCGTGACCTCGCAAGTCGCTCCTCTCAAAACCGGCGATACGACGTTCTCCACTACCGATATTGCTGGTAACAAAACGCGCACCATTGCGGCTTGGACGCGACGCGACGGACGCGTCTGGTTTTTCAAAGCAACTGGACCAACAGCGGCAATTGAAAAAGAAAAACCGAATTTCGTGAAATTCATCGAATCCGTTCGATTTTAGCGACTATGCTGCGCACGATCGTCGACATCTTTACGTCGCTGAAGCTGACGATCGTGTGTCTTGCTGCTGGGATGGCGCTGATCTTTGCCGGCACGCTGGCACAGGTCCATCTAGGGATACACGAAGCGCAGCAGCGTTATTTCCAAAGCATGTTTGTTTGGTGGCCGCCGGACGCGCGCGGATTCCAGATCCCTATTTTTCCGGGTGGACATCTCATTGGTGCCGTGTTGCTAATCAATCTAATCGCCGCTCACCTGAAACGTTTCCGCTGGAACTGGCGGAAACTGGGGATTCATCTCACGCACGCCGGATTAATCATTATGCTGGCTGGCGGTCTATTCACCGATCTGTTCGCGGTGGAGAGTCATATGCAATTGGCAAATGGCGACACGAAAAATTATTCCGACGACATGCGCCAGACGGAACTGGCCGTCATCGACACGA
>DASXHS010000106.1:0-5078 GCA_036488345.1 Candidatus Udaeobacter sp.
ACCGGGTTTCACGATTGGTTATGCATAACTGTTCTTTGACAAAAGCGAAAGGTGGATCGGCTTGTCCGAAGACGATGCGAAAAAATTCGCCGAAGGCGCAAATGTCAGGCCCGTGGCATCGGACAACGCGTTGGGGACAACGCGTTCCACCTTTGCCGAGCTTTCGCACACTCGTATCATGCTCCCCACCGATGGACCGAACCGAAGCCGAGAAAAACATCGCGCAATTGCGAGAGGAAATCCGCAAGCACGACCGGCTGTATTACCAGGACGCCGCGCCGATCATCAGCGATCGCGATTACGACCGGCTTTACAAGCAGCTTATTGATATCGAGACGCAGTTTCCTGATCTCCTTACGCCCGATTCACCAACTCAACGCGTCGGCGGAAAACCGCTCGAAGCGTTTGCGCAAATCCAGCACCGCGCGCCGATGCTTAGCCTCGACAACACCTATTCCGAAGAAGAGGTAGTGAATTTTTATAAACGACTCACGCGCCTGTTGCCGGACGAAAAAATCCCCGTCGTCATTGAGCCAAAAGTGGATGGCGTTGCGGTGTCGGTGATGTACGAAAAAGGCCGGCTGAAGTATGCCGCAACACGCGGCGACGGTCTTGTCGGCGATGACATCACGCAAAACATCAAAACAATTCGCTCGGTGCCGCATCAACTGCATGGCGATGCGCCGGACATTTTCGAAGTTCGCGGCGAAGCTTATCTCGACAAGGCCGGCTTCGAGAAATTGAACCGGGAACGAAAAGCCGCGGGTCTTCTGCTCTTTGCGAACCCGCGCAATGCTGCTGCCGGTTCTCTAAAGCATCTTGATCCGAAAGCGGTCGCGCTACGTCCGCTCGGAATCGTTTTTTACGGAACCGGCGCAGTTGAAGGCACCGACATCGATCTCCACTCGAAGATTTTTCGACTGTTTAAGAAACTCGGTCTGCCAACCCACGAAAAATGGTGGCTCGCTGATTCGGTCGACGAAATTCTCAACGCGATTCGCAAGCTCGACGAGATCCGACGCAATTTTCCGTACCAAACCGACGGCGCAGTAATCAAAGTGGACGCGCTCGCGCAGCGGGCTCACCTCGGGTTCACCGCGAAATCGCCGCGATGGGCGATTGCCTACAAATATGCGGCCGAACGTGTCGAGACTCGGTTACAAGACATCATCATTCAGGTGGGACGCACCGGAATTCTCACGCCTGTAGCGGTGCTGGAGCCTGTGCTGGTGAGCGGGAGCACCGTCGCCCGGGCGACCTTGCACAACGAGGATGAAATCAAACGCAAAGACATTCGCATCGGCGACACGGTCGTGATCGAAAAGGCGGGCGAAGTCATTCCCGCCGTCGTTGAAGTTGTGAAATCTAAGCGGCCACGAGACACGAAGCCGTTCGATTTCGCAAAACACATTCACGGAAAATGTCCTGTATGCGGCTGTCCCATCCGGCGCGACCCTGAATTTGTCGCGTGGCGCTGCGAAAATCTGTATTGCCCGGCACAGACGACGCGGCGCGTGGAATTCTTCGCCGCGCGCGGCGCGCTCGATATCGAAAGCATCGGCGGAATTGTCGCGGACAAACTTGTTGAGCGCGGCCTTGTGCGCGAACCGCTGGATCTTTTCGACTTAAAGGTCGAGCAGCTCGCGAAACTGAATCTCGGCACAGAGGAAGGTCCGCGGGTTTTCGGCGAGAAAAACGCGGCCAAGGCGATCAAGGCGATCGAGCGCGCCCGGACGTTGCCGCTATCGCGCTGGCTGTTTGCGCTGGCGATTCCCGAAGTCGGCAAGACCACAGCAACCCAACTAGCCCGCTTCCATGACACGATCCAGGACGTTTCTAATTCGCAATTGCTGCGCGACGTCGTGGAATATCATGAAAAACGCAGCGACAAGAAATCTGCCAAAGAAATCGCCGAGCGATTAATGAAATCAGGATTTGCGAAACCATCGAAGAGCAAGGCAGCCAAGGATGGTATCGTAACCGAAGTCGGTACCGTCGTTGCGCAGAGTGTCCTCAATTTCTTCGCGTCGCCGACTGGCAAAAAGATTCTACGGCGAATGACGCAGCTTGGCATCGAGCCGAAAAGCGAAAAAGTCTCGGCGACAAGAGCAGCCGAACTGCCGCTAGCGGGAAAAACGTTTGTCCTGACCGGGACGCTGCCCTCAATGACGCGTGAAGAAGCCACGGAAAAAATCGAGACGCTCGGCGGTCACGTCACAGGCAGCGTAAGCAAAAAAACCGATTACCTCCTCGCCGGCGCCGAACCCGGAAGCAAATTCGACAAAGCAAAAGAGCTCGGCGTAAAAATCATCGATGAGGCCGAGCTTCGGAAAATGCTGTAGCTGCATCGCTGTGCGACGCGAGCTGTAGGCCCGCGCGCTATCTACGGCGAAGGCGTCGCGTCGTCGTCGAGCGACATGGGGATTACTCCGGGGATTGTGCCGGGCGAAGCGAGCAACATACCGCTCTTGGCGGCTGGATGCATCGTCGCTTGCACTTGGAAAGTCATTTTTTGATCTCCGCGCATTACAGTGATTGGTACGGTGTCTCCAGCAGTGATGTAGAACGAAGCGTCGAATACATCCTCGGGATCGCTTATCTTTTTCTTTCCCACTTGTAGCAGCACGTCGCCGTCTTTAAGCCCCGAGCGTGCGGCCGGCGCGTCCTCCGCCACCTGTGTTACCATCGCTCGCGAGCCCTCGACTTCATGCGATGCGGGCGAAACATTGTTCACCCCGATCCAGCCGTGTCGCGCCTCGCCGAAGCGAACAAAGTCGCTGCGAATTTTCTCCGCAGCCTCGATCGGTACAGCGTAACAGGCGGCATTATTTTCGAGACCGCTAACGACGATCCCAACCACTTCGCCTTTCATGTTCAACAGCGGAGCGCCAGCCTCGCCGCGCTGGGTCGGAGCGTTCACGCGCAAATGGATGGTGGAAAAATAGCGGCCGAGACATTTCCGGTCGAACCCAGCCATCCAGCCGAAGTTCGGTGTCTTCGGCAAATCCAGAGGATAACCGATCGACATGACAGGGGCCGCCATTTCAAGTTCCTCGGATTTACCAATTGGCAGCGCCGGCGTGGTCTCGTCCACCTTCAGGATGGCTGTTCCGCTGCGGATGTCGGCCACGAGTTGGCGCGCCGGACATTTCTTACCGTTGAATTCGACTGTGAAATTGCCGGCTTCGCCTCCGACGGTGTACGCAGTGTAAAGTGTCCCTGTCGGATCAACGAAAAATCCGGTGCCGCAAATCTCGCTGTGCTTATCTACGCCGTGAATCTTAACCACCGCTTTGGCGGCCCGCTCGAAAAGCTCTCGGACCTGATGGCTGATCGTCGCCGACGCGGATTGGTCCTGGGCGAAAAGCAAACTCGCGCCTGAACAAAAAACCAGCGCGAATGCAATGACCGCGCGGCGCTTAGAACCTGAAAGTGGGCTCATAACTCACGGGGACGCTATCGAGCACGTACCGTGGCGGTGCGGCTCGGTGAGTCTGGGCGCTTTCACGAAAACTGCGAAGCGGCTGCGTCCTGAAAATCTGCGTGGAGACCGGTGATGCAAGATTCCATTCTTGGTCGGCATTGACCGGTACCGATAAAGTGAGCGGACTCTGACTGGCGACGCGAGTCGTCTCGGGTTGCTGATAAACCTTTAATGAGAAGATAGCTGCGCAAACGAGCATTGCGGCAACCGCAGTGGGATACGAAGCCAGCGAACGCATATCCAGCTGCAACATGAAATTGTGCGCGCGTTCCAGGCAGATGTGCCAAAGCGGCTGGCGTAGCAATTCGTCGCGTTGCCGGCGATGGAATTCGTGGAGGAAGTTTTCGAAATAGCCGGGTGGCGGTTGCTCGTATCGCTTCAGCCGAAGCAGCCTCGCGATTTCGTTATCGTTAAACTCGTCCATTTTTTCAGCCGTTACGAGACAGGATTTTTCCGAAATTCGTCCAGGTAATTTTGCAACTGCCGGTTCGCGTAAAAGAGCCTGGAACGTACCGTTCCTTCGGAGACACGCAAGATTTTACTGATTTCGGCGTGAGGCATTCCCTGAACATGGAACATGGTGACAACTGCTCTGTGATCTTCAGACAACTTCATCATGGCCTCGTTCAATCTTCGCTGCAGCTCCGAGAGGTCCGCTTCCCGCACGGGACTGCTCGTGGCAGTGGCTTCCATGAATTCCTTGTCGTTTTGAATGCTCGCGTCGACATCATCCAAGCTCAGTTGAAATCTGCGGCTGCGTTTTTTGAGAAAATTCAGGGTCATGTTCACGGCGATGGAATGAATCCAGGTGTAAAACGAGGATTTGCCGCGGAACCCGCGAATCGCTTTGTAGGCTTTAGCGAAAATGTCCTGCAAAAGGTCGTTCGTGTCCTCGTGGTTGGACGTCATGTTGTAGACCAGTCCGTAAAGACGCGGTGTATACTTGACCACGAGATCGTCGAACGCACTTGCCTCTCCCGCCTGGGTGCGCTTTACCAAATCCTGGTCTGGGTCGCTTCTTGGCTGGTCCATCGCCTGGCGCTTAGACTTAACACGCGCCTGAAGACCCGACGATAACAAATCCGAAATTCGGCGAGCAGGTAAAGCGAGTGCGTAGTCCATTTTTATGTGGAGTGATCGATCAGCGCCGGTCGCGGATCGACATCAACCAGAGCAAATTGCCCAGTGCGGCGACGAATGCCGCGATATAAGTCAGGGCGGCAGCGTTCAGCACCTTGTTTACACCGACCGCTTCTTCGCCCGGCTGTATGATCCCCATTTCCCGCAGGATGATTTTTGCGCGCCGCGAGGCATCGAACTCCACTGGCAACGTAATCAATTGGAACACCAGCAGAATCAAATAGCACCAGATGCCGAGCGTGATCAGACCGGTGATTCGAAAGAACAAGCCACCGATAATAATGAAAGGCAGCATCTGTGACGCGATCATTGTCACCGGCACAATTGCCATACGCCACTTCAGTGGCGCGTACGCGCGGGCGTGCTGAATCGCGTGCCCGCACTCGTGCGCGGAGATGCCCAATGCTGCCACCGAAGGCGTGCTATAAACGTTGCTCGAGAGGTGCAGCTGCTT
>DASXHS010000230.1:0-2973 GCA_036488345.1 Candidatus Udaeobacter sp.
AGTAACTAGCGCGGTTCAAAAACTCGAAAAGCTGGCACAACAGAAAATTCAGGAAAACGCGGTACCCGGTCTCGCGATCGCGGTCGTATTTCAGGACAAAGTCGTGTACGCGAAAGGATTTGGCGTGCGCGATGTAAATACGAAAGCGCCGGTGGATGCCGACACCGTGTTCCAGTTAGCGTCGGTCTCCAAACCGATTGGCTCGACAGTGGTTGCGGAACTCGTCGGCGAGGGAAAAATAACCTGGGACTCGAAACTCAACGCGCTCGATCCCACATTCGAGATGTTCGATCCATGGGTCACGCGGCAAATCACCGTTCGCGACATGTACGCGCATCGGAGCGGATTGCCCGATCACGCTGGCGATCTGCTCGAGGATATAGGCTTTACGCGCACGGAAATTTTGTTTCGTCTGCGTTATCAACGTCCCGATAGCAGTTTTCGTTCGCATTACGCTTACACGAATTTTGGCATGACCGAAGCCGCCGTCGCAGCGGTTAAACCATACGGCCTGGAATGGGAAGATGCGTGCGCCCAAAAACTATATAAACCGCTCGGCATGACTTCGACCAGTTCGCGTTTCGCTGACTTCATCGCGCGCCAGAACAAGGCGCTCGGACATGTGCTGGTGAATGGCAGGTGGGAGCAAAAATTCAAACGCGATCCGGACGCGCAATCACCCACTGGGGGGGTGAGTTCTTCGGTGAACGATGTGGCGAAATGGATCCGATTACAGCTCGCCAACGGAAAATTTGATGGCAAGCAGATCGTCAGCGAAAAGCCGCTGGCCGAAACGCATCATCCGCACATGCTCACAGGATTTAATCCGTTCACGAACATGCCGAGCTTCTACGGCCTCGGATGGAACGTCAGCTACGATGAGCAGGGCCGGTTGCGCTTGAATCATTCCGGTGGGTTTGATCTTGGTGTGGCCACTTACGTCAATCTCATCCCTGCCGAGCAATTGGGCATTGTCGTGCTCACGAACGGCTACCCCATGGGCATACCGGAAGCTCTCGGAACAATATTTTCAGACATTGCATTGTATGGGCAGCCGACGCAGGACTGGTTCCCGCTTTATAAGCAACGGTTTTCAGACCCGGCGACAACGGGGACGGTGCTCGGGCATAATTATTCCAAATCTTCGGCCTCGCCTGCACCGGCACTAAAGAACGGCGCCTATCTCGGAAAATACGCGAACGATCTCTTTGGCGACATCGCGATTGTCGAAAAAGATGGCGGATTAGCGATCGTGGAAGGTCCGAAGAAACTCACCTTCCCGCTGAAACACTACGACCGCGACACATTCACCTATGAGACCACCGGTGAAAATGCTGTCGGCCGAAGCGGCGTCACTTTTACGATCGGCCCTGATGGCCAAGCCACACACGTTGTCGTAGAAAATCTCAATGTGCACCGCGAAGGAACTTTCAAGCGCGTTTCAACACCAGAAGAAACGTCACAGAGTAGCGCATCAAAACCGGCCTCGGACAATTTTGCCGGTCTCATCGACATCGGTGCGGGCCACAAGATGTATCTTGAATGCAGTGGCTCGGGCAGCCCGACAGTGATTCTCGAATCGGGTTACAGAAATGATGCCGACATTTGGAGCGCCGAGCTTGAGCCTGGAATGAGCCCCGTTTTTTCGCAGGTTGCCAGGTTCGCGCGGGTTTGCGCCTACGACCGCCCGGGAACATTTCTTGACGCGGATCATTTAGGTCGGAGCACGCCTGTCCCCATGCCGCGCACTGCTCGCGACCTCGTGTCCGATCTTCATGCGTTGCTCCAGACGGCTCACGTCGCTGGACCGTACGTCTTCGCTGCGCATTCCTTTGGCGGCATCTTTGCCCGGTTATACGCCAGTACCTACCCGAGTGAGGTTGTTGGAATGGTTCTGGTTGATGCGCTGTCGGAAAAGGTGAGGACCGGTCTCACACCAGAACAGTGGAAGTTGTATGTGAATTTTGGATTTACCAAACCGACGCCCGGCCTTGAAAAATATAAAGACATCGAGACGCTCGACGTAAACACCAGCCTGGATCAGATGGAAAAAGCTGCCAACGCCGAACGCCTCCGTCCAATGCCTCTCTTCGTCCTGACGCAAGGTCAACCGTTCGATCTCAGCCCGTGGCAACCATTGCCCGCCGATTTTCCCGGAGCACTGAACAAAGCGTGGCACACCGCGCAGGATGCGCTGGCCACACTTACGCCAAACGCCAAACACAGAATTGCGACCAAGAGCTCGCACTACATTCAAGCCCAGGAACCGCAACTGGTGATCGACGCAATCAAGCAGGTTGTCGAAGCAGTCCGCAATCCCGCCACGTGGGCCATCGCGCGCTATCAGACGGCAGAGCCGACAGCGCAAATTAATGACGACTCGGTATAAAGCTTCAAAATCGAAAGGGAATGCGCCGAGTTCCGGTCTCACAGCGTCGGAGTTGCGTACGTTGCGCGCTTTAAAGACGCCGGCCGGCGTACAGAAATTTCTCGACGACCTGCCCTACAACCTGAGCTACAACGCGCGCTCGCCGAAGAAAGTCCTGCACGATCGCGTCGCGTCATGTCTCGAGGGAGGAATATTTGCCGCGGCCGCGCTCCGCGTAATCGGTTTTCCGCCGTTGATCTTCGACTTGGAAGCGGAACAGGACACCGATCATGTCATCGCGATTTTCAAAGTGCGCGGGCACTGGGGCGCCGTGGCAAAATCGAATTTCACCGGGTGCCGTTACCGCGAGCCGGTCTATCGTAGCCTGCGCGAGCTGGCCATGAGTTATTTCAACATCTACTTTAACCTGCGCGGCGAACGTACCTTGCGGCGTTACTCGCGCCCTGTGAACCTTGCGCGATTCGATCATCTCAAGTGGATGACCACAGAAAAACCGATCTGGTTCATCGCCGAACATCTCTGCGACATCCCGCACATCTCATTGCTCACCCCGGCAATGGAAAAAAATCTCACGCGGCTCGATC
>DASXHS010000038.1:0-5408 GCA_036488345.1 Candidatus Udaeobacter sp.
TTATCACGCCATCTTTCACGAAACGAACCGTCGCGATGTCATCGGACTTGTCCGCGGGTTCGTTCGAGATTGCTTCGCGAAATCGACAATCGCGCCTTCATTGGTAAATGCCGATAAGAGCGGATACACGGCGGACGAACATGAGTGCTTGAAGAACAATGGCAGCACAAGGTTCGCAGTCGCTCGCGCTGGACTGAAATTTGCTAGTCGATTGAGTCAGGGCATCGAGATCGGCTGGCGTTGTGGTTTCGATTCCGGTCTTTCACTCGATTACGTCTACCAGAACGAACCGCACGGCTCGAGCGTGCTTGGTCGCCTTATCGACAAATCGTATTTGAACAGCATCGGCTGGCGTGGCATTCGGCAACGCAAAGCGAATCTGAATAAAATTCTGCGCGATTTGATTCTGAAGCATCGCGAGAATCGCCCGGTGAGAATTCTCGATATCGCCGCAGGTGCCGGCCGTTACGTAATCGAAACGATCCGCGACATGCCAGAGATTCCGATCGGCGCCACGCTTTGCGATTATAAGCAGGAAAATGTCGAGGCGATGCGCGCTCTGGCCGATGAGGTAAATGTCGACGGCGCAGTCATCGCGCGCCGAGGCGACGCGTTCAATCGCGAATCTCTCGCCGGAATTCAACCGCGCGCTACGATCGGAATCGTTTCAGGCCTTTATGAATTGTTTCCGTCGAACGAGCCGGTTTTGAATTCGTTGCGCGGATTAGCCGACGCGATCGAGCCTGGCGGTTACCTGGTTTACACGAATCAGCCGTGGCATCCGCAGCTGGAATTCATCGCGCATGTCCTGGTTAATCGGGAAGGCGAACGCTGGATCATGCGTCGTCGAACGACAGCCGAAATGGATGAACTCGTTCGCGTCGCCGGTTTTGAAAAGATCGATATGGAAATCGATCAGTGGGGAATGTTCACGGTTTCAGTCGCACGCCGTGGGCATTAAACGTAGCAAGGCGCTCGTCGTCTCAGCCGGATTGTCGCTCCTGTTTCTGGTTGTCTACAGCGGTTGCAATTGGATCACGGAACAACACAGTCACGTCGGCTCTTTCTATTTTCAATGGGAGCGTGGCATCCCATTCATTCCTTTCATGATTCTCCCCTACATGTCGATCGATCTCTTCTTCATTGCGGCTCCGTTCCTGTGTCGAACGGAGCAAGAGTTGCGGATTTTTTCGCGGCGAGTCATCGCCACAATTCTCGTTGCAGCTCTTTGTTTTCTGCTTTTCCCGCTGCGTTTTGCTTTCCCCCGCCCTCACGCTAGCGGGTGGCTCGGTGCGATCTTCGATTGGTTTCGCGGAGTGGACTTGCCATATAATCTTTTCCCGTCATTGCACGCCGCGCTGCTGTTGCTCCTGGTCGATATTTACGCAAGAAATCTTCGCGGCATTTTGTTGTTGGCAGTCATGTCGTGGTTCTTCCTTATTGCTCTCTCGCCACTGCTCACTTACCAGCACCACGTCATGGACATCGTCGGTGGTTTTGTCCTGGCCGGATATTGCTTCTACTTTTTTTGCAAGTCTTCACACGCGCAGCCAGTTGTCGCGAATCACCGGATCGGTTGGTATTACTCAGCGGGCGCGGCGGTTGTCTTAATTATGGGCGCGATCTTTTGGCCATGGGGAGCCCTGCTTCTTTGGCCGGCGATCGCTCTCGGCATTCTGGCGATCGCGTATTTCAGAGCGGGTCCGATCGTTTTTCACAAGACTGAAGGAAAGTTGCGGTGGAGCACGCGGTTTGTTTTGGCGCCTTGTTTACTCGGTCAATACCTGTCGTTGCTGTATTACCGGAGGCAATGTCGATCGTGGGACAAGGTCACACCACAAATCTGGATTGGCGGCAAACTGGGGTGCCGTTCTGCGAACAAAGCGTTGCGCTCCGGGATTGTCGCCGTGCTTGATTTGAGCGCTGAATTTTCCGAAGCAAAACCGTTCCTCAAAACAAATTATCGTAATATTCCCGTCCTGGATCTGACTGCTCCCACTCAGGCGCAACTTGTGGAGATAAGCAAATTCATCGGCAATCACTCCCGAAACGGTGCCGTCTATGTTCACTGTAAGATCGGTTACTCGCGAAGCGCAGCGGCAGTAGCCGCTTATTTAATAATGAACGGGAAAGTGAAGACCGCAGAAGCGGCATTCGCGATGATTCGCCGCGTTCGACCATCCGTTGTTATTCGACCCGAGGTGCGCTCCGCCTTGTCCGAATTCGAACATCGAGTTCGCTTTTCTTCGGATGGCACGGACCCTTTTGTTCTCGCCTTGGATCATGGCGCGCTTTCATAATCGCGAGAATTTATGAACTATAACGAACTGATTCAGCTTTACTTCGAGCGCTCGACGGCGATGCAGCAATATTGGAATCTCTACGTTGTGATCGTTGGCGGTGTCCTGGCGTTTTCTTCACTGCGTAAACAGCCAGCTGCGATTACCACCGCACTGGTCTGCATCTTATTCGCCTTGTTCGCTTATAACAATCTCGATGCGATGAAAGACACTACCGCGCAACGTTTCGCCACGCTTGAAGCGATCAAACAATTTGATTCTGGCGCCGCTGCCGCTACTCCATCCAAGCAAGTGCGCGATCTGCTCGAGCCGACTCTTACGCCCGCCACGTTCGCAAGCGTCAAAGTCACTCACATTATCAGTGACCTGCTGACCATCGCCGCGCTTTGGGCGATGGAGCTTCGAAGAAGAAGGCTCAAAGCGCTTCCGAGCATGCGGTGAGGGGTTTGATCCCGACATAGCACGCAAATTTCAACGAATAAATTTGCACCGACGTCGTGGGTGAGTCCCGCGCGTACGTTTGTTGTCGGTGTGACTTGAAGCAAAGATCGACGGCAGCCGAACAAAATTAATGTCGTTTCTTTCGATTGCCTCGGCGATTTCGAGGAGTGCGCGACGACGGAGTTGCTCGCCGATTTTGCGATTTATTGCGTGATTTTGCCTTCGTCGATCGGCTCGAAGGTCGTCGTTTTACTAGGCTGCGAGAACCAGTGGCGTTTTTGCGCGGCCGCTTGCCCGGCCCTTTGGTCAATTGACGCTTCGCCGTTCGTTTCGCGCTTTTCGCCTTGCTAACGACCTTCCGAAGAGTTCTCGCACCCGCCTGCTTGGCGCGGCCACCTTTGGCAACTTTCAGCGCAATAGCACCCGCCACGCCACCGACAATCGCGCCGATTGGTCCCGCGATACTACCCACCGCCGCTCCTGCAACGGCACCAGCCGTCTGTTTTGGGATTGGTGGAATTTCGATGTTCTCGGACGACTGCGAAGTTCCTTCATTCTGCTGATTTGAATTGGGGGGGCTCATAGAGATTTGTAATGTTTTGATTGCACTACAGATATAATCGCATCGGACGCGGCAATAAGTTGTAAGACGCGAAGATCGCCCTCGCTAACGGGCTCACACAGCGGGCTCGCAGCCGAATCGATCCAGTTGGTCGAACAAACGAATGAATATTTGGCCACACAATCTTTTGGTGTGTAATTCCACATCTCGCGCGATGCCGGAAAGTTTTACTAATTGCGGCGGCGCATTAGACTTCTTAATCGACAAATCCCGTATTCAATGAGCTTTTCCCCGGGAAAAAACCGACAGGCGTAACTTCAGATTCCTGTAAACGAAGCAACCATGTGACACATATATGGCAAAGAAGAAACCCCAGTTAAAACGGCGGCGCCCACAATCAGCCGGTTCTAAAAAAGGAAAACGAAAGAAAGCAGCGAAGCCGAAACTGACTTTGAAACAACGCCTGGCGCGTGCAAAAAAACTAGAGGCATTAGATGCAGGGAAGCCCGTTTTTAAGGTCTCGCGAGAAAGAACGCTGAAATCTCAGGGAGTCGCTCGGGACACTCCCTCGGCAGCAATTAGTGACTCTGTTGGCCGGTGGGAAGAAAATGCGCGCAATCTCCCCGCGGATGTGGAAACTGTGCAAGGCCTTTTGCAAACGGCGGCGCAAAAACTACTAGCCCCTCAGCTGGACCCGAAAGGCATTGATGGAAAAATTGCGCAGCCGCCCCGAAAATCGAACACGGTTGCTGCGATCGAAGCCTTTCAAAGCCGTTTCAATATTTCGGTTGACGGACTGATTGAGCCCGACGGTCAGACATGGCAAGCGCTTCTGCAGGCTGGCAGTGCAGCCGCGGACCCGTCCCATCCATTCCGGAATGATGATTTTCCGCAGACATACATACAGCAAATTTCGGTGAGTCTGGACGATCCTGATCATTCGCTCACTCTTACCTGGACCGGACCGAAGGCTGATAGTCAGGAGACAGGGCCGTTCCGGACGTCACCTGGTGCAGGATTAAAAGGTCTAAACTGCGATGATGACGCCACAAGTCGGCGGTCGGGGTCCAAATGTACTCCGAAAGGAACGCGTGCAGTGGAAGGCTTCCAACAACGGCTTAACAGCGAACCTCGCGCTACGTATGTTACGTGGTTTATGCAAAGCCGAGGCATCGCCCTTCATTATTTCCCAAGTGTGCCCGAGTACGCAGCTTCTCACGGCTGTGTACGCATTGAGTTGGAAGATGTTGCTCGACTTATCCAGGACAACTCACTTGTGGATGACACAGAAGTCGTAGTGAGCGGAACCTGGACGAAGCCACGGAATCAATGGGACTAAATGGCTAGCTGCTAAGCTTTCGGGAAGCGAACCTGCCACTGAGTCAATTGGGAAGTAGGATCGATCAGATCGGTTCGGCGCATAAACGGAATCCCATCCGACCTTTTCTTTGATCTGTTTGCATCGGTAATTGTTAACGGTCCCGATGCAGTCTTGTCGTACAACTCAAGGTGCAACATATCGCTCGGGACTTGAATCCCAATCAAGTGTCCCACCTTTGCGATCTGTTCTTTTGTGTGGATCCTGTCGCCTTCCTTCACAGTTGTTGTTTTCTGGATCTCTCCGTACCGCGCGAGGAACTCGCCGTGATCGACTTCCAAAGCAAAGGTTTCGCAATAAAACGGGTACGGCCCGCGTGTGACTGTTCCGTCGGCGATGGCATAAATCCAGGTGCCCTTTTCAAAATACAAGTCGCAGCCCGCATGGGCGCGACGGCCGTTGTTTCGGTTAGAACCAAAGGCGCGCGGCGAATGAGTCCAGTCTGACATGGGCAGGGAAGGAAAGGGGAAGAAGCATTCTCCGGCATTGTCGGAAACCTCCGGCTGAGTCGGCGGTTCGTGGACTTCCACTGTCTGGCCTATAGCATCCAAAAGTGCATGCCAGGTCTGGCTGTCAGGCTTAACCAGGCCATCCACCGAACTGGTATAGCGGCCTTGAAACGCTTCAATTGCCGCAACTGTGTTCGAAGGTGCAGGCGGATGTGCGATTTTTCCATCAACTCCTTTCGGATCGAGTTGGGGAGCCTGTAAAGCGTGTGCAGCCGTTT
>DASXHS010000056.1:0-4270 GCA_036488345.1 Candidatus Udaeobacter sp.
GTCGGCCAGGCCCATGGTGTGGAGAAATGCGTTCCAGCGTGGGTCGGAATGGAGATTTTCGAGCAGTGGATCCTTGCGCAAATCGCCAAGACCTGGGTCGCGTTGGCGCCGCGCGCGTTCCAACCATTCGAAAGCCTTATCCTTGTCACCGCGATATGCGTACGCTTCCGCAATTTGATACGCAGCTAACTCGGCCTCATTTTTGATTAACTCGTTAAGCGCGGCATCGGATTCCTGGACACGTTTTTGTCCCCAACGCGCGCAGCTTACCACGAGCAGTCGGGCCCATTCGCCGGCGTCAGCTTGAGCCTCGGTTGCGGCTTCCTCAAATTTGTTCTGTAACAGATAGGCTAAACCGAGACCGGCATGCGCCCACGGCGCCGATGGATTCAGCTCCACAACTCGCGCGTATTCGGCGCGCGCGTCCTCGAATTGTCGCGTCGTCGCGAAAGCAAACGCCAGAAAGGAGCGGGCTGCCCCATTGACCGGATCAAGATCGACTGCTTTGCGATAGAGTTCGATTTCTCGGTCCGTATTTCCCCGAGCCGTCTCAAGGTTCGCCGCGGCAATTAACATGTTCGGATCAGATGGGGCCAGTGCCAGGGCCTTGCTGACCGTTTGAGCCGCGGCACTCCAGTTAAAATCGAAATTGGTTTCCATCCATGCGCGAGCGTACAACGCATCGGGCAAATCAGATTCAATGGCCAGGGCTCGCGATACTGCGTCGCGCGCAGCTGTCAGATGTGCGTCAAAATCTTTTTGCCCACCCTCGGTGGAGAAGCCGGCAATCCAGACATTCGTCCGAGCGACTCCTGCCCATGCGAGCGCGAAACCGGGATCGAGAGTGACGGCTTGTTGGTAAGCAGCCAGAGCTTCGCGCGTATTTTTTTCCGAGTGGCGATTCTCTAAAAAACGGCCCTGAAGATACAATTCATGCGCTTCAACGTTTTTCGTGCCGCCTTTTTCCGCCGCCTTCACTTCGGCCTGAATTTCTTCTTTCGCGGTCGAACCTGCATCCGCTCCGGCGAATCGATTGCGCAATTGTTGGACGATCGTTTGCGCGAGTTCGCTCTGGACTGCGAACACGTCCTTCAAGTCACGTGTATAATTTTCCGACCAGAGTTCTTCGCCGGTGTCAGCGCGGGTGAGCCGAGCTGCGATCCGGACCGTGTCGCCGGATTTGCGCACGCTTCCCTCGACCAGGTGAGCGACGCCAAGTTTTTCTCCAATCTCCTGCGCGGTCGCGTTCTTGCCTTTGAATGAAAACGCCGAGGTCCGAGCAGCCACATGCATTCCCGGAATTTTTTGGAGCACAGTTAAGAGTTCTTCGCTGATACCATCGGAGAAATACTCGCTACCTTTTTCGTCACTCAGGTTCACGAATGGCAGGACCGCAACCGATTTTTGCTCAGGCGTCTTTGGGGCAGCTGGCGTCGCATTGGACGATTGTGTTGGTACGGTTTGACGTTCCCGACGGGAGTGCTGCGTGAACCAAAAAACAGCAAACAGTACGAACAGGCCCAGAGCGGCAGCTCCTGCAAGCTTCCAAAGGGAGCGCGTTTTTGCCGGAGCGCGGGATTCGCTGCGAGGTTTTCCTCCCGATTCCCATGGCAGGACTATCCGGAACAGCTCCATCGGCACCGAAATGTTCTTCAACTCGGTGGCGGCCAGCTTTTCGAAGCGGGTTTCCACCGCATTGCGAATCTGGCGTTCCACATCCATCGAGACGCAAATGCCGCCCGCGCCAGCCAATGGCTCAATGCGCGAGGCGATATTGACTCCATCGCCATAAACATCGCCGCCACGATGCACCACGTCGCCGATGTGAATGCCGATCTTCAGCTCAATCTGGCGATCGGTTGCAGCATCGGCATTGCGGTGCGCCAGCGCGCGCTGAATTTCGATCGCACATTGGGCGGCTTCCAGGGCGCTCTGAAATTCGACCAGAAAAGCGTCGCCGATGGTTTTGACTTCGGTCCCGTTAAACCGCGGAAAGATTTCCCGAAGAATTCCTCGATGTTCCTCCAACAATTCCTGGGCCAGCCTTTCGTCGCGCTGCGACAACGCGCTGTAGCCGACCATGTCGGTGAACATAATGGCCGCCAGCTTGCGTTGCTCCGGTGGACTACTCATTGAGTACTATATATAGAGGCAGATTGCGCATCGATGGACCAGCGATGTATGCCGTGGAATCCCTGACACTCGCACGGTGAAACAAATGTCACATCCGGCGCTGGCTCTCTGGCGAACGTCGGTGCAATGACAAGGAACGCCAACAGAGCAGACAAGGCGCGCTTCATAAAGCCACGGTCTCTAGCAGGCTGGCCGTTCACGGGAAAGATATTTCGACTGGCCAACCGTTGAGTCGTGCTTTGGACGAAGCGCGACTCTTTACTTTTCGGCGCCTGGGCAAGGCTAGTTTTCGCGACTACTCCCTGCAGAGCCTTTTCTCGGCTCGTAACATTATGACCGAAAAGTAAAGAAACATAATTACAACCTCATACCAGGTTCGTAATACGCTAGTGATGAAAGCAATTGTCAGCAGCGAGGATGCAGTCGATCAGCGAAAAAAGAACTTTTTAACGGAAACGGAAACGACGCAGATACTCGTCGCTGCCCGTAAAGGACGCCATGGCATACGCAACTACCTGCTCCTACTTATGGCCTACCGGCACGGTTTGCGCGTTTCGGAACTGCTTGCGATTCGTATCAGCGATTTAGACTTGGACGCTGGTCGCGTGTTTGTTAGACGAACTAAGAACGGGCTATCCACGAATCAGCCATTAAAAGGTGACGAGATTCGGGCAATCCGCGCGTGGCTGCGGAAACGGCGAGTGAGTAATTCGCCGTTGTTGTTTTTGTCCGAGCGGGGACCGATGACGCGCCAGGCGTTCAATTACCTTTGTGAGGAAATCGGCAAACGCGCCAGCTTACCGCTCAAAATCCACCCGCACATGTTAAGGCACAGTTGTGGCTTTGCTTTGGCAAACAAAGGCTGCGACACACGGCTGATCCAGGATTACTTGGGACACAGAAACATTCGCCACACCCAAATCTATACGCGAACGGCAGCGGTTCGATTTGAGGGACTCTGGAGATGAGCGACGACGGGCTCTCACTTCATTACGTCAGGCGACAGCTTTGACGCCGTGCTTTGCGCACATCCAGCCGAGCTGCTCGCACCGGATGCCGTTTGGATGGTACCCCCTGCCGGCATCCTTGGACTTGGCACGTTGGACACGTTGGCCATGAATTATCCGTCTTGAAAACCGTTTGTGACATATTGCAGCGCGATGCCGTTACGTGCAGTCGGTTCGAATTCGCACGCGGCGCTTCGACGCTTAAGTACTATGAGAAAACGCCGCACGCGACGTTCAGTGGCGAATTCAGTCGAGTCGACGTCGATAAGTTTAACGAGCTACTGAAACAGCTGCCACAAGCCCAAGCGGAACTCGAAGGTAAAATCGCCAAAGCTCAGAAAGAAGCAGTGCTTTTTGAAGCAAGGTCCACGCCAATACAGGACGCGCCTAAACCGACGGAAGCATCAAATCCGGAGTATGCCACATTGTTGAAGGCGCAGTTGATTCAACTGCCCGAGCGTCAGCAGGGGGTATCTCCTCGCCGGGTACCGATTAGAAGTTGCGTCGCGTGATGGCCGGCAAGTCACCGTCCGCTATGGCGACGTACTATATACCTTTCCGGCTTCTGATGTTGATATTCGATAGGTAAACCGCCGATTCCTTTTGTAGCTTCGGCAGGCATCCGTGAACCGTTATCTCGCTCATTTTGGCGACGATGCCGAGCGCGTAATGCCGCTTCGGCGCCTGTTGCGGCAAGTAAGCGAGCACCTCGACGCTCGTTCGTTCTTTGTTCTTGCTCTGATAAGAACAGCAGTATAAACGGGTTCCATGCACATCACCAACCGGGCCGAGAAGGTCTACACGTGGGCCGTGTGGAACCCTGAGGACACAACTTATGGGAAAACTCTCGGATGTGAATGGATCTCACCCGGGCAGACACACCCGCTCGATGTTCCACAGAACGGCTTTAAGCTGTACTACTGGCCCGGCGAGTGGAACTACGCCCAAATGGGAAAGTTCGGAACCAGCGCCAACTTTATCCCTAACCCGAATGCTAACATTCTAATCGAGACCGACTTTGGTCCAGGGGGATATATCGACTGGGACGCCGTCGAGCAGAAATACATCAAAGGAAGGGCGCCGAGCGCATCAGTGACGATGTCAATGTCGCAAGGTGCCAATGTGGCGGG
>DASXHS010000081.1:0-7290 GCA_036488345.1 Candidatus Udaeobacter sp.
GGCTTTGGATTCATGGCGTTGTAGGTAAACCGACTTTGGCGACCAAGTTCTTGTATCGAGGATCATCGCGCAAGCCGCTCAACAACGGATCCACTAAAAGGCCGAGCATCCCCGCGTCACGATCATCAAAAGATATTTGCAACCACTCGAAAGCTTTGTCTGCCTCGCCACGCACGGCGTAAACCTCAGCGATTTGATACGCAAACCCTTCTCGCGCGTTGGCGATCAGGTCCGCCAGCGCCGCGTCGGCTGCCTGACGATCGCCGCGCACGTAGTGTGCCACCGCTAATTCGAAGCGGCGAAACCCGGCGTCGGGCTCCAGTTGTGCTTCGCGCAAGGCCGTCTCGCCGTCACCGCGTTCGGCAGCGATGAGTACCTGCCATCGATGAGAGCCAGCACCGCTTGGCTGCAACTCCGCGGCCTTGCGCGCAACCGCGTCTGCCTCATCGAATTTTCCGGCACAAAAAAGGACGCGAGCAAGATTGCCTTGTGTCACGGTAGATAAAGGGTCGAGTTCCACCGCCTGCCGTCCCTGTCGTTCGGCTTCATCAAATCGCCCCAGGTAAACGATGATTCGCGCGAGCAGATCGTTGGCAGTGGGATTTGTCGGAGAAAGTTCTTTCGCACGCTTTAGTTCGGCAAGGCCTTCATCGAATTTCCAATCTACCAAGCATCGAACCCAGCCGAGAGCGGCGCGCGCCTCGGCCAGTGCGGGAGCAATCGCGACGGCTTTCTCCGCATCACTTCGGGCTTTCGGATACGTGGTTGGGCGCTCGCCGGTAAGATCTCCCATAAACGCCAGCGCTTCGGCGCGCTCTGCATAAGCCAGGGCATAATGAGGGTCGAGCTGGATGGCCTGATCGTAGTAACCGATAGCCTTGCGAAAATCTTCGACGTTACGGCGCAGAAGATGGAAATGCCCCTCAAGGTAAGCATTATGTGCTTCTGCATTGTCAGTGGCCGACCCTTGCGACGACCTGCTATCGGCTCCCAGCAAAGTTACCTTCAATGACTCAGCTACCGCCCTGGCGATTTCCTCCTGAACGGCGAAGATATCTTTAAGTTCGCGATCGAACGTTCGCGTCCAGAGCTGAATTCCGTCGGCAGCGTTCACCAGTTCGGCTACGATCCGCACTCGATCGCCTTGCTTGCGCACCGTGCCATCCAGAAGCGTGCTCACACCCAGCTTTTCACCAATCGCTCTCGGTTCTTCTTTCCTGTCTTTGAAGCGGAACGAAGAGCTGCGACCAATCACCTTCAGCCCGCTGATTTGAGCCAGAGCCGCGATCAATTCTTCCGATAATCCATCTGAAAAATATTCGTCCTTTGGATCGCCGCTTTCGTTAACCAACGGCAGCACTGCGATCGATTTCTGCTGGCTCGGCGTCGTCACCTCGCTGACTCGAGACGTCCCGTGCCCAGCAGTATACCGGCCGACAAAGAACAAACCGACCGAAAGCGCCGCACCGATTAGGACAACATAAATCCAGGCGACGCCGCGAGATCGTAGTCCATCTGCATCGGCAGCTTCTGTGCGTTTGATCCCTTCGGGTGTCACTTCAAATGCCCATGCGATAACCAGCGCGATCGGGAAGCCGACGATGATCAACAAAACAACCACCCGAATCGCCCAGTTCGGGACATCAAAAACTGGAAGTACTTGTGCGATGCCCTGTGAAAGCGCCCACCCGCCCACGATGTACGCGACGGCAACTTTGTAGACATTGCGTCGCTTCAGTTCGGAAAAGAAGGAAGGCTTGTCGCTCATTGCTTCGCGGGCACTGACGGCACTTGCACGTTGAGTTTCTGACACAGCGCAACAAAGCGTGAATCGTTTACGTCAGGGAGGAAGAACGGTGTCACCGCCATCTGCGAGAGACCGGAGTCGTGCGTTGCGAAGGCGGTGTCGAGCCACTCAAACATCTTGTCCGGCTCCTTACGAGCCGCATAGAGCACAGCGATCTGAAATGCGCCGCCATTCGAATTCCTCGCGATGAAATCCTTAAGCGCGGCATCGGCCGCACCTCGGTCTTCTTGCGTTTGGTGTACCAAAGCGATCGCATAGTCGCGCCAGAAACCTTCCGTCTCCAGTCGGGCGTTGGTCATGGCTTGTGTGGGGCGATTCTGAACAATATCCAAGAGAGCGAGGTAGCTGTGAAAACGTGAAGCTTGTGGCTGAATCTCGAGCCCTTTACGAAACAGTTCCTCAGCTTCCTTGTAGCGGCCCAATCCGACCACGACGCGTCCAATGTTGTACCAAGAACTGGTGCCGAGAGGGTCTAACGACACGGCCTCCCGGCAAATTTGCTCTGCTTCGGCCAGTTGACCTTGCGCCGAGAGCATGGCCCCGAGATAAGTTTTGGCAGCGGCGTGGTTGGGCGCGTATTCTAGAACACGCCGGAATTCTTTTTCCGCGGCGCGAAAGTCGAGATCGGGCGTAAAGGCGAGGAGGCCCACCGCCATTCGCACCTCAGGCAGGTCCGGGGCCAAGCTAACTGCCTTCTCCGCAGTTCGGCGGGCCTCCGCGTACGCTTTCTGCGCATCGTCTGTAGCAAAGCTGGCTGCGTATTGGCGCCAAGCCTGTGATAGCTTGGCGTAGGCAAGCGCATAATTTGGATCCAACCGCACCGCGTCCTCGAGGAATTGGATCGCGCGCCGCACGCTCTCAGGGGTCAGTTGTTGGAAATAAAAATCCGCCTGCAGAACCGCGTTATGGGCGGCGAGGTTTTGATTGGACGGAGCAGCGTCGGACTGTTGTCGTTCGCCTAACAATTTTACCTTCATCTGCTCCGCAACCGATTTGGCTATTTCAGCCTGGACTGCGAACACATCTTTCAGTTCTCGATCGTACGTTTCCGACCAGAGCGAGCGGCCATCGGCTGCGCTGATGAGCTCAGCAACAATGCGAACACGATCGCCCTGCTTGCGCACGCTGCCTTCGATCAGATTGGCGACACCTAGCTTCTGACCGATTGCAGCAGAGTCGCCGGGTTTTCCCTTAAAGAAGAAAGACGAACTACGCCCGATCACCTTGAGTTCAGGGATCTTCGCCAAAACCGCAATCAATTCCTCCGAGAGACCATCGGAAAAATACTCGTTGCTGGGATCGCCGCTGGTGTTGACCAGCGGCAACACGGCGATCGATTTCTGTGGGTTCACCGCTACAGCGAGCCCGCTCAATTGAGGCGTTTCAGTTCGAGCAGTGTAGCGACCAAGGAAAAAAAGACCCAACGAAAGCGCCGCAGCGATAAGGATAACGACGATCCAAACAACGCCGCGCGAATGCTGTCGTGCCGCATCCGCATCTTCGGTGCGTTTGATTCCCTCAGGCGTAAGCTCGAATGCCCATGCAACAGTCAGCGCGACCGGAAAACCGAACGCGGTCAGAAGAATAACAAGCCGAATCATCCAGTTCGGAATTTCCAGGAATGGAAAAACCTGCGTTGCGACCTGAATCAAAAGCCAGCCGACGACGGCATACGCGACCGCGACCTTGTACACGTTGCGCCGCTTCAGCTCGCCGAAGAATATCTTCGGATTCATTTACACGAATTTACTTGTTCTGATCTTTCGGCGCGAGTGAGTTAACGATCTTCTCGAAACGCGGATCGCCACGAAGCGGATTCCACATGGGATGCAGTTTGAGTCGGGCATAATTAGTATAGCCCGGCATTGTCACCAGCTTCTGCAACAGTTCGATGGCGCGATCAGGTTCATTGCTCCACGTGTAGACCTGCGCTAATCCCTCAAGGACTAACGCGCCATCGTAAATGTCCTTGGAAACGGGCATCAAATCGACGGCGTGTTGCGCTTCTTGAATCGCCAATTCTTTGTGACCGAGACCGGCGTCTACCTGAGCGAGAACGGCAATCGTTCGTGCGTCTTCCGGCTTAACCGCCAATCTCTGTTCCAGGATTGTGCGCACGCGGGAGAACGCAGCGATGGCACGGGCGGAATCGCCTTTCGCTCTCGCGATCATCGCCTCAAACCACGCCTTGGGGTAGTAGAAGCTGTAATCGATGTCTTGGAAGTCTTCGCGCGATGAAGCGGCAAGGACCCGCTCCGCTTCGGCAAAGTTACGGTCGACTAGAGCCAGGAATACTCGCGTGGGAGTTTGTGCACCCCCGATATCCATGTCCGGATTATTGGCCAGCACATCGCGCAACTCTGTTGAATCTCCTGTTCCGTTGAAAATGGCGGAGGCCCTTCGAAAAAATACAATTGGCGTGCGCTCGCCAGCAGCCAGCACGCGATCGTAAACCTGCGCCGCGAGCAGATGCCTGCGTTGCAGGTTATAGGTGTCAGCAAGCAGGTTGTAAGCATTCGGGTTTCGAGGGTCGAGCGCCACGGCGGTAGAGAAGTCTCGCTCCGCTTGAGCCCAATTGTTGCGACGCCGGTTGATGTAACCTGAAAGAATGAAAAACGCCGTGTCATTCGGCAGCCCGGGACGCGCTATTGCTAGTTTCTTTAGAGCGCCATCGTAGTCGCGGCGGCACCGGAACAGAAAGTCAGCCATGGCGAAGTGTGCTTCCGCTGAGTCCGGACGAAGTCGCAGCGCTGCCTTTACTGCTGCTTCCGCAAGAAGGATTCGATCTGGTGTAGGATCGAGATCGAAAAAATAGAGAAGAGCGTTCGCGCGCGCGATATAGCAGTACGCGGAGACAAAATCGGGGTCGCGTTTTATTGCCTGATCCAGCGATTGCAGAGCGGAGAGCAAGGCAGCCCGGACATCCTCTGCGATGAGATAGCTGTCCATGATTTGCTTGGCGCGAAGGTAAAGCTCGAACGCAACCAAATCCTGAGTTGGCCGCGCCTCGATGTCGGCTTTCTGTTCGGGCGACAGTTTTGTCTGGAGCTGCGCAACGATTAATTCCGCCAGCTCACTCTGAATCGTAAATAAATCGGCAGCGGTCCGATCATACGTCTTAGCCCAGATTTGTGAATCCGTACGGGCGTCGATTAACTGCGCGGCGATACGAATGCGATCACCCGCGCGTTGAACGGAACCCTCGAGAATGTGTGTAACACCGAGCTGTTTACCGATCTCGCGCAGGTTTCGTGGCACGCCACTCTTATACTGGCGCACAGTGGTGTGGCTGATAACCCTCAGGTCGGAGACCCGCGCCAGATTCGTTAGGATCTGATCCTGCACGCCGTCTGCGAAGTACGTGTTTTGTTTGTCGTCACTTAAATTTTCAAACGGCAAAACCGCAATCGATTTTACCGAAGTATCGACTGCTGCGTGTTGCGTCGGAGGAGCCGTGTAGCGGCCAAGGAAAAATAATCCGATCGCCAAAATCGCACCGAGAACGGCGACATAAATCCAAGCGTGAGATTTTTCGCGGGGTCGCGCAAAATCCGCGTCTTCGGTTCGTTTTAGCCCTTCGCCCGTCAGCTCAAACGCCCACGCCAGAACAAGAGCAATCGGAAAACCAATGACGATCAGCAAAACGATCAGTTGAACGATCCAGTTCGGAACTCCGAATACGGGAAAAACTTGCGCGATACCTTGCGCAAGCGCCCAACCGGCGACGGCATAGGCTACCGCAACTTTGTAAACATTGCGCCGCTTAAGCTCCGAAAAGAATTTTCCCGAATTCAACGTTGAGTACCGGATTTTCCAAATTCCCGTGCCGGAAGAATTTGGTCGGCCAGAGCTTCAAACCGCGGGTCGCCGCGGAGCGGATCGAGCATCGGATCGGCTCGGATCCAGGCAGTATCGATGTTATCGTGATTCTGGTATTCACGTTCCAGATAATCGATGGCTTTTGTTTTGTCGCCTAGCCCGATGTAAACCAGCGCTATGAGATATCCCCGGACGAATTGTTGCGTGGCCCGCGCTTCAAGCTCTCGAACCAACTCCAGCGCCTGGTCTTTTTGGCCGGTATCCGCATAAGCGCGCCCGAGTAGTGCGACAATTTGCGGATCGTCGTCGAGCGTTCGCGCTTTTTGGTATTCGGCAATCGCTGCGGCTGTGTCACCTTTTAAGTAAAGCGCTTGTCCGAGATTCCAATGCGTGTAGCCGAATTTGTGATCCAGAGTGAGCGTCCGCTGCAACTGCGCGATAGCTTGATCATACTGGCGCGCCAGCATGAACGTGCTACCAAGATCCGCATTAATGATGAGCGAAAGGGGGTCCAGCTCCACAGCTCGCTTATTTTCGCTGATCGCTTCGTTGAAGCGGCCGAGCGCCACCAGAAGAGCATTGCCATACCAGTGGTGCGCCGTTGCGTAATTCGGATTCAGCTCAATCGCGCGCTTAAATTCCTTCTCCGATTGGGAAAAGTTTACATCGGAGAAACAAAACAATAAGGCGAGGGCGGTGTGCGCCTCAGCGGAAGTCTCCTGTAACTCAATCGCCCGTTCCGCAGCAGCTTTCGCCTTCGGAAAATAATCCTGCGGGGATCCGGCATCGAACAACGGTATTAGTATGTAGCTCTCAGCCAGACCGGCGTAGGCGGTGGCATAATTCGGATCGATGGCGATAGCTTGCTGGAAGTAATCGCACGCGGTTTTCAGATCCTGGCCTGTGCGTTTGTTCCAGAAAAACCGGCCCTTGAGATAAAGTTCATAGGCCTCGGGATTCGCCGTCGGCTTGTTTGACATTGCCGTGCTCTCTGAGCCGGTGAGCTTCGCCTGAAGAGTGTCGGCAATCGTCTTTGCTATGTCGCTTTCGACTGAGAAAAGGTCGGTCAATTTGCGATCGTAAATCTCCGCCCAGAGATGCGCGTCGGTCAGTGCGTTAATAAGCTGCACATTCACCCGTACCTGGTCCTTCACTTTCTGAACGCTACCCTCCAGGATATTCGTGACGTTGAGTTGCTTCGCGATCTGCGGCAAATTTTCCGGTACGCTTTTGAAATGCTGCGTCGAAGTGCGCGAAATCACTTTCAGGTCGGCGACTTTGGCCAGGCGCGTTAAAATTTCATCCTGCACGCCTTCGGCAAAGTAGGCATTGTCTGGATCGCGGCTCAAGTTATCGAAGGGCAGCACTGCGATTGATTTCGCTGGAACCCCTGTAGCCGCTTCAGTGTGTCGAGGCCCTCCACTGATCGCACTGTAGCGGCCAAGAAAGAACAACGTGATCGAAACAATAGCTCCAACGACAACGATGTAGATCCACGCGTATTTTTTCCGTCGAGCCGCCACAGGCATACGGTCGGCCATTTCCGTTCGCTTAATTCCCTCCGGCGTTATTTCAAATGCCCATGCGAGGACGAGCGCGATCGGCAGACCGATGATAATCAACACGACAATCAAACGAATCGTCCAGTTCGGAACATCAAAAAC
>DASXHS010000143.1:0-5061 GCA_036488345.1 Candidatus Udaeobacter sp.
AGTGGGCGCAGATGTTAGCTGAGAAGTAGCAACCATACTGGATGGGGTAGCAAGAGTGGTCGACGTAGGACTCAACGGTGAAGTGCTCACTGCAGTTGATGATGTAGCTGCGACGGATGGCGCTGGCGTCGGCTGAGAATTTGCAACCATGCTTGATGGTGTCGTAAGAGCGATCGGCGCAGGGTTCGCCAACAAGGCAGACAGGTTCGACGGCGTAGGACTGACAAACGGAATGGGAGTGGGCGCGAACGCCGCGGGGGCGGCCTGAGAAGTGGGAACTGCGCTCGATGATACAGCACCAGGGACAGATCCAGGCGTGGGTTGTACGCTGGCAGCTCCGCTCGATGGGATGACGTTTGAACTAGCGCTCGGCCCCACGTAAAGCAGGTCCAAGGCTTTCGGGTTCTGCAAGAATTTCGGATCAACTTCCATCACCACGTGGTATTGATTGAGGGAAGTAAACATGGTGGACACCTGCCGTTGCCCGAACGCGTCGTTAAGCGTGTCGTCGATCGTTTGGGCCGAGATGCCCAGCCGTGCAGCTGTCGCACGGTCGTAGGTGAGCCAGGCTTGTAAACCAGCGTTCATTTGGTCGCTATTTACATCAGTGAAACCGGGCAGCTTGCGCACTTCAGCGAGGACCGTTGGTCCCCATTTAACGAGGTCCTGCAGGTTTTCACTTTGAATCGTGTATTGATATTGCGCGTTGCTCTGGCGACCGCCGATGCGCAAGTCCTGACCGGCTTGCAGGAATGTCAGTGCGCCGGGAACTGCGATGAGCTTCGGTCGCAAACGATTGATGACTTCGCTGGAGCTGATTTTGCGTTCGTTCAATGGCTTGAGCGCGACATAAACGAAACCGCTGTTCGTTGCGCCATTGCCGCCGACGAAGGCGACGACATCCGCAACTGCAGGATCGCTTTTGATTGTCTCACTGACGCGCAATGCCGCCTGCTCCATCGTTTGAAACGAGGCGTCCTGAGAGCCTTGCATGCCGCCGAAGATTGTCCCGTTATCCTGCAACGGGAAAAATCCTTTCGGGACAATGACGAAGAGATAGCCGGTCGCGGCGATTGTCATGATCAACACGCCGAGTGTGATCGCCGGATGCCTCAGAACAACTTGCAAAGTGTTTTTGTAAAACCCAGCCATCCATGCAAAGAAATTTTCGCTAAGCTGAACAACGCGGCTCGGACGGCTCGGCGAGCCGTCCCTACCAATTTTTTGCCGAAGCAGACGCGCGCACATCATCGGCGTTGTAGTTAGTGAGATGATCAGCGAAACGAGAATCGCAGTTGAGAGTGTGACCGCAAACTCGCGGAATAATCGCCCAACGATGCCGCCCATTAGCAGAATGGGCGTAAACACTGCGACTAACGAAATGCTGATCGACAAAACAGTGAAGCCGACTTCGCGTGCGCCTTTTAGCGCAGCTTGCATGGGTCGCATTCCTTGTTCGAGGTGACGCGAAATGTTTTCGATAACAACGATCGCGTCGTCGACCACGAAGCCAGTCGATATCGTCAACGCCATCAGCGAAAGGTTGTCGAGGCTGTAACCAAACAGATACATCACGCCGAAGGTGCCGATGAGTGATGTTGGTACTACAACTGCCGGGATCCATGTTGCCCGTCCGTTGCGGAGAAACACAAAAACAACGAGAACGACCAGCATGATCGCGATTACAAGAGTCCGCTCCACCTCGTTAACTGACGCGCGAATAGTTGTCGTGCGATCGAGAACGACATCCATGTTGATTGCAGATGGGACCGAGGCCTTGAGTGAAGGTAACGCCGCTCTGATACGATCGACAGTCTGGATGATGTTCGCACCCGGCTGGCGAAAGATCACCAATGGAATGGCCGGCTTTCCGTCGAGATAGCCGGCTGTGCGAATGTTCTCGACGGAATCGCGCACGCTGGCGATGTCCGACAACCTCACCGGCGCGCCGTTGCGATATGCGACGATCAGTGGCTCGTAATCTTTCGCCTGGAATAACTGGTCGTTAGCCGCGATGTCGGCAGTTGTTCGCTGGTTGGAGAGCTGTCCCTTTGGTGTGTTGGCGTTTTGCTGACCCAACACCACCCGCACATCTTCGAGACTCAGCCCGGTATTATTCAATTGCGTTGGGTTGATCTCCACACGCACGCCCGGCAACGCGCCGCCGCCGATGTTCACCTGACCGACTCCCTCGATTTGGAGCAGACGCTGCTGAATGATTGTCGATGCTGCGTCGTAAAGTTGACCACGGTTGTAGATGGCGGATGTGAGCGCGATAATCATAATGGGCGCATCCGCGGGATTGACTTTGCGCCAGGTCGGGTTTTGCGGGAGGGATGATGGAAGATTTGCGCGCGCCGCATTGATCCCTGCCTGTACATCACGCGCCGCGCCGTCGATGTTCCGGTTCAAATCAAATTGCAGCGTAATGGTCGTCGTGCCGAAATAGCTCGCCGATGTCATTTCGTTAACCCCGGCGATATGGGCAAATTGGCGCTCCAACGGCGCAGCAACTGCGCTTGCCATGATATCCGGAGTCCCACCCGGAAGTTGAGCCATGACGTTGATCGTCGGAAAATCGACTTGCGGCAAAGGCGCCGTGGGCAGTTGCAAAAACGCAACGATTCCCGCGAGCACCACCGCGGCGGTAAGCAATGCCGTCGCGATGGGCCGCCGAATGAAAGGCGCGGAAATGCCTCCCGCGCGTCCGTTCTGTGAAGGCGGGTTCATGCCGGTTCAGGCGTGGCAACGCCGCTTGCGTTTCCTTCGGTAGCACGCGAGCGGGAAAATTTCGCGGACAGGCGATCAAAGAAGAGATAGACGACTGGTGTTGTGTAAAGCGTTAGCACCTGACTAACGAGTAGTCCGCCGACGATCGTTATGCCGAGTGGGCGACGCAGCTCCGCGCCGACGCCATTGCCGAGCGCCAGCGGCAATCCGCCGAACAGCGCGGCGAACGTCGTCATCATAATCGGTCGAAAACGGAGCAGGCAGGCTTGATAAATCGCGTCGAGCGGCTTCTTGCCTTCATGACGCTCCGCCTCGAGCGCGAAGTCGACCATCATGATTGCATTCTTTTTGACGATGCCGATAAGCAAAATGATGCCGATCAGTGCGACCACGCCTAGCTCGCTGTGGCAGAGCAACAATGCGAGAATCGCGCCGACACCTGCAGACGGCAGCGTCGAAAGAATTGTGATCGGATGGACGTAGCTCTCATAGAGAACGCCTAACACGATGTAAACGGCGACAATCGCCGCGAGAATAAGCCACGGTTCGTTCTTTAAGGATGCCTGAAACGAAGCTGCGCTCCCCTGAAAGGATGCTTGCACGCTCAGCGGCATCTGAAGTTCCTTCTGCGTCTTTTCAACTGCGCTTACCGCCTGTCCAAGCGCTATTCCGGGAGACAGATTGAAGGAAATGGTGACGGACGGAAACTGCCCCTGACGATTGATGGCCAGCGGCGCCGTTCCGGACTCGAAATGGGTGAATGCGCTCAGTGGCACCGCTCCGTTGTTGTTCGTCGTGCCAATGCTGCTTGTCGTGCTATTGGTTGTTGTATTACTGCTGGTCGCCGTGCTACTGCTGGTCGTCGCACTGCTGCTGATGTTAAAGCCATTCGTCGCGACATTGTTGCTCGTGGGACCACTGTTGGCTTTGACGTAAATGTTGCTCAGCATCGCCGGATCCGTTTGGAACTCCGGCAACGTCTCCAGAATCAAGTGGTATTGGTTCAGTTGTGTGAACAACGTATCGATTTGCCGCTGGCCAAAGGCATCGTAGAGAACGTTATCGATGCCTTGCGGTGTGATGCCCAGCCGAGACGCGGTTACGCGATCGATTACGAGTTTCGCTTGTGAGCCGAGTGTCTGTTGATCAGTGGCTACATCCGCCAGCTCCGGCAATTTGCGAAGTTTGTCGACTAGCTTGTTAGTCCAGATGTTTAGCTCGTCGGCGTTCGCGTCCTCGAGGGTGTACTGAAACTGCGTTCGACTCACACGATCTTCAACCGTGAGGTCTTGCACGGGCTGCATGTAAAGCGCGATGCCCTCGATTTTCTCCAACTGCGGCTGTAAACGGCGGATTATGTCCGAAGCGCTGATTTTTCGTTCGCTGAGCGGCTTGAGATTGATCAGCATTCGTCCGCTGTTGAGTGTCGTATTAATCCCATCGGCGCCGATGAATGATGACAGGCTCGCGACCGCCGGGTCTTTCAGAATCACAGCCGCCAAAGCTTGTTGTTTCTCAGACATCGCAGTGAAGGAAATGTTTTGCGCGGCTTGCGAGATCCCCTGGATAATTCCGGTGTCCTGCACGGGGAAAAGTCCTTTCGGCACAATCACGTAAAGGAACAGCGTCAACACCAGTGTCGCGGCGGTGACGAGAAGCGTTGCCTTCTGTCGCTTCAACACCCACTGCAGCGTGCGTCCATAGAACTCGATTACGCGTTTGAAGACGCGCTCCGACGCTTCGTAGAAACGTCCCCGTTTCTGCTCGGACTCCGATCTGAGCAAACGCGAGCACATCATCGGTGTCAATGTGAGCGAGATCAGCGCCGAGAGCAGGATGGTTACACTTAGTGTGACCGCGAATTCGCGGAATAGCCGCCCAACGATGTCCCCCATGAAGAGCAACGGAATCAGCACTGCGATCAACGACACCGTAAGCGAAATGATGGTGAACCCGATTTGCTTCGCGCCTTTCAGGGCGGCATTCAGTGGGGTTTCGCCTTCTTCCAGGTAGCGGAAAATATTCTCGATCATCACGATCGCGTCATCGACTACGAAGCCGGTCGAGATGGTGAGCGCCATCAAGGTCAAATTGTTGAGACTGAAGCCGAGCAGATACATGACGCTAAATGTGCCAACCAGCGACAACGGCACGGCCACGCTCGGAATGATCGTTGCCCGCACGTTTCGTAAGAATAAGAAGATCGCCATCACCACCAGCGCGATGGTGAGCATGAGTGAAAACTGCACGTCACGAACCGATCCGCGGATCGTGGTTGTTCGGTCGGTTAAAACCGAGACGTCAATGCCTGCCGGCAAGGTTGCCGTAAGC
>DASXHS010000144.1:0-5098 GCA_036488345.1 Candidatus Udaeobacter sp.
TCCAGAGGGCGGTGCTGCTCAACGCTATTTGGTTAACGAGCAAGGCGTTCCTGTTTATCTCGTCGATCCCGGCATTAACGGAACACACAGGGTTCGTCCGGATGGTTCGGCAGTGCAGAAGTTCGACGCGCCGAAAGCAACTCTGATGTCGTACATCATCAAGGGCATCCTCAGTCACAAGTTGCCGTGGGCGCTTGTTCTGCTCGGCGCGATGATTGCGGTCGTGCTTGAGATGAGCGGGATTCCATCTCTTGCGTTCGCGGTTGGAGTTTATCTTCCCCTCGCCTCCTCCACCCCAATCTTCATTGGCGGAATGGTTCGCTGGCTGGTGGATCGTTATCTAAAAGTAAAATTCAGACACAAAAATCTATCCGAGATGGAACTCACCGCGGAGGGTGACAAGAGTCCTGGCGTTTTGCTCGCGTCAGGTTACATCGCCGGCGGCGCAATCACCGGCATCGTGATCGCTGCTAAAGAAATGGTGGGCCCGCTTGCCGCGATTGGCCATCGAATCGAGCAATGGCAAACGGCCCACAATCCGTTTCTAACCGGCCCGTACGCTGATCTACTTGCGTTGATTCCGTTTTTTATTATCTCGCTGCTTCTGTATCTCGTGGGCCGTGATCTTTTGCTCGTATCGCGCTCGAAAAACTGAGCAGCAAATCCGCCTGGAGACGAGTGCGCGTCTTTGCCAGAGGTCAATCCCAGGGCAACATTCCAATCAGTTTCATACCCAGCTTCGTAAGTTCCGCTGGCGGACCGGGCTCAATTTCAAGCTGCCCCGGCAAGCCTCTCCAAGAGACGGGCGCCTGCTTGTTTGACCACCACTCTTTCATTTGGGCGCGAAGCTCAGGGCTGTCCGCGGGCGGACCCATCGAAACGAATGCAGCGATCCTCGGCTTGGTGGAATGGTTGGGCGCCGGTCCATGCGGCAATCGCGTCGACCATAGGATCAAATCACCGGCCTTGCCTTCGATTTGGAGTGCCTTGCGGTGGTTTAGGCCTGGATTGAAGAAATCGAAATCCTCGCGCTGCGCGTGCTCAGCAAGCCAGGTTTCCAAGTTCTGATAAACATCGGGCAAACACTGAAATCCACCGGCGTCGCGCCCAACGTCGCTGAGCAAAACGATGCCTTGAAGCGAGCCTAGGCCTCCGGTTCTAGGATCGGTGTCCCAGTGAATCCCGCCCCGGCTGAGCGTTGGCCAATCCCGATGACAAGGCGGCCGGAAACAACAACGATTAATATCGACCATTAACCTGTGCGTACCCCAGTACTCACTAAATACCTGATGGAGTTTCGGGTACTGTCGGATATTCCAAAGCGACTGGGCGTGATGCAGGGCAACCATGCCGTCATTCTCGATGGGTCCGCGATACCACGTTGTGCTATCGTGAATGTCGGCGCCGACAAATGCTGCGATGTCGAGCGCGGCTTCAGTGGTGAGACGGGTGGGGATTACATCTCGAATGACCATGTAGCCGTCCGACTTGAATTGTTGCCAGTCCTCGTCCTTGATCCACCTCGAAACACGCGGCATCCGCGAGCGTGGCGTGAAAAATATCGAGGCAAGCGTGCCGTCACTTCGCCATGCTAGGTTAGGCCACTTCATCGTAGAGCAAATGTGGTACTAATGATTCTCGCCGCCTGCTTCTTGCATATGAACAACATACAAACTCTGATCGTTCAAGAGCGTAATCGATATGCGAGTTCCGCAAGGTCAGGGCAAACACGCTGAACTTGCATCGACGCTCCGAACCCGCTCAGCCGCTTGCACCCAGTCGCGCTGCCAGACACAGAAATTGGGACGCACAGGCTCAAACGCGCGCTGCCGTATTCCTAATCAGAATCTCTCCACTGGCGAAATTTGGCGCTCGCCTACGATTCGGCCGGATTCCTTATCGCCGACCACGGCAATGAGGAGATCCGCAATTTCTGCGTTGAGTTCGCGAAACGCGCTCTCGGAGAATTGGTGAGGTGGCGAGAGGTTTTTCTTAAATTCACTGACGTGTTGCTGCGCGCGTTCGATTTGATCCGAAGGCAACGTGCCAAGGATTCGCTGCACCGTTTCAATTTCAGGCACCCGATGGCAGAGCATCATGATGTCATTTCCGGCCGCGAGGCACAGACGAATAGTATCGTCCAATCGATAACCCGTCAGAATCGCACCCATGTCCAGATCGTCAGTCATGACAAGGCCCTCGAAACCAAATTCGTCGCGCAACAACTCTGTAACAATGCGTCGCGACACGGTGGCCGGCGTTGGCTGCGACTCGAAGCACGGATACCAACCGTGGCAGATCATCATGCTGTCTACTTCGCCTACGAATTGTCGAAACACAGCCAACTCATTATGATCAAGCTCTTCCCGAGTGCGATCGATGCGGGGCAATTGATAATGCGCATCTGAAGTTGCTGCCGAGTACCCCGGAAAATGTTTGCCGCAGCTCGCGATCCCCTGCTCGCGCATGGCATCATTGAAGGCACCGGCATTGCGCACAACCTGTTCGACATCTTTTCCGTAACACCGGCCGTACAATGAATTTTCGGCGTCATCGTTAAAGGAAATATCGAGCACCGGACAAAGATCGAGGTTGAATCCGAACAGGCGCAGCAAGCGTCCGGTGATATCGCCGTGGCGCCGAATTAGATCGATATCGTTTTTATCGCGCAACTGTTGCGCGTTCGGCGGTTCGTTCCCAATGCGTCGCAGTCGCGAGACGCGTCCGCCTTCCTGATCGATTGTGATGATCGGCTCGATGTCGCTCAGGTCGCGCAAATCGTCGATGAGCTTTCGGAGTTGCGTCGCGTTCTGGAGATTGCGTCCGAAGATAATGTATGCCCCGGGTTGCACGCGTCGAAACAAGCGGGCTGTTTCCGCATCGAGTTCTTTTCCGGGAACACCCGTCATTATCAGTTGACCAATGGAATCGGCGTTCATGGCGCGCAAAGATGAACGCGCAAGCCGCAACATTCAACGCCCAACGCAGAATTCAGCGAAAAGACCCTGCACACAATTTTCAACGTGCTTACAGTTTTGCCTAACGAATACTGCGACGTTGCGCGAGTCGATACATCAAAGGTCCCGCCGCTATTGCGATGGCGGTGCCGATAACTGCCGGCAAACCGTATTCGCCGTCGGCGAAGGAAACACCGATCACGCCGACTAACACTATCATTGGCATCGAAGCGAGCACTGCTACACCTGTGTGGCCCAGCGGAATTCTGAACACACCGCGCAGTGACGGTTCGGTTTTGCGAAGTTGAATCAGCGCGCCGAACTCCAGGAAAAGCGCGACCGAATAGAGAAGCACATCGGCAACGATTAGTTTGCCGAACGCGACAAGGGCGAAGACCGAATAGAAAACGGCGGACACAATGATGGCCGTCCGCGGCGTGCCGTGCACATCCAGCTTCGCCAGAGGTTTCGGCAACAAGCCATCGCCGGCGAGCACGAATGGAATTCGTGAGTAGCCAAGCAGCAGCGCGTTGAAAAGCGCAAGCGCGCTGATCATTCCGCCGAGGGCGATCCAGATTGCAAGCCAACGGCCGGCACTGCCAGCCGCTGAAGCAGCGATCTGCGGCCAGCCACCTTCAGTCCACGTAGTCCAATCGTTTGCACCGAGCGTAGTGAGCAATGGAATGAAGTAGCCGATCGTGACAAGCGGCAGTGCGAAAGCGAGCGCGCGCGGATACGTGCGCGAAGGATCTTTTACTTCGCCCTGCACCGTCGACGGATTATCCCAGCCGATATAATTCCAGAGCGCAATCGAGATACCGACGGCCAAACCGCCGAGTCCGTGAGCATGTTCGGACGCGAACGGTTGCCATGGAATGTGAGTGATGCGCGGCACACTCGCGAGTGACAAGGCAAGAAACCCGAGCATTATGAAGCAACCGGCGACAATCGAAACGCGAGTGACATTCACTGAGCCGCGGACGTTGATCCACGCTGCGCCCCAAATAATCGCAAGCGAGATGAGCCATTCCGTTCGCGCGTCCAATCCGGGGATGAAGTAGCGCAAATATTGATTGAACAGCACGGGATAAATCGCCATGTCCACAAGCGAATACATCCAGGTGAGCCAGCCATTTTGAAAAGCCCAGAAACGTCCGAATGCACGACCGACCCAGCGATAATAACCGCCCTCTTCTGGCAGCATGCTGGCGAGCTCCCCTACAATGAGCGCTTCCGGCACAGACCATATCAGCGGAACCAGCGCCAAAATGAGCAGGCCCAGCCCGGGCCCGACTGAGTGGATCAACGTCTCGGTGGTGTACGGGCCGCCTGAGGTAGAAAAGAAGAGAACGAAAACCAGCCCGAGTGTTCCGATCGCGCGCGGAAGTTTTTGCATTCGCGGACCGCGTTGGCCTAATACTCTGTAACTCTTCCGGAAAAATGACACAGAGTAAGAAGAATAACTTCAAGCGGAAGATACGCATCTGCTACCCAGCAGGAACAGGAACGCTGGTAATCCGCACCGATCTGGATTGGGGACGCGATATCAATCCTGCGGCGGTCAGCAGCGATGGCAACACGGCCACGTTTGAAATCGAGGCGCAGCAGCGATTCGTGCATTTCAAACCCTGCTTAATCAAGAACGGTGGCCTGAATTGGGCGGTCGGACCTGACAATCTGTTGATCATGGCCGGTAAGGACGCGCGTCCGGTTTATCCGTACTTCTTCAGCGATTCCCGTGGGCGATTCTCGCCGATCGTTGAAATTGAATCAGCGATACTTGGAAGACACCATCGCTTGCGAATTTACCTGCCGCCCGGCTACGACGAGAACACGACGGCACGTTACCCCCTCGCCTACATGCAGGACGGACAGAACCTCTTCTTTCCCCAGGAAGCATTTCGGCACGAGCATTGGGAAATCGACGAAACCAGTCAGGTTCTGCGGGCTATGCGGGCAATCGAAGACCTGATCATTGTAGGCGTTTATTCGAATGAGCGACGCGAAGAGGAGTACACGAAGCCGGGCTATGAAGGTTACGCACGTTCGATTGTGGAAGAGCTCGTGCCAGCTGAGCAACTGTTTCTGCGGACGACGAACGACCCGGTGGATCGCTCAATGTGGGGTTCCTCGTTAGGCGG
>DASXHS010000145.1:0-11589 GCA_036488345.1 Candidatus Udaeobacter sp.
CACTGCGACATTCAGCAAAAGCGGAAGCGACGCTACCATTGAGAGCCTCCGCAATTTTCACCTCGCGTTCATCGACGAGTTCGCGGTACCTGGGAAGAAATTTAATGCCGCCGCGTTCAACGCCAAGGTCAACGAAGGCAACGCAAAATTTCAGCAGGCCATCGCCGATGAGAAATTCACGGCGCGTCGTCCGGTGCTTGTCGATCTTAAAGCGCAGTTCGATGCTGATGCTGCGCATTTAAAAAGCAAAGCCAGCCACGGCAAAGTCACGCCGGCGCTGGCCAGCGAAATGAAAAAAGACGTCAACAAAATCTACGATCATGCCCTCGGGCGGTAAGAAAAAGCACAAAAAGCCTTCGCGGAAAAAATCCGAACTCGATTCCGCGCTTGCTCAGGTCGGCGACGAATCGGCTGCTGCGGCGATCAAAGAATTTCAAGATCTGCTCGGCCAAGCAAAAGGCGACACCAGTGAGTTAGTCCGGCAAAATGCAGAGGAACTCGAACGGCGTCTCGTCCTTTTGAAAAACCATCAGATCGACAAGGAAGACTTCGATTACTTCGTCGAAAATCAGAAACGCGATTTACAAGCGTACGTCGATAGCCAGCCGGCGCAATCACAGGAGCACGCCGAAAAAGTGACGTTAAAAGTTCTGGAAATAGCTGCGACGAAAGTGGTGCCGATCTTGATCATGATGATCTAGCCATCCAGGCGGATACGCTGAAGACAGCGCGCACTACACCAGTTCAGTTGCAGCCAAGCGTCTGCGGGTCGTCCCCTGCTCGATTCCACGGAGCACCGCCCACAGGGCGGTGGCTACAGCAGCGAGCGAGATTTCGCGCTCAGCGGGATCGCTTCATGAGTTCCCGCAAGCGATCGTGCGGAAGGGCTTCCACATGGTGATTGTCGCGGCCGGTCATTGAATCATTGTCTACCAGTGCATTAACCACCGCTTCCTCGGTGGCCTGGACCACGCCTGTGAAAAGCGGATCCATCAAATCGTTCGGAATTGTTTGAACGGTGTGCGTCACTTGATCCGGATTCGTGACGTTTGGATTCGCAGTTGAAAAGGCGATAAACAAGTCCCCGGAGCCGTTTCCGGAAACTGTTCCCGTTCGCGCAAGGCCAAGGGACACGCGCCTTGCCAGCCGTTTTAATTGGTTAGGCAACAGTGGTGCATCGGTCGCCACGACGGCGATACACGAGCCGCTCTCTTGCTTGTAAACTTCGCCGGGAATTTCTTTGCCTACCGGAACGCCCGCTATCACGAGCTGCGACCGCCGCCCGAAGTTCGCCTGCAGAAACACGCCCACTACAAAGGTTCGCGGTGGAGCATCTTTTCCGGCAGCTGCCGGACGAATTTCAACTTGGCGCGAGGCCGTTCCGTTTCCGCCCTTGAATTCGTAGCAGATCATCCCCGTTCCGCCGCCGACGCTCCCCTCTTCAATTACGCCGCCATGCGCAGTGTCGAGCGCATGAAACACGTGTTCGGGTTTCACGTGAAACCCATTGATGTCATTGAGCCAGCCATCCCAGGTTTCGGCGACAACCGGCAAACTCCACCAGTAGCCGGTCGTGTCGGGCGCGCCGTGTTTGATTCGCCAGGCAATGACGGCGTCACGCGCGACACCGACGCTATGGGTGTTCGTAATCACAATCGGTCCTTCCAAAAATCCGCTTTCGTCTACCCACGCGGTGCCCGTCATTTCGCCGTTGCCATTCAAGCTGAAATAGTCGGCATAAACCGGGTCGTTGAGAGATTCATGTCCACGCGGAATGATTGCAGTAACGCCGGTGCGCACCGGGCCATTGCCAACTTCCAGTTTTCCGTCGCCACTGATCAAGGTCGAGTAACCGACCTCCACTCCGGGGACATCCGTGATCGAGTTCAATTTGCCCGGCGTACCGTCGAACGGCACACCGAGATCGCGCGCGCGAACAACTTTGACTTCGGCGAGCTGCTTTACGGGCGGCGGTGATTGGATCGGCTCACGTCCCGAAAGTTCGAGTCCAAACAAAACCGTCAGAGTCAAAAAAGCGAATGTAGGTTTTTGCATCAGCGAACGTTCATCTAAACCAATCCGTCTAAATCGAAAAGCACGCTTTGATTTGAATTCAACCAGCCTTAAGCTCGAAGGGTGATGCGCAGAGCGGGTGTGAGTGTTTTGTTGATTGTCTGTCTCGTTACCTTTCTGTGCCCTGAAGTGGCCAAGCCGAACCTGGTCACGGTGACGAAGGCCCCCGATTGCTGCTCCAAAATGTCACAGTGCAAAATGACGCCTGGGCAGACATCGCATCATGATCGATGCGGGCACGAATCGCAGCCCGGCAGTTGTTGCACCGTTGCCTGCTCGACGCTGATTCTTTTCTGTCCGATCTCAGACAGGTTCTCTACTCCCCGTTTCAAGGGCCACACGTTAGCGACTGACGACGCAACCGCGTCTGCACGAGTCGAACGGCCGCCGACTCCGCCTCCGCGGATCTGATTCTCTCTCTAAACGTTCGGCTCGGCGCAAAACACGCGCGCACTGCGTGTGTGTTCACGCAGCCGAGGATTCACCAAATCTCAACAGGAGAAAATCATGAAATATCTACTTTTGATTGCAGCAATGATGGCACTGACGGGCGCGACGACGATCTCGTCCAGTGACGCAGACTGCTGCGGTGGCGGCGCCTGCTGCCCCGGCGCTTGCTGCATGACAATGGCCCAATAGTTCGGGCAGTTTGACAAAGGGCCCCGCTGGGAAACCGGCGGGGCCTCTTTGTTTCAACCAATCGCCGTCATTCCGAGCGAAGTCGAGGAATCCCGCGGCGCTACCGATCGTTTCACAACGGGATGTCTCGACTTCGCTCGACATGACAATTAGATTGACGCCTGTGAATTACGAGGTTTTCGCCAGAAAGTATCGGCCCCAAACATTTGACGATTTGGTCGGCCAGACCCACGTCTCACGCACGTTGAAAAATGCAGTGGCGCAGAATCGGCTTGCGCACGCCTATCTTTTTGTGGGCCCGCGTGGCGTTGGCAAAACTTCGACGGCGCGAATTTTGGCAAAATCGCTCAACTGCATTAACGGCCCCACGGTTACGCCATGCGGCGTGTGCGATAACTGCCGCGAGATCGCCGGCGGCAACAGTCTTGACGTGATCGAGATCGACGGCGCAAGCAACAATAGCGTCGAGGACGTGCGCCAGTTGCGCGAGAACGTGCGGTATGCGCCGGCTAAAGGCCGTTACAAAATCTATCTCATCGACGAGGTGCACATGCTTTCGTCGGCCGCCTTCAACGCGCTTTTGAAGACGTTGGAGGAGCCGCCAGAGCACGTGAAATTTATTTTCGCTACGACTGAACCTCAAAAAGTTCTGGCCACCATCCTTAGCCGTTGTCAGCGATTCGATCTGCATCGTATCCCTGCGAATCTGATCGCGCAGCACCTGCAGTTCATCGCGACAAAAGAAAAGATCACGCTGCAACCTGCGGCCGCACACGCCATCGCACGCGGCGCAGAGGGCGGCCTGCGCGATGCAGAGTCGATGCTTGATCAGCTGGTTGCCTTTTGCGGAGAAAAAATTGCTGAGAGCGATGTGCTTAACGTTTTCGGATTCACCAGCGAACAAACGGTAAGCGATTTAACAGGACGAATTCTGCACGGCGAAACACCGGAAGCAATCGATCTGCTGCACGAGCAAAGCGAAGCCGGCAAAGATATGATGCGACTCATGGGTGACCTGATCGCTTATCTGCGCGACCTGCTTGTGTTCAAAGCCAAGCCCGATGCGCTAAACGAAGACGTCGATCCTGAGGTGCAAAAATCGCTGCGCTCGCACGCGGAACTGATTTCCATCGACCGCTTGCTCGAACTGATCGACCAATTCGCGTCAGCCGAAGGGCGCATGAAATGGGCGCCTAACAAGAAGCTGCATTTCGAAGTTGCGATCATCAAGGCGATCCAGAGTCTCGGGCAAGCGACCC
Organism: Candidatus Udaeobacter sp.; assembly: GCA_036488345.1. Lineage (GTDB taxonomy): Bacteria > Verrucomicrobiota > Verrucomicrobiia > Chthoniobacterales > UBA10450 > Udaeobacter. The sequence continues at coordinate 3,972 of DASXHS010000145.1, forward strand.
TCGATGAGGTGATCGAAAAATTAGGCGAGCTTCGCGATGGTAAGGCGCGACCAGAGCCTGCTCGCCGCGGCGAGGCCGCGCCGCCCACGCGACCTGCAGTCGTGAGCGCTCCGGCCGCCGTAGCTTCAGCGAAGGCGGATGAACGCGGCGAAACGAAACCATCGCCTCAGAACGCCGGGGTCGCCGCCCCCGACGACAGCAAGACACGCGTACAGGAGAAAGCCACAACCGTCGATTCCGAAAAGATTTGGCAAGCCGTTCTCGCGAAGATCCCAATACAGAAGGGGTTCGTTCGAAACTCAGCTTCAGCGGCCCGTGCTCTTGGAGTCGAAGGACGCAATTTTATACTTGGTTTCGCGCCGGGCGACAAACCCATGATGGATATCCTGGGCACAGCAGCGAATCGCAAGTTCGTCGAGACGCTGCTGCATGAAATCAGCGAGAAAGATTGGACTTTGAAACTGATCGTGAGCGAAGAACTCGCTTCCAAGAACGCGGTGACCCAAAAAGATTCGACTTCTCATGATTACAAAGACGAACCATTGATCCAGGAAGCTATCGAACTATTCAACGCACGAGTAAGAACGTGAATGCATACTTCTGTCATCCTGAGCGGAGCGAAGCGGAGTCGAAGGATCCCGCGGCGTTACCCTGAGCGACCACAGCGGGATTCCTCGACTTCGCTCGGAATGACAAAGAACTGATTATGAATCTAAACAAACTGATGAAGCAGGCGCAGAAGATGCAAGAGCAAATGGCCAAGACTCAGGCCGAGCTCGAGCAAAAAACCGTCGAAGTGAGTGCGGCCGGAGGAAAAGTGAAAGTAACGGCTAACGGCGCGGGCGACATCACCGCGATCAAGATCGACAAGGAAGTTGTCGATCCGAACGACGTGGAATTTCTTGAGGAAATGGTGCTAAGCGCAGTGAAACAAGCGATCGAGCAGGGCAAGGCGCTGGCGCAATCCGAGATGACGAAAATCACCGGCGGCCTCGGCGGCATGGGAATACCGGGGCTGCAATAAGGTGGAACGCGTTGTCCTCAACGCGTTGGAAAGACTGCGACTTTGCCTGATAATTTGTGCCTTCGGCGTCACACGCATCGTCTTCGGAGAAGCCGATCCACCTAGCCTGGGCGCCGTCATCCACTGAGGACAGCGGACGCTACAACTCTCTAATTTCATTCGCGCCGAAGTAAGGCTGTAACTTTTCCGGAATGCGCACCGAACCATCCGATTGCTGATAACTTTCAGTCAGCGCAGCAAACAATCTCGGCAACGCCAGACCCGAACCATTCAACGTGTGGCACAGACGGTTTTTCCCATCGCGATCTTTGAATCGCAGCTGCATCCGGCGCGCCTGGAAATCTTCAAAGTTCGAGCAGCTTGAGACCTCGAGAAATGTCCCGCCGTCGCGGGATCCCGGTGACCATACTTCGATGTCGTACGTCTTAGCCGAGCCGAAACCCAAATCAGCCGTACACAACTCGATCACCCGGTAATGCAATCCGAGCAGTTGCAACACGCGTTCCGCATCCGCTGTGAGCGATTCAAGTTCTTCGTAAGATTTTTCCGGTGCGACGATTTTCACCATTTCGACTTTGTCGAATTGATGCACACGAATGATGCCACGCGTGTCGCGCCCGGCGGAACCCGCTTCGCGCCGGAAACAGGGCGTGTATGCGGTGAATTTCTTCGGAAGATCGTCAATCTTCAGGATCTCCTCGCGATGAAGATTCGTTAATTGCACTTCCGCCGTCGGCGCGAGGAAAAGCTGATTCTCCTCCAAGCCGTACATGTCGGCCTCAAACTTCGGAAGCTGCGTCGTGCCGATCATACAATCGCGTCGAACTAGAAAGGGCGGACTGACTTCAAAATACCCATGCTCGCGTGTGTGCAGATCAAGCAGGAAATTGATCAATGCGCGTTCGAGCCTCGCGCCTGCGCCGGTAAAACAAATGAAACCACTCCCGCTCAATTTCGCCGCCGATTCGAGATTGAAAAGATTCAGTCTCGTTCCGATCGCAACGTGATCGGCAGCATTGGTTATTTGCGGCTTCTCGCCCCAACTGCGGACGACCCGATTTGCGCTGGGATCGTTGCCAACGGGAACGCTCGCATGCGGAAGATTTGGAATATCCAAAAGTAAGTTCCGCTGCTCTTCATCGAGCGCGTTGGCGCTTTGCGTTAAACCGGCAATTTGTTCTCCGATCTTTCGCACTTCGGCTTCAAGTTCTTCGCTCGGTTCCTTACGCGAACGTCGCGCGCCGATCTCCTTGCTCAGACGGTTGCGCTCCGACTGTAGCCGTTGCAGCTCAGTTTCGCTCTTGCGTCGCTCAGCGTCGATTCGCAATACCTCTTCGATTTTTGCTTCGTCACCGCCGTTGCGCGTCGCCAAACGCTCACGGACAAAATCCGGTTTCTCGCGAATCAGACGGATGTCAAGCATGGCGCCAGTATGAATGACGAAGCACGAATGTCTAATGACGAAGGAATGACGAAATATTGTAGCGTCCGCTGTCCTCAGCGGAATACAGACGTGTCTTGCATAGTCTCACCCCATTGCTTGGAGGACAGCGCACTCTACAGCATTCGGGCTTCGTTATTTCTGCTCATTCGTGCTTCGTCATTGGCCCCTTAGCCAAGCTCACGCGTGACTTTGATTGGTTCGCACCCGATGTTTGCGCGTGGAAAGATTGGACCTCCTCAGCGTCGCGCTCGGCCTCGCCGCGCTCGCAGGCGTTAATCTTTACCTGACCGTTTTTGCCACTGGGCTCGCAATCCATTTTCACTGGATCACTCTCGGGCCGCAGTATCAGTCGCTGGAAGTCCTCGGTAACCCGTGGATCATCAGCATTGCGGGTGTTCTCTATTTGCTCGAATTTTTCGCCGACAAAATTCCATGGGTCGATTCAATCTGGGACGCCGTCCACACCGTGATTCGCCCGATCGGTGGTGCCTTGCTTGCGATCCAGGTGCTCGGTCATCCCAGTCCTGCGTTTACGGTCATCGTTGCGCTGTTGGCGGGAGGCACGAGCCTCCTTGCGCACACGGCGAAAGCAGCGACGCGGCTTGCCAGCAACGCATCGCCGGAACCGCTTACAAATATCGGGCTAAGTCTTGGCGAAGACGCTGCTGTGCTGGGTGGCCTGACTCTCGTGCATTTCAGTCCCGTGCTCGCCTTGATCATCTTTCTAATCTGCATCGGCGCCTTCTGGTATTTTGCGCGAAGAATCTTGCGCTCGATTAAAAACAAGATCGGGATGCGGAAGAAATTCAATGAACCGGCCGATCGCGACGTGCCGGTGCAATGACCGATCACAATCGCGGCGCAACTCGGGTCTATTCCACGACACCATCAATTTGGCTAGCTTCGATTCGAAATCACCAATACAAACAAGCCATGCTTTCCTTTCCTCCGGCGCACCTCCCAGAGAATGCCCGAAGTAGCCGAAATCATTTTCATCGAATTCTCGTTAGGTGAACGAACGCGCTAGCGCGATTCAAGCGGCTGTTTATCTGCTCGCTGGCTGTTCATTGGCCGGGCTGATCGCACTGCGAATCCTGCTTATCTTCTACGGTGTGGCACTGCACCCTATGCTCTTTGTCGCTTTGGTTGCAGCGCTGATTGTCGCTGGCGCTGGTATGATGAGCCTGGTGCGACCTCAGGTCGGACGGCTGATCGCTGCATGCGGCCTTGTCGGTTTGCTGCCAATTTGGTTTTCCTGGCTCGCCTCCATCGTCCCAGAGCACAACATTATTCCTTCGCCGCTGGCATACTTCGCCGTGCTTGGCTACCTCGGCGTCGTTGGATTTGTGAGCTTATATCCGACACGCTCGCGGCTGAGCGTCTCCGCTGTGGTGGCTGTGCTAATTGCGGGCGTGCTCACTGTTGCAATGACTTACCGGCACCGCCAACAGCTGGGTGAGTATGATCGTCCGTCTGTTGCACGCTTTCGCTGGGATCCTATTCCATCTAACGATCTGGTCATCGCACGTGACCCGCTCGGTTGCATCGAACAAGACGTGAAAGCTAACTTAGTTTCAGCCGGCATACACGGCAGCCTCAGCTGGTCTGGAGGTTCCACGCGCAACACCGCCCAGCGACTCTTAGTGCTCGCGCAGGTGCGACCATCAGACCAATCACGCGTGTTTATCCACGCCATGGCCTTGTGATCTATGCCTTCGATGGCAAGGCTTGGAGTAAGGTTCCACCAGATGCCGAGACTTACCCGTTGTATTCCACGTTTCAGCCTTCTGGCCGCGACACTATGATTTGCAGCGATGACTTTAGCGGAGGGCGCGCGTGCACAGCATGTTTACAGTGGCAATAAGTTCGCCTCGCCAGGCGATGGCTAACCGCGCCCCGGTTTGATACCTCGCGCTGAGTGGCTATAACCTTTTCCTTCCAGCCGAGCACGCTCGCGGACGTGGTGCCCGCAACGGAAGTCTAGGCATGGCTTTTGGGACGTCGTCCATGAGGTTCATGCTTATGCCGGGGTCAGTCCATTCGGCGCTCACGAACTGACTGAGCTGTCGTTGGCGTACGGCGCTTTTTGCGCAGCTTTCGACTGGTGCGTGGCCGGCTATTTTTACACTCGATGCCGCGAGTGGAATGCTGCATGGAAGGCGCATGCCCGCTGCTGATGATGATCATGGCCCAACAGGGGGACTACCAGCTAGCTCCGCGCAAATCCACGAGCTTACGAGTAATCAACACATATCCCCTGCCCTCTTGGTGTTGTTCTCGGCCATTTGGTTGCGATTGAGCAATAGCATCACCTTTAAGCTCGCTCATTAGAACCGCCGCTTCTTCTTTCGAAGCAACGAGTGCGTCCAGATTTCCGGCATTCCATTCTGTGACAGCGTCAGCCGAATCAATGAAATGCGTCTTTCGAAGATAGAGAAGCAACCCTTCATCTTTGGCAGATACGACTTCGTAGCGCCAATGATGCGCTTCCGTTTCGTGCCGCGCATTTCTTCCAAAAACGGCCAGCGCATTTCGATGATCGCGATAGCCGGTGATCACCTTCCAACTTGTGTAGCAGCAGGTGACAACGATGGCCAACACGAGCGCTGCCACGGTCCAAAGGTAGAGTCGGTGCGCTGCGCCGACCGGACGCCGCAGCGCGGCGTCCCTACCATTAATCTGCGCGGACAGCAGCAAACAGAGCGGCGGAATCACAGGGAAAATTCTATCGACGCGCTTGGATGGGATCAGCGACATCACGATCAGTCCACTAATGCTCCAGCAAAGCAGCCAGAAACTTTCCGGCGACATTTCGCGAAACACGGAACGCAATCGCCAGTTTCGCGACCGGACATCGAAAGCCGCGATTCCAATCATCAGCACGCTCCACGGCGCGAATTTGTGCAACACATGCGGCAAATAAAAAAGAAGCGGCTGCGGCCGATGAATTGTTTCACCAAAGCGGCCCACGAATTCGCGCATCACAACTTCCTCGTAAAACCCTGGCTGAAACCGAATGCCGCCAATTACCCACACTAGAAAAATCGCAAGCGAGGCAAGCCATGGCCACCAGCCGGGCCAGGCGCTACCCGAATTCGTTTTCGGCGCGCCCGGCGGTCGCGACCTACCACGGCGCATTTGGAACAACGCAATGCCGGGCAGCAAGAATGCATAAACGATCGGGCCTTTGATCAACATCGCCGCGGTGAGCAGAACGAAGACGTACACTTGATCGCGCAGTTTCCATTCGTCTTCATGTCGGACCTTTTGCCAGATCAGCAGGCCGATCAGAAATATCACAAGTGCCAGCGGCATGTCGGTTCGCACGAGCGTGGCCAACCGCGGGCTCAGCAGATTCAGTCCAAAGGCGCCGAGTGCAATTACCGCGGCGACTTTTCCGTACGCGTCCTTGGCAGCGCGGAATAACACGACCGCTAGCGCGAGCGCAGCGATGAGCGACGGCAACCGCCACGCGATTTCCCACGATCGCGTCACCGCGAAAAGCGCAGCTGAAATCCAGCCGACCAACAGCGGCTTTGTCGCAACTCGCTCGCGCGGCGTGTGCTGATAGAGCCAATGGCCCTCCTTGACCATTTCGAACGAAGTGAACGCCTGTTTCGCTTGATCGTAGTCGTCGAGCTGCCACGGCAAATTGGCGATCGCGAACAGAACGACGATCAGTGCGGCGACGATCCAGATCGTGCGGCGATCTTCGAGCAGGCTCATGTCATGTCGAGCGAAGTCGAGACATCCCGCGAAGTTCCCTCAGGGTTATGCCGCGGGATTTGATTCGCTCACTTCCCGTTCGCTCAGCCTTCGGAATTCCCGTCCATGTCGCGGCTTCCCCAGTCGCTCCATTCTCGACTCCGCTCGGGATGACAATCATATGGATTCAATCACGCCAAAGCACAGCGCGCACCGGTGCGCCATCGGCACCCGAGATTTTCAGAGGCAGCGCAGCAAAATTGTAAATGCCGGGAGCGACGTCGCTGAGATCAAGTGATTCAATGATAGCGATTCCCGCCCGGGCAAGCGCATGATGATTCTGCAACGATTTCGAATCTAATTCGTCCATCGACGGCAGATCGACGCCGAGCAGTTTCACGCCGTTCTTTTGCAACCACGCCGGAACATCGGCCGCGATCACGGGGATTCGATTTGGAAAAACTGTCGAGTCGCTCCATCGTCCGGTCTTTACCAGAAGCCGTGAGGTCACGGCGATCTCTTCAGCGTGCGGACGCAGATCTTCACGAGTGATCAGATGTTTCTCCGTCGATTGAAAAAACGTTTCCGCCAGATCGACCACGATTGCGCGGCCTAGATAAATCTCGAGCGACGCTTTTTCGATCGGTGCGCCATTCACCTCGAAATGAAATTGCGCGTCGGCATGCGTGCCGTTGTGCACGCTCATCGCGATCGCGCCGAGATTTACGCTGGCGCCTTTTGCGATCTCGTTCGTAACACGATAACGAAACGGTTCGTCACCGGGCCATTCGGCGAAATCGTTCGATAACGTTCGTGAGATGTCCCAGATCTTCATCGTGTTGTAGAAGGACCGCTGGTCTGCAGTTCTTCAAGAATTGCTTGCGCAGCTCTTTCGCTGGCGCCGTTGCCGCCGAGTTTGGTGATGATTTCGTCAAAGTCCAAAATCATCCGATCGCGCGCGGGTGAGTCTTCCATTAGCAAGCGGACAGCGGCAACTATGGCGTCCGGTTTTGCCTCGTGTTGGATAAACTCCGGAACAACTTCTTTGCCTGCAAGCAAATTAGGCATGCCGAGAAAATCCACATTCACGACGAGCCGCGCTGCCACGTACGTCGGCCACGCAACTTTGTAAATCAGGACGAATGGCATTCCAAAATAAGCAGCCTCCAACGTGGCGCTTCCCGAGGCCACAATTCCAACGAAGGCGTGCTGCATGATAGCCGCAGTATGACCGACTGCGATTTCAAGCGATTCGCGACCCGCCAATTGTTCAGGTCTCATCATTTCATCCATCTCGCGTGCGAGTTCTTCGGATGCGGCTGCGACTTGAAACCGCAAAGTCGGGTTGAGTTGCAACAGTCGGCGCGCGACTTCCATCATCATCGGAAAGATTTTTCGTAATTCGCGCGAACGACTGCCCGGAAAAAGTCCGATTAGATTCGGAT
>DASXHS010000179.1:0-8881 GCA_036488345.1 Candidatus Udaeobacter sp.
CAATACCCGTGAACGTTCTACGGGACTGGCTGAAGGCTCGCGTCAGGTTTGATATCGCTCTTCAAGAAAATTGCCACGTTCGGGTCGCCAGAACGACATTCAATGTAGTTGCAGTCCCTTAGGCAATCCGAAGCCGGATAGCGCCATTCCTGCAACAGAAGTAATGACAAGCGTATCAAGTTGGAAAGGCTTCGGATTATCAGAGTGCCTCTTCCATAACAACTGGCCGGTCGTAAGAAAACAACCAAGGCAAGTGAGCCACTGCCAAACCCAAAAGATAACTCCTCAAAACAGACATGTTGACCCAGGGTCTTGGCGTTTATCACAAGGCAAATTAGAATACAAGCATCGGTAAGTATCTCGAAGACGCGTGTTCTGGCACAACGACAAACTCCAAACGTTGGCGGCGGTTTGTCGAGATTCTTCCTATCCAAATCTGCGTTTATCGCCCGAAGCCTGACGGTGATGGGGCAACTTCGCCTTTTCCAACCGAATGGGAATTTATCTCTCGACTACGCTGCCTCGTTCGTTTAGGGATTTGGAATGGCACAAAGAAAAGAAACACCGACACCGCCACCGCCTGAACCTCCTCCTCAAGGGCCTACTGGTCACTAGCCAGTCTCAATCTTCATCGTATTGCCCGGCAAACGCCTTTCAAACGCGGCGTCCTCGGTCGTACACCGCTACTCCCTTTTTACTTCACGCGAGATCGAATCTGCCGCCGTTGCTGAGCCCATCGCAATGAGCGACCTTTGTGTGAATCGTTTAGCGTCCGAAGAATCGCCTGAATGATCTGAAAAATCGGCCCGGAGATGTGAGCGCTCTCTGCGGCTCGTTCGGCGCCTGTTCTGCAAACGGCCATTGTGAACCCCCATGCACCTGGCAGGCACCAGTCGGTATCTTGTCGACAGGCAGATCAAGGTCGTAAGCGGTACCAGCCGCCATGCAGCCGGTGGTGGCAAGTTGGTTGGACGTCGAACAAACCCTCGCGTGTTGCAACGGCATGGTGGGCTGCAACGGTTCGGCTGGATAATGTTGTGCCGCCTTGTTCATAACTTGAACCCAAACCGGCAATGCGAGTGCAGCACCATATCCGTGTGGAATGATCGTTGTCGGCTGATCGAACCCGACCCACACGCCACAAGTCAATGTGCTGGTATAACCAAGGAACCACGCATCCTTGTAATCATTGGTGGTGCCAGTCTTGCCTGCCGCAGGCAGTTTGAATCCAAGTGAACGCGCACTGGCGGCGGTGCCCTGGGTCAGAACTGCTTCCATCAAGCGCGACGTCATCCACGTTGCGCCAGGATCCAGCCCTGGCGTCGACGCGTGCTCGGCGCGATAAATTGGTTTGTGCTGCTGATCATCGATGCGCTCGATGATGTAAGCCTGCTTGCGCCCTCCAGCATTGGGAAAAATAGAATACGCGGCAGTTAGATCTTTCAAGTCTGTCTCGAATGAACCGATGTAGATGGCTGGACCATGCGGAAGGTTTTGAGATATGCCGAGGTCGTTCGCCACCTTATGCACGGCATCGAGACCGGCAAATTGTCCGACACGCACGCTCATGGTGTTGCGTGAATGGATGAGCCCGTACGAACAGAGCATGGTGCCGCCGTAGGTGCCGTCGGAATTTGCGGGCGACCAGCTTCCCGCGCCTTCGATTTCACCGGGTTGAAGTGGTCCATCGCTGATTGCCGAACTCGGCAATAACCCGTGGCTAAAAGCAACCGTATAAACAAAGGGCTTGAACGCTGAACCGACCTGCCTGTTTGCCGGAGCCATCGCCCGGTTGAACTTGCTTTGCGCGTAATCGCGCCCACCGACGAGTCCGCGGATGCCGCCACTGGCGTTGTCGATCACAACCACCGCCCCCTCCAGATAAGGCATGGCCGAATCCGCCTCCCCGTTCTCAGGCGGTTTGTAATCCGCTTTGATCGGATGATGAAAATTGGATTGATGCTCGATTTTCGTGAGTTGCTTCTCGAGCGCGTCCTGCGCTGAATTTTGCACTGCCGGATCGAGCGTCGTGTAAATGGAAAACCCTCCATCATCCATCTGGTCTTCAGTGAGGATCTGGCTTAAGGCGCGCTGCACAGCGTCCATCGCATAGTTCTCCTGAATCTGCGGCATTCGTTTCGGATGAGTAACGATTTTTGTTTTTTTGGCCTGATCGGCCTGTGACGGCGTGATTTTTTTTAGTGCCACCATGCGGTCCAAGACAGCGTCGCGCTGGACTGCGGCGCCCTGGGGATTTTTCAACGGGGAGAAACGATTCGGGCTACGAATCAGACCGGCCAACAGCGCAGCTTCCGAAAGATTCAGCTTTGAAGCGTTCTTGCCAAAGTAAGCTTGTGAAGCGGTTTCGACTCCATAACAACCGCTACCGAAATAAATGCGGTTAACGTATAGCTCGAGAATCTGTTGCTTCGTAAACTCGCGTTCGATTCGCAGCGACACCATCGCTTCCAACAGTTTCCGGCTAAACGAGCGGCCACCCAGAGGAAGGCTGTTGCGCGCCAGTTGCATCGTGAGACTGCTAGCGCCTTCCTTGGCCTTCATAGTGACGACGTCACGGCTCAACGCGCGCAGCACTCCACGCCAATCAATACCTTTGTGGTCATAGAATCTACTGTCCTCGCGGGCCAGCACAGCCGCGATGAATTCTGGTGAGACTTCGCTCAACGAAACCTTGAGACGATTCGCGCCTGCAAGACGGCTGTAGATTTTACCATCCACATCGTAAACGGTGCTTCGCTCAGGCATTTCTCCGACGTTTTTCATGTCGAAGGTTTGCGCCCATGTCCCGTAAAAGAGAAAAATGGCGAACACACCTGCCGCCAACAAAAGGAGCAGTGTTATCTTCCAGCCGTAACGAAAAAGGATATTCGCGCGCGCTTTCTTCGGACGTCGAACGCGAGCGAACACTTTCATTGGCTAGAAGGCAGACAATCTAGCCGCACATCGCGTTGCGCGAAAGAAAACCGAATCGTTCGCTGCGCGAAATACGAATTGCAAGGAATCCGCCGCAGCAGACTCGGTGACGTTTCGAGGAACGGTCTTACAATGTCTACAAGTTGAGTTTCACAACGCCGTCGTGTTGCTCGTTGGCGCACGCCGCGTTGGTCGGGACCTCGGTCGCGGCATCGCTGGCTTCGACGAGTTTGTTCTCGACGAGATAATGTTCGACTTCTTCGCCGCTGATGTCGGCGAGCATGTGGCCGTTGATCTCGACACACGGCGAAAGCGGCTGACCACTTTTGGTTTCCATTTCCCAGCGGAATGCCGGGTTCTGAATAATGTCCTTCTCCGTGTAGGGCAGGTTGTATTTGGTCAGGATAGCGCGGACACCGGCGCTCCAGCCACAATAGGTTTTCAAATATGCGGTAACTTCTGGCTTTTGCATCGGCATAATATATCACAACTTTAAACTCTGTAATCTAGCCCGCGTATCGAAAATCCGTCAGCGCTTCGTCTCCGCGTGCTTCGGATTTCAATCGTAGCAGCCGGTGAGATTGGCCGCTCCGCACAGCCATGACTGTTGAGACGCACGATGCATATGAGTGAATGCTGTAAATCGTTTGGTAGTCGTCGGTCTGTTGGTTTTAATCGGCGTCCTTCCAGCAGCGGCGAGAAAAAAGGCGACACCAAAGACACATGCGCCGAAGACGGCTGAGATCGAGGCGGCGACCCGATTGCAGGTTTTTCTAGATCGCGCAAACTTCAGCCCGGGCAAAATCGACGGCCGCTACAACGAGTTTACCCGGAAGGCACTTTCGCTTTACCGCGAATCGCGAGGGGAACAGCCGCAGTCCACACCGCCGCAATCCGGCAAACACACGAACGTTGCGCCTGACGTTTCGGGACTCGATCTCGCCAGCGTGGAGCCGGTGTTCATTTCATACACCGTAACCGACGGGGATGTCCAAACCGTTGGACAATTGCCGAGTCAAGTACCTGAGCAGGCAAAATTGAAATTTCTGCCGTACCGTGATGTTGCCGATGCAATCGCGGAAAAATTTCACAGCGACATTCATTTCCTTGAACAACTTAATCCGGGCAAATTGAAAGGACTTAAAGCAGGCGATCAGCTGAAGGTGCCGAATGTCGAGCCATTCGAACTTGCGTCAGTGAAAGACATTAAGCCCGGTAGCGAAACTGCCTCGCAAGCGGCGAATGAGGCTGACGATCAACCTGAAACCCAAACGCCAACTCCTGGCGAAAGTGCAGGACCAAGAAATGTCTCCATAAAAGTGGATACGAAAACAAACAGGCTCGGAGTTTTCGAAGCCGAGAAGCTGATCGCGGCTTATCCGGTCACGATCGGCTCCGCGCACAACATGTCACCAGTCGGTGAGTGGAAGGTCCGAGGCATCTCGAAGTTGCCCACGTTTCGTTATGATAAGGAGATGCTCGAGCACGGCGAACGAAGCGGTAATTTCCACATGCTCGCACCTGGGCCGCGAAATCCCGTGGGCGTGATGTGGATTGCGCTTAACAAGAAAGGTATCGGCATTCACGGCACCAACGATCCTGGGTCGATTGGACGCGCTGCGAGCCACGGCTGTATTCGGCTGGCGAACTGGGACGTGGTCCGGCTTGCTACAAAAATCAAAACGGGCGATAAGGTCTCAATTCACTGATTGAGATGAGTGAAACGCTAGCCGCTCGCGCGCAAACTATCTTGCACGACTGGGTGCAATCCGAAAGCCTGCGGAAACACTGCTATGCAGTCGCTGATTCGATGAAACATTTCGCGCAGTCGCGCGGCGAAGACGCTGACCTCTGGGAAGCCGTCGGATTGTTGCACGACATGGATTACGAGCGGCATCCGAATCTCGAACGCAGCGCCACCGAAGGCCACCCGTTCGTAGGCGTCGCCTGGTTACGCGAAAATGGTTGGAGCGAAGAAGTGTGCCGCGCGATTCTTTCGCACGCCGATTACTCAGGCGTTTCGCCGGAAACGAATCTCGAAAAAACTCTCTATGCAGTGGATGAGCTAAGTAGCTTTGTCGTGGCGGTCGCGCTCGTGCGCCCGACAAAAAGCATTCATGACGTCGACGTTCGCGCGGTGAAAAAGAAAATGAAAGACAAGGCATTCGCCCGCGCCGTGAACCGCGACGACATCATCCGCGGTGCAGAACATTTGGAAATGCCGCTCGACGATGTCATCGCGCAGGTCATCGCCGCGCTGAAAGCTGATGCAGAGCGATTGGGCCTCGTTGGAGCGTCATAGCGGAACCGTTACAATTTTTCCGCAATAATTTCCAGCACCAGCGGTGTGAGCATCCGCGCATTCGGATTTTTTTCGGCGCTCGCAAAAGCGGTGCGGACTTCCTCGGCAAACTTGTGATCGATTCGCCCCATTTCGATAAGACGCTGAAGATAGGTCTCGATGAAAGTGGCAGGCCACTGCCACATGTAATCACTCGGGCGGAGGCAAAAGATATGTGGCCTTGCGGAGCGAATCACAAAACCATTCTCCCCAAGCAGTCCAGGTAATTGGACGGCAGCGTCTGGTTCGCCGCCGGACTCGCGCCATGTAGCGATCACGTGCTCGCGGAAACGTTCATGCATCGACAGTCGCGGAAGGAATCGCCACGTCTCATAATGTCCATACTCGTGAAAAATAGCGACGCTGCCTTTTGGCATAACGCGGCCAAGTCTTTTGATCAGCAGAGACGGGTCATTAACAAACGAGACGACCCAGCGGCACCACGCGAAATCGTAGTCGGCCTTCGGCAAATCGTCTTTCATCAAATCTAATTCTTGAATCTTCACGTTGGCGAGTGAACGGGCACGACAGGTTGTTTCCAGCGCGCGAATGAAATTTTGTGAACGCTCCAGTGCTACCACTTCACCGGTCGGTCCGACGATCTCAGCCAGATCAATGGATGCGTAGCCAGGACCGGCTCCGACGTCGAGCACGCGTTTGCCAACCGTGATGCCGGCGCGTTGCCAGCAATCCAACACGACCGGTCGCCAGACGCGATGTTGAAGGCCGAGTCTGGCTAACTCCTCTTCATGCGTGCCGAGAACATAATCGCCTTCCGCTGCCATCCCTGATCGTCACTGATCGATGCCGGATTACAAATGCGATTTGTCCTTGCGCAATCGGATCTGTCCCTGGCGCGTTACCGATTCTCCAGATCGAGGAGAACGGAAGCGACACGGGAGATTTTCTCTTTCGAGAGCTCGGGATAGATAGGAAGTGCGAGACAGTGTTCGCACAGCGCTTCCGTTATTGGAAGGTCGCCTGATCGATAATTAAGATGCGCGTAAGCTTTTTGAAGGTGAACGGGCACCGGATAATGAACAGCACTTTGGATTCCCACATCCTGCAACGCAGAGCGGACGCGATCGCGCTCTGGAGTTTCAATCACGTAGCAATGCCAGACGCACTCCGAATCGGACATGTCCGCAGGCAGCTTGTATGACGAGCCCTTCAGCAATTCTGTGTATCGTCGCGCGCGATCAACGCGAGCCGTATTCCACTCGTCGAGATACTTGAGTTTTATCGAGAGCACAGCCGCTTGGAAGCTATCCATCCGGTAGTTATACCCGATTTCGTCGTGCAAATATTTTTGGCTTTGAGCGTGATCGCGGAGAGAACGCGCACGGTGCGCTATGGATGCATCGTTGGTGATCAAAGCACCGCCTTCTCCGTAGGCTCCGAGGTTTTTACCCGGATAAAAACTAAAACACGCAATTTGGCCAAACTGGCCTACGCGTTTGCCACGGTATCTTGCGCCGTGCGCCTGCGCAGCATCTTCGATCACCGGCAGTCCGTGTCGCTCCGCAATCGCCATGATGCGATCCATCTCCGCCGGCATTCCATACAGATGCACCGAGATAATTGCTTTTGTGCGCGACGTGATCGCCGCTTCGAGTTTGTCGGGATTCAACGTTAGACGGACAGGGTCAATATCGACGAACACGGGCGTTGCGCCGACGTAACTAATGGCCCATGCGGTTGCTATGAATGTCATCGAGACCGTTACAACTTCGTCTCCCGGCCCGATATTGAGACAGCGCAAAGCCAGGTGCAGCGCGCTCGTGCCGCTGTTCAGGCTAACACAATGATTAACTCCGCAGTACGCCGCGAATTCGGTCTCGAACTTTGACGTCGCGGGTCCTTGAGCAAAGCTCGTCGACTCACAAATCTCCTCCAAGGCGCTCAACACTTCACTACGCAGCGGCCGATACTGCGCTCGAAGATCCAGATAGGGTACAGTTTCCATTTCCGTTTGATTTAGTGCGAAGCACCCGGGCACGTTGGGGATTGCTCTTTTTTTGCCGATCAATCTACGCGCAGATACGCATTGTCGCCACCGGTCCGCCTCAGCCGCAACCGGCGGGTCAAGCTTAGCCAACGCATTAGCCTCTTTCAGGACGGAAACAACGAACGAACGTACCAGATACTGAAGCTACAGTTTATTTTAGTTGGGAATAACGTCGACCCACACAAGTGCGATTTGTCTTGAGCTAAATAGGATTCGACGGCTGCCCGAGCAGCAAACCCTTGCGCCGGACGAGCAACCCCGCACGTGAGTACGCCTGACCGATATGGGCGGCTCTAGGCAAAAATATGGACTGGTGGCGCTCGCCGAGGCGAGCGCCACCAAAATCTCGAAGCTTTATTTATTCGTGACTACTTTCGGCGCTGGCTTACCCACTTCAAGCTGGGCGCTCACTTTCTGCAGGCCTGCAGTAAGCGCGTCAATTTGCTTTTGCTGGCGCGCGACGGTTGCTTGTAATTCCTTAACCCTGCGATTGAGCATGGCTTGATTGGGGTCGGGGCCAATGGCTTGGGGCTGGACGTGTTGGGGACCGGTTCGGGGCTGGTTGGTCTTGATTCCAATTTCATTGACGGCGACCGTCCCCAACTTTCCGTTGTCATCAACAAGCACGATATGGGGGTTGGCGAGAGCACTAACAGCCCTGTTCTGAATGCCGGCAATAAAGGTGTCATACGGAAAAGTAAAAGCCGTGTCGCTGCCGATGCGGATGAATTCCTTTTCAGTAGGATCAGCTGGCTGCACTCGTGCGCCGATATAGATGCCACCTTCGCCACTTGTTAAGCTGCTTCCGGTCCCGCTGCCCAAACAGGTATTCGCGTCTCCAGTGATGTCATTGCCGGCTATCTCCCCAACCGCGGTGTTATCACTGCCTCCATCTCCAGACTCGATCGCACCAGCACCAACGGCGGTGTTCCTGGTGCCATTAACGTTAGCTTTGAGCGCAAAGCCGCCGACAGCCGTGTTGAAAACGGCACTCCCGGCTCCGCTCGAGTCATTATTCAGCATCGCGAAAGTACCCATGGCCGCGTTCGTGAAGGCTGAGACGTTGAGCTGCATCGCTTGAAAGCCGACCGCGGTGTCGTCGGTGCCATCAACGTTAGAGCTGAGCGCCTCGGAGCCGATTGCCGCATTGTCGTCCGCATTGTTAAGCGTGAGCGCATCGGCACCAATGGCCGTGTTGTCTTCGCCGGTAGTGTTCTCCCTTAGCGCATCGGAACCAATTGCCGTATTAAAACTGCCGGTGGTGTTGTTCCTGAGCGCTGCAGCGCCAATTCCGGTGAGATGGTTGCCGGTGGTGTTCTTGAAGCCCACTCTAAAACCAATCGCCAGGTTGAAGTTGGAGGTGTTGTCTCGGAGCGCGTCCGTCCCAATGGCCATGTTAAAGCTGCCTGTGGTGTTACTCGCGAGCGCCGAAGCACCAACCGCCACGTTGTGAGTGCCGGTCGTTGTGTCATGAAGCGCATTGAAACCCACCGCCGTATTGGCGATGCCGGTGGTGAGGCTGAACAGAGCGTCCGTGCCCTCAGCGGTGTTGGCGCCCGGATAGCCGCCGTCCGGTGGCGGGGTGACCGCCTGCGTGG
>DASXHS010000210.1:0-3216 GCA_036488345.1 Candidatus Udaeobacter sp.
TTGAAATAACGCAGCCCGACGGTGATCCAGTCCGGCGACTCGGCGGCCGCGCGTCGAGCGATATTGTCCATGATAACCTTGGAAAACGCATAAACGTTCGAAGGTGCCGCTCCGTTTGATTCCACGCTCGCTTCAGTGGCCGGACCGTAAGTCGCCGCAGAGGAAGCGTAGATGATTCGGGTTTTGGTGGCGCGCGCAAAATTCAAAAGGCGTCGGAAACTCTCCACGTTGTCGTGCACCTGAACGAATTGATCGTGCAAAGTCGTGTCGGTGATCGATGCGAGATGAAAAATGGCGTCGAATCCAGCCGCTGCCGGATCACCGAACTTTTCTCGCCAATCCAATGTCGCCAGATTTTCGGCAACGAAATCTCCGCGATAGCCTGCCAGATTCTTGAAATTACCGGATCGAAAATCATCGATCACTGTGAGGTGCGCGGCCGGAAATTTCTCCTGCAACGCTAGCGTGAGATTCGACCCGATGAAGCCGGCACCGCCAGTGATGATGAAGTTGGGCTTGGATGCGCTTGTAGTTTTTGTCATTGAAAGATTGTAGGGCGTCTGTGTCAGACGCCAGGCGGTTGGCAGTTGATTAAATAATCTTGACGCTCAAAGTGCAAGCCGCTAGTCCTCGTCCCGGTTCTTTGCGAGCTTGAAAACGTGGATCGGCGCAAGAAATCCCGTGAGAATCGGGAGCAGTTGCGCTGCTGTAACTGGATACGACTTCCCATTGGGCCAATCGTCGAAAGCATTTTGAAGGTGAAGGCGGGAAGAAGGTGAAGGCCAGTTGAGAGTTGAGTGTTGAGAGTTGAGAAAGGCGGAAATGCCTGGGTTCGGCTCTCATCTCTCAACCAAAGACTCTCAACTTCTTCGAATGCCAGGAGCCAGAATATTTGTCCCGTCCACCTCATTCTGTAGCCGTCGCGCTGTGCGCGACGCCTGCGCGTCTCACAGAGACGCGGCTACAGCAAAAACTTCTGCGCAAAAAGAAGAATGAGAGCTGGGCGATGCGACGCCTCGAAAACATTTGAGGCCTAACAAGTCCGACTCTCGGAGTTGGAGGTAACTTGTTATGCAAAATCGTTCAGTTTGGTTTGCTCGAGGTAGCGCGCGCGTCTCGCGTGCAAATGCCAGTCCGGCTCGGATTTTCGGCGTCGCGCCGAAACAATTTTTTCCTACCTCAAACAACTCAGGGATCACGAGACGCGCTTGCCAGCACGCGAGACGGGCGCGCTACCCAATCGTGTTCGCTCCGCTATTCGTGCTCGCCCAAATTGTCTGTCACGCGCAGGAATCCGCGCCGACTCCTTCGCCGGCTGAAGCAGAGGCGGAGTCGGTCGTCGTTTCTGCGACACGTTTCGATATTCCACTCGATCAATCACCCGCCACTGTGAGCGTAATTTCCTCGGAAGATATCGAGCAAAAACAAATCCAGCGTGTAAGCAATGCGCTTCGCGAAGTGCCTGGTCTTTCCGTGGTGCAGACGGGAACAGCCGGGCAGTTGACGTCCGTTTTCATGCGCGGGTTGCCCAGTGAAGACATGCAGGTGCTGCTCGACGGCATTCCGATTAACCAGGGTTTATCTGGCGCGATGAATTTCGCCGATATCACGACGGACGATATCGACAGGATCGAGGTTGTGCGGGGGCCGCAAAGCACGCTCTACGGGCCGCGCGCACTCGCAGGAGTGATTCAAATCTTCACGAAACAAGGCACCGGAACTCCAGGCGCCATGGTCGCTGGCGAGGGCGGATCGTATGACTCTTTCCGCGAATGGGGCCAGAGCGACGGCAAAATCGGCGACTTCGATTATTCGGTCGGCGCCAGCCGGCTCGACACCGAAAATGCGCGTCCCAATAATAATTACCGCAATTCTGCCGGGATCGCGGACGTCGGCTGGTCGCCTGACGCACAATTGCGGATCGGGAGCCTGTTTACCTACTCGGTAAGCGACACTGGAAATCCAAACACGATCTTCGATCCCAAGCCCATTGACCACTTTCTAACGGAGCGTTGGTTAATCGGCCCCCACATCGATTGGAAACCGACCGAGTGGTGGGACCACAAATTCATTTTCAGTTACGATCACGAGCGGCAAATAAACGATCCAAACCAGGATGGCTTTGTCGGACCCACGCGCGCTCTCTTTGAACGGACGCAAATTGATTATCAAAACAATTTGCGTCCAACCTCATGGCTCACCCTGACGTCGGGATTTTTCTACAGCCGTGTTAATGCCGGGCAGGAGCGCCCGTTCATTTCGCAGGCATTCGGGCCACAACCAACTTTTATCGGCGACCACACGCAGGAGGTCGCGGGCTTTTTGCAAGCAACGCTGACACCAGTCGAGAATTTAATCTTTGTGGCCGGCGGCCGGTTCGATGATTTCAACGAGTTCGGTGGCATCTGGACTTATCGCGTTGCCGGCAGCTACAAGATCGCCAAGACAAATACAACGCTGCACTCGAGCGTTGCGACCGGGTTCAGTCCTCCAAGCAGTCAGGACATTATTTTCGGTAACAACCCTAATTTAAAACCCGAAAAAGATTTCGGCTGGGACATCGGCGTCAGGCAGGAGCTTTGGAAGAATCGCGTTGCGCTCGATTTGACGTACTTTCACAACGATTTGTCAAACGTGATTGGGTTCAACGGACTCTTTCAAACGCTCAACCTCGGAGCAGCCGAAACGCAGGGATTGGAAGCCGCATTACGTGCACAACCAATTCCCAATCTTGTGTTCATGGCGAGCTACACTTATCTGGATGCCAGAAAGACCGACAACAGCGATATTTCGCAGCCGGAAGGAGCGCGTTTGCCGCGGCGGCCGCGCAACGAACTTTATGTTTCTGCTTCGTATCTTTGGTGGGAAAAACTCCGCACCGTGGTCGAGGCAAAGTTCGTAAACGCGCGAGAAGAACTGAACTTTGGTCTTCCGAATTTCGATATCGAGGATTATTCCTTCGTAAACATCGCCGCGGAGTATGACATTACGCCGCACTTCTCGATCTTCGGTCGCATCGATAACCTGGCGAACGAGCATTACTCGGAAGTGTTCGGTTTCCCCGCGCTCGGCCGGGCCGCATACGGTGGCGTGAAGCTGCGATTTTAGAGTAGCGCGAGCCTCTGGCTTGCGAGTCCTGGAGCCACAAGCGAGACGCATGTGCTACTCTTTTTCCATGTCGCCGAAACTTTCGGACAAAAAATTGGCGGTACTCGG
>DASXHS010000019.1:0-6762 GCA_036488345.1 Candidatus Udaeobacter sp.
CGCGGGCTCTTTCGACAGGTACGTATCGTTGAAATCGAAATAGCGGATGCCGCAGCCGTTGGCGAATGCGGCCCAGTCCGGCGGCGCCTTGTGGTCAGTGCCAAAGATCGTGGATCCGTGTTTCGCCGAGAATTCTCCCGCTACTCTTCGCGCGATCACAAACGGTTCTTCCTTCCATGCGCCGAGCGCGCAGCCGAGGGAATCGATGACGCGCCGTTTCACTTCGTGCACGACTTCCTTCGAAAGATCTTCAAACCGCAGCGCGCACGCGTAATCAGCAAGTTGATGAGCAAGCGTTGTCTTCATGTAAAAAACGAGATTCCAATCTGCCGACGATTTGCGGCGGAGCAAGGACGCGCGGCATTCCCACAAGGTAGGGCGACCACTCCTGTGGGCGCCGGAACCGTCTGGCGGCTGTTATGTGGACCGCCGAATCAACGCGGCGGATTCGTCGGAGCCACAGCTTCGGCCATCGATTTCAGCATTCGGCCGAGATCGCTATTGGTCGAGAGGACTGCCGTCGTGTCCTTTTCAAAAGCGGCGCGCATGACATCGAGGCTGCGCAAAAACGTATAGAGTTCCTGCTGTTCAGGCGTGCCAAAAGCTGCGGCGTAAATCGCTGCGGCTTCGGCGTCGGCTTTGCCTTCAATTTCAAGTGCATTCTTCGTGGCGGTGGAACTGATCGAGGCGACGTCGCTTTCTTTTTGGCCGTTAATATTCGCCGCCTCACCGCGGCCTTCGGAACGGAAACGGGCCGCGATTTGGTGTCGCTCACTGGACATCCGCTCGATGATCTTCTCGGCCACCGCCGGATTATATTTGCTGCGTTTGAAACGTTCGTCGAGCAGTTCGATGCCGAAGTCGGCGATCTTTTGTCGCGTGCGTTCGGTGATCTGTTTCTCAATTTCGCCGCGCCCGTACTCAATATCGGGAATTGTGGTGGGCAGAACCGTCCCGGTCTTTTCCAAGTCTTCGTCGCGCACGGGTTTTCGCCCCTTGGTTACGCGGATAATTTCGACCAGATCGTGCGTGGCAACTGCGGTGCGGGTTTCGCTGCCGAGAATGTCGTCGAGGCGCGAGAGCGCGCTACGTTCGTCATTGAGCCGATTGTAGTAGAGCATCGGATCGCTAATTCGCCACCGGGCAAAACAATCGACGATAATGTATAGCTTGTCCTTAGTTGGGCATTCTATCGGCGGCCCATCCCACGCGAGAATGCGCTTGTCGAACCGCTGCAACTTATCCAAGACAGGCAGCTTCATCTTCAACCCAGGCGTGGTGATTGTGCGAACGATTTTGCCGAATCGCGTGATGATCACCGTCTCATACTGAGGCACGACAAAGAGCAATGTTCCCCATTTCAATGCAGTCAGAATGAAAAGAATGCCCAGGATCGATATGAGCGGGCTCTGCAAAAAACGGACTGCAGCAGTTATGATAGCTGGTCGCGGAGTCACATCGATTACGTTCATCAGTTTACGTACCTAAAACCGCGTGTTCCTGTCATTCTGATCCCGCAGCCGCGGGAGAAGAATCTCAGATCATTTGCAGCAGCGGTATGCGCGGTCGTATCCAGAGATGTTTCGCTTCGTTCAACATGACAGAGAAGGCGCGACAACGCTGACCACGGGACCATTAACCGGATCACGTTCATGGTGTGCTCTTCGATTCGCCGGGCACCTGCAGTGGCAACGTCTGGAGAATATTCTTCAAGCTGTCATCCACTATGATCTTCCTTTGCAAATTCGGCAGGATGGCTTGCATCGCCTCAAGATAAAGACGTCGGCGCGTCACCTCCGGCGCCTTGCGATATTCGGTGAGCAACAACGAAAATTTTTGAGCTTCGCCTTTGGCTTCGTTCACCCGTCGAAACGCGTACGCTTCGGCCTGTTTCTCACGTTCTTTTGCCTGGCCGCGTGCGTTCGGAACAGCATCGTTATAAACCGACCACGCCTGGTTGATAGCAGTCTGTTTTTCCTGTTGCGCCTGATTCACATCATTGAACGCCGCCTGCACGGCCGACGGCGGACGAACACTGGTAAGTTGAACCTGTTGAATCTGGATTCCCAGATCGTACTGCGAACAGAGATCCGCTAAACGTTTCAACGTTGACGTCTCGACATCGTGGCGCCCAATCGTCAGCACTTCGTCAACGGTGCGATCGCCGATGACTTCGCGCATGACGCTTTCCGAAAGATCACGCAGGGTTTTCTCCGGCTCGCGCGCGCCAAACAAATACATTTTTGGATCGGTAATCCGATACTGTACCACCCATGGCACGAGCGCGGTGTTCAGATCACCTGTGATCATCGTCTCCGTTTCTTGTGGCTCGACGTCCCCCTGATAAGCATTCGTCGCGTTTGGCGTCGAAAACCCAAACTCGAGTTTCAGCAAACGTTGCGTGGGCACGACGTAAATTTCATCGACGTACGGAATTGCGTAGGTAAGACCGGGGCTCACATTGTCGTGATAAGCGCCGAACCGCGTCTTCACACCAAGTGAGTTTGCCGGAATCGTGGTGAACCCGAACAGCAGCGTGAATAGTGTGATCGCAATCCCGGCGCAGGCGATCACACCCAGAAGCAGCCGCAAGGGTTTGATCGGAAGGTGTTCGGCAACGTCCGGTCTCGGCATTAGGTGTTTATTGATTCAAAAGCTGTCGCCGAGGGCAAGCTTTCATTCTGGGGAGCGCACGCGGCTCGCGTGCTTGCTTTTTGCCGCGGCCTCGCGGCAAATCTCAGATGTCCTAACGACGTGCGTTTCGAAAAGTTCGCGATGGCGAGGACGCTATCGCCAGCACGCGACCCGCGTGCGCTCCCCAGAGTTTCTTGACTCGCTGCGTCTACGCTTCAAACTGAACCATGAAAATCAAAAACGCGATCTTGCCAGCGATCATTGGTCTTGCGACGTTCTCAAGTATGGCGGCAACAGAATCTCAAACAAAGCCCGAAGTCGGCAAGCCGGCGCCGGATTTCAGTCTCACCACCGGAGACGGTTCGCAGGTGAGCCTGAAAGATTATCACGGGAAATGGGTGGTTCTTTATTTCTATCCGAAGGATTTCACCAGCGGTTGCACGTTGGAGGCGCACAATTTTCAGCGCGACATCGCGAAATATGGCGATGCCGGCGCAGTTATTCTCGGAGTGAGCGTCGACACCGCGCAATCGCACAAAGATTTTTGCACAAAAGAAGGTCTCAATTTCAAATTGCTCGCCGATCCCGACGCGAAAGTCTCCACCGAGTACGGCTCAGTCATGGATTACAAGGGCCAGAAGCTCGCCGCGCGTAACACGTTCATCATTAATCCTGACGGCGAGGTCGTAAAGGTATATACCAGCGTCAAACCCGCCGAGCACAGCGACCAAGTCTTAAAAGATTTGTCGGAGTTAAAGAAGAGCTGATTGCGAAAACACGAATTTTTGCCCCGAACGCTTTCGGGGCTTTGGAGTGCGGCGGCTTGACGCCGCTTTTTCGTCCCGGTAAAACTGCTTCACACTCCAATTCCTATGGACGCACAAAGAAAATCCATCGATTGCAGAGATTACCCGAGCGAAAAAAATTGCTCGCTCAAGATTTCCGGCACGGAAGAAGAAGTCCTCGACGCGGCGGTGCAGCATGCCGCTACCGTTCACGGGCACGAGAACACGCCGGAACTACGCGAGCAGATTCGGTCGATGCTTAAAAACTCAGACGAGTAAGCTTGACGGTTACCAAGCGAATGTCTGAAGCCGACTTGTTTCCAGAGAAAAAACTTCTTTTAGTTTCGCGAGCAGGCCAAGCTGATGCTCAAGGACGAGGTTGATTGAAGCCGTTTGCCGCGGATGAACATCTAGTTTTTTTTGGATTCGCGTCCGTCTCTCTGCTTCGACGTCTATCTGACTAGCTGGCACATGATGTCGGAAAGTTTGCCGGCCTAGGCAACACCTCCAAGCACGAGCGGGAAGTCCGATAATGGAAGGGCGTGCAGTTGCGGTGCTGGTTTAAAGCCGGGCACCGCGACCGTCCAAACCGATGACGTAAGCGTTCGCGACGTAATGCTGCCGAGGTACCGCAAGAACGATAGTACCGGCCCACGAAACACGCGAAAAGACGCGAAAAATTTCAGGTCGAAGACCGACGGAATATCTTTTATCACGTTCTTAGTCGACTTCCTTTTCGTGTACTTCGTGTGTTTCGTGGGCTAAAGAATTGTGAAGCCAAGGACTGTTCGAGCCGTGTGGAAATTGATCGTGCTTGGGCTGGGATACTTTGTTGTCATGTTCTTCGGACATTTGCCGGACCGTCTGATTCTTTTTCCGACGAGGTCGCCGATCAACGCCGGAGGCGCCGTTCGCAGAACCATTTCTTTCGAGAATGGCGATTTGGAAATCTGGACGGCACAATCGCAGTCGGCGCGTCAACAGGGTCGCGCTGATATTTTCATTTTGCGATTTTACGGCAACGCGGATCGCGCGGATCGCTGGCCTGCCATGGAGGCCGAGATGTGGAAGGATCGTGCAGTGGAAATCTGGGGAATGAATTATCCCGGATTTGGCGGCAGCACAGGACCGGCGCGATTAGCGCGCATCGGACCAGCAGCGGTCGCGGCATTCGACGTTTTGAGACGTGAAGCGGCTGATGCGCCAATCGTCGCATATGGCACGAGCATCGGCGCAACGGCTGCGCTTCATGCAGCCGCATCTCGCCCCGCCGAAATTGCCGGATTGATCTTGCAGAATCCGCCGCCGGTGCGCGAAATGATTCTGCGTCAATTTGGCTGGTGGAACTTGTGGCTGCTAGCCGGGCCTGTTGCATTGCAAATCCCCCGGGACCTCGACTGCATTGCAAACGCGAGAGCGAGCCGAACGCCTGCAATCTTTTTGCTGGCGGAAAGAGACGAGATCGTTGCGCCGCGTTTTCACCGATTGGTGGTTCAAGCATATGCCGGAGAAAAACGCGTCATTGAATTGCGCGGTGCGCATCACAACGATCCTGTCGAAGGGGTGGCGCTGGTCGATTTGAACGACGCGCTCGGTTGGTTGTTAGGTACGTCCCGTTAAAATCCGCGCGCCATCTTGAGCGCAGTCGAAGGATCCCGCGAAGTTAACGGTGGGTTTCGCCACGGGATTCCTCGACTTCGCTCGGAATGACGTTTATGAGAGCACACGCCATGCAGAACGCTCAAAACCTGATGAGCAGTTTCGAGTTCATCGCCGCGCTCATGTCCATCATCATCGGTCTCGGTGTGACCAATCTGCTCGCGGGCGCCGGGCGCGCGTTTTACCGCCGCAAAGAAAATCCGCTCGACGAAGTACACATCGTTCTCACCATCGCCACGCTATTGCTACTGGTTTTGCAATGGTGGGTGACGTTCAAATGGAATACCGAGGTCACCTGGAGCTTTGACATGTTTCTGGTGCTGATCGTTTGGACCATCACGCTTTACATGCTCACCGTTTTCCTTTACCCGCCCGACCTATCCGAAGCGGAAGAACACCAGCGCCGCTTTCAACGAAATCGAACAGGCTATTATTCGGCGTTCATTGGCATGTGCGTGCTCGATATCGCGCAAACCGCAATCCATGGTGATCTACTTCATCCAATTTGGTACGTGCCCTTTGTAGGTCACTACGCCGTCCTGGCGGCCATCGGTCTCGTTGCGCATCGTCGCGGCTACGATCGTTTCTTTGCGTGGTATCAACTAATCACGCTCCTAATCTGGGCCCTGCTGGTGAGGAGGTATCTCGTTCCAGACACGATGGCCGCGTAGAATGCGCGATCGCTTCAGCTTTTGACTGCCACCCACTCGTTCCGTGCACGAGAATCGGAGACAGCTTGCACGACGCGCATGTAGCGCAGGCCGTCTTCGAAATTTGGATGGGGAAGCACGCGTCCCTTTGATTTCACCGCGGCAAGGAAATCTTCTTCGACGCGCCATTCGCCTTCCAATTCCGTGGGAACATCCACGACGTGCAACGCGTGATCGCCAACCTTTCCCGTCTGCAATACGTCGGCCGTGAAATCATACGTCAAGGTCCCGGCGCTGCCGTAAATTTCCAGCCGATCACTTTCCGTCAGCGCATTAACTCCGCTGAACTCGAGCACGCCTTCCGCACCACTTTCAAAACTACATAGCACTGTGAGCAAATCGGGAACGATCACGTTGTAGGCTTCGCGAAGTGGCTGAATGATTTTTCCACGCGCGAACACACCGGTGATGTAGCCAAGCCAGCGCTGCAAAACCTCAATGTAAATCCCCAGTGTGAGCGTATTGAGTCCACTGATCTCGATCTTTTGGCGCCAGTGCGCCGGCGAGTCGGGATCGAGGAAATTTCCGTGGAAACTTTGCAGGCGCACGTGGTGCGGCTGGCCGATGTAATTTTCGGCGAGGATTTTTTTGACCATCAAATCGCCGCGTAATCCAAAAGGTGGCGGACAGAGCATCGTCACCAACTCGGGATATCGCTTCGAGGCGGCGAGCATTTCCTCCGCCTCGGCCAGGTCCATCGACATGCGCGCCTGGCAAAAGACATGTTTGCCCGCCTCAAGGGCAGAGATTGTGACTGCCGAATGCATATACGGCGTTGTGCCGATCCAGACGATGTCGATCTCCGGCGTTGCGACCAGCTCCGCCCAATCGCGGATCGGCAGCGCCTCGAGCGAATTCTCGCGGCAGAAGCGTTCCGAGCTTTCGTATGTGGAATTTGAAACCGCGACAATTTCCACGTCGCCGTTTTTTTTGAGGGACGGCAAATGGCGGGTGCGCACGATGTTGCCGGCTCC
>DASXHS010000023.1:0-23928 GCA_036488345.1 Candidatus Udaeobacter sp.
GATCACGATTGGTCCGTTCCACGCTTGACGAATCCATTCTAGATCATCCCAGGTCACAACGGATTGCTCAAGAGCAGCAGTGACGTCGGCATACAGCATCGGCCCTTTCCCCGGGATGACAACATTTTCAAATTTCATCAAGCCACCGTCCACTAGAAGCGCTGCCAGCCAGCGTGGCCTAACGAGAAGTTGATTCACAAACGGCAGCATCTGTCCGAGCTTTCCACTAAGGAGTTCTTTCGCGCCATTGCGAAGATCGCGCTCTCTCAAACCCGCTACTGGCGTGTCGATTGTGACCACCAAGGCCGAAAACCCGGCGTTGCGCGCGCGGTCGATACCGGCCAAAGCACAGTCGCGACCGCCGACAAGGTAAAGTTGGTACCATTTTGTCCCTTCCGATGCGGCTGCGACGTCTTCGAGCGGGCAGCCCGAAAGCGTCGAAAGCGTACAAATGATCCCTGCTTCGCCGGCAGCGCGCGCGGCTGCTTCTTCCCCTCGCGGAAACATAAGCCGACAGCTCCCAACGGGCGCGAGAATCAGTGGCATATTAACCGAAGTGCCGAGCACAGTCGTGCGCAGATCGCACACCGGCGTGGCGACCGCACAGCGCGGCCGCAATGTCACCGCTTCGAACGCCCGGCAGTTTGCGCGCAATGTCGATTCGTCCTCAGCTCCGCCGTCAATGTAGTCGAACACCACACGAGGGAGCCGGCGCTTCGCCCTGCGCCGCAGGTCTTCGATGTTCAAAACCCGCGGCGATTGTACCGATCTAGACAGTCGATTCATAAAGCGTCGCGGCGCATAACGAGATTTCATTAACACCGGGCTTCAGCCCGGTGCAATGCATGAATGGTAACTTAGGCATCCCGCCTGATTCGTCCGACAGGCTTCCCAGCCTGCAAGCGGAAAACGAACCGACAAGCAAGATGCATGTCCGACCAAACAGGCTGGAAGCCTGTGTTACTAATGCCGAAAGTGCCGTACGCCGGTGAAGATCATTGCCATCTTTCGCTCGTTAGCGGCGGCAATCACTTCTTCGTCGCGAACCGAGCCACCCGGCTGAATCGCGCAGGTTGCGCCCGCGTCGGCAGCGGCGAGCAGCCCGTCCGGGAACGGAAAGAAAGCGTCGCTCGCGACCGCGCTGCCTTTGAGCGAAAGGCCGCCTTCGTTCGCTTTCCACACCGCAATCCGCGAAGCGTCGACCCGCGACATCTGACCGGCGCCAATTCCAATCGTCCGATCCGCCTTGGCGTACACGATGGCGTTTGATTTCACATGTTTGACGACGCGCCAGCCGAACAACATCGCGTTCAGTTCCCCTTTCGTCGGCCGCCGCTTGGTCACGACGTTCGTCGTCAGCTCGCCATCGACATCTGCGTCTTGCACCAATACGCCGCCGCACACCGAACGCAGATCGGTCGTTGGTCTCGCCTCCTTCGTCGGCGTCAATAACCGAATCAGCCGCAGATTTTTTTTCTTCTGCAGAACCGCGCGCGCTTCGATTTCAAAATCAGGCGCGATGATCACCTCGCTGAAAATTTCGCTGATCACCTTTGCCAGCGACTCGGTGAGCGGCCGGTTGCACACGATGATCCCGCCGAAGGGCGCCTGCTTATCGGTCGCAAACGCTTTCTCCCACGCCTTGCGCAGATCTGGATCGGACCCCACGCCACAGGGGTTCGTATGCTTCAAGATCGCGACAGTCGGCGCTTCAAATTCGGCAATCAAATTCGTCGCCGCGCTTATATCGAGAATGTTGTTAAACGAAAGCTCCTTGCCCTGGAGCTTCTCGAAGCATTTGCCGAAATCGCCGTAGAGGGCAGCGTCCTGATGGGGATTTTCACCGTAACGCAACCGCATCGCCAATGGCAGCGAAAGTGAAAACGAAGCGTCGGTCTTCTGCTGCTTGTTCAGGAAATTGGCAATCACCCGATCATATTCCGCGGTCCTGTTAAAGGCTTTGATGGCCAGGTGCTCTCGAAGTTTCAGCGTGGTTTCGCCGTCGTGTTTGCCCATGTTTTCGAGCACCACGTCGTAGTCTGCGGGATCAATGATGACCGTGACCGATTCATAATTCTTCGCAGCGCTTCGAATCATCGATGGACCGCCGATGTCTATGTTTTCAATTGCTTCCGCTAGAGTGACACCCTTCTTCGCGACCGTGGCTTCGAAAGGATAAAGATTGACCGCGACCAGGTCGATCGGATCAAAGCCGCATTCACGCGCTTCTGCTTCGTGTTTAGCATTGCCGCGTTTGTAAAGAAGCCCGCCATGCACGCGAGGATGCAAAGTTTTTACACGGCCATCGAGCACTTCAGGGAATGCGGTGAAACTCGAGATCTCGCGCACCGGGATTTTTTCGTTCTTTAGCAGGACCGCCGTCCCGCCTGTGGAAATGATGTCTACTCCCTGGCCTTCCAGCGCGCGCGCAAACGGAGCGACACCGGTTTTGTCAGAAACGGAAATGAGCGCGCGACGAATTTTCATGAGGACGTTAGTCGAGATTCGCTAAATCGTTACATCGATTCACGAATTACGATTCACGCAACGCGTTAGCGGTCGAGGAGAACGTTCTTGGCCACAGGATACAGCACCGGGCAGCAGCCGATGGTTTCGCAAAATGCTTTACTGAAATGACTCAGACTTGAATAGCCCACTTCTGTCGCCGCTTCAGTGACGTTATAACGGCCGGTGCGCAATAACTCGGCCGCCCGCTCCATGCGAACGTTCCGTAAGTATTGCGGAATTGTGTGGCCAACTTCGCGCGAAAAAATTCTGCTCAAGTAAAATGGGCTACACGCCACCTCTTGCCCCAACATTTCCAGCGTCGGCGGGTTCACCAGATCGCGCGTGAGAATCTCCTTCACCCGATCCACTCGCTCACGCGCCAGGCGCTTTTGGCGCATGCAGAAAAATTCAGGATCCTTCGACGCAAAGAAAAACTGCGCCATGAGTTCCAACGCCTTTCCTTGGTACCATAAAACCTTCGCCGCTTTAGTGACCGGGGGCTCCGTCAGGCTCGCCACGACGCTGCGCTGTTGCATCGTCATTGGACGCGCAGGCGCAACCATGTTCTCCTCTTTCTTTCCGAAAAGGATGCGGCGAATCTCCGGTTCAAGATCGGCTTCGTTCTTCGCAAGCTGGTTGCGCAAATGCTCGCGCGAAAATTCGAGCGTCACGAATTGGTGATGATCATGTGCTCGCCGTGACGCAGGCAACGGCACATCGGCAACAGCATAATAGCCGCAATTGCCTGGCAAATAATCGCTGCGCGTGCCGCCGACTCCCCCGACCGCTCCATGTCCGCTGAGGTTCAGGCAAAACTCCAGGCTATTTGGATGAAATGTGCGTCCCCAGTTAAACGCACGTTCAATGCGAAAATCATGCCACTCGATCGCGACACCGATCTTATCGACGTCTCCGTACAAAGGACGCCACCCGCCTTTCACTTCGCGCCATGCAGCTTGTTCCGCTGCGCAACCAGGATTCATCGTGCGTAAACTACGAGTGCGGGTGGGTAGAATGCAAGGAAGGTTTGACTTCCTGTAACACATCGCGGTCCCACTCTCCCAGCTTTGACGCAGCATCGTAAGTGCTCTGCGCGAAATCCAGCAGGACTTCATCCGGCTTTTCAGCCGTGCGCACCGAGTCGTAAGGCAGCACGAACTCGCGGAGCTTCGGCTGGTAAAACGCTGTCTCAGGTTGAATCTTCGCTTCTCCAAATCCGGCCGGTTCCGGATACGCGTAGGAATAAAAAATCGGTGTCGGCGCCGCGGCGTTGCCCGGCCAGAAACCGAGGCTACTCACTTCCTGTGAGTACGCTTCTCGTGTGACTGCATCAGGCAGATGCGGGATGCCGCCAGGATGCGGTGGCGCCGTCCGCCCGGAAAAGCGCGTTACAGCCAGGTCGAAGCTGCCCCAGAAGAAATGCACAGGACTGCATTTACCACAAAAGCGTGATCGGAACGCCGTGAACACGCGATCGCTCTGCACCAGAACCCGCCAGAATCGATTGGCGTATTCCCGGTCGTAAGACCGGTGCGCTTCATCTTGATCAAACGGAATCGGATTCTCAATCTCGTTAGGCGTTATGTTGATGGTCACGGGCAATTCCATCTCGGCTAACGCATTCATCACTTCACGATAAAATTTCGCCACCGGCTGCGGGCCCAGTTTCAACACTCGTGCCGCACCATCGCTCTTAAGGATGCGCAATTCGTGATCGATGAAATCGAAACGAATTTCGAATGTCGATGTGCTGTGCGGGATCGGCGAGGTCGTTAGGCCGCGCGAAGTCACGTAGAGCGTCACGTGCCATGAGTGATTTATCCATGGACTCAGCGTCAGTCGAATTTTGCCCACTATTTGGGTCCACATGTGCAGCGTGGTCGCGGTATCCTGCCACTCCGCAAACGGCAGAGGCGGCCATGGGTTGGATGCGTCGTTCATTTTTCGCTCCTTACTCCCGGTTAATGAAATCGGAAAAAGACCGCCTCACTTTCTCGAACATTCCGCGGGCTTCTTCCTGTGCTCTGTTGAAACCGTGCTTGATCGATCGTTTCGCGTTCCTGATGACGCCCGTCACCTCTCCCTGATCGTAGTCGCCTTCGACGTCCTGCATTGTGGCCCCGGCAAACATCCCCTCCGTTCGCCTCACCGTGCCTCGCGTCCCGCCGATGTAAATCGTGCCGACGGGACGGGACGACCCGTTTCGAAGGGTTACAATCCACATCGGTTCGCCGCGCTCATCTGTGCGCAATGTGTAATCCGCTGTTGCGAAAGTGATGTGCGACGCTTCGGCCGTATGACTGGCCACTGCGTACGCGCCGCTGGAATCCAGGTTCAACTGGGAGACATCGATCGTCGCTCCTTCAGCGGAACCTGCTACGTCGGGGTCTGCCTCGTTACGGGATTCAATTCTACCATCGGCAATTTCCAGTTCGAGCACGCCGCCACCTTGGGGATCTTCCAGAACAATTCTCCATTTCTCCGGCTCCGGATCGCCCTTAGTGCCATGGATCGACACAATTTGGTGTAGCGCGTCGCGACCGACGTCCCTGCCGAGCACACGCAACGCTTCGTACGCCGTAGCGTTTTCCTCGGCAAAGACCGGCGTTGCCAAAAGCACAAGCCCAACCCACACTCGCCACATCCGGCAAAATTGAACAGCGCTTTGACTGACTGTCCATCGGCTTTTTGCATTGCGGCGACACCTCAGGGCATTTCAAAATTACGCTCGCCCTTGAATCAGTCGCTGAAATCTGCTCACGTCTTTGCGGGCTGCGATGAAAAAAAGCAAAGTTGAATTTAGCAGTCACACTGCGAACCTCGCGTTGCTGAGGAAATGCGTTCGCGAATTCCTCAACGGCTATTCATTCTCAGAAAAGGAGCGAATGTTCATGGTGCTCGGTGTGGATGAAGCGTGCACGAACGTCATCCGCTATGCGTACCGGTTACGGGACGATCGACTCATCTCGTTGCGAATGGAAGGACTACGCAAATGCGTGCGCATGCGTTTGCGGGATTATGGCGAGAAAGTTTTACCGCACGAAATGAAAGGCCGGTCGCACGACCTGATCAAACCGGGCGGGCTCGGTCTTCACCTGATTCGCTACGCGTTTGACGAGGTTTCTTATGTCCACAAGCGGCGTGGCACCGAGTTGGTGCTGACCAAGAATTTGGAGTGATGGAGTGATGAAGTGTTGGAGTAATGGAGCGTTGGAGTGTTGATATCTCGCGGCCATTACTCCATTACTCCACTACTTAAACAGTACAATGCAGATGAAACCGCCGGAGCCAGACGCTGCTTTTGAAATTTCGCTGCGGCCACCCGCATTCAGCGAGTTCACCGGCCAGGTAAAGGTGCGCGAACGGCTGGAGTTGATGGTGGCGGCGGCTAAAAAGCGCGGCGACGTGCTTGAGCACATTCTCTTGAGCGGACCGTCGGGACTCGGCAAGACCACGCTGGCCTACATCATCGCCAACGCGATGGGCGTGAACATCAAAAACACCAGCGGCCCGGTCATTGAAAAGGCCGGCGAACTCGCAGGACTTCTCACTAGCCTCGAAAAAGGCGATGTGCTCTTCATTGACGAAATTCACCGGTTGCAGCCGGCTATCGAAGAATATCTCTACCCGGCAATGGAAGATTACCGACTCGACATCATTATTGATCAGGGACCGCAGGCGCGCAGTCTTCGTCTCAATTTGCCAAAGTTCACGTTGGTGGGCGCGACGACTCGCGCGGGAATGGTAAGCGCGCCGCTCCGTTCGCGTTTCGGAATGACGGCGCGGCTCGATTACTATAACGCCGAGGAAATGCAGAAGATCATTGTGCGTAGCGCCCAATTGTTAGGCGTGGAGATCGACCCACCGGGCGCAGCCGAGATCGCGGCGCGTTCACGCGGCACCCCGCGCACGGCGAACAATCTGTTGCGTTGGGTGCGCGATTACGTGCAGGTCAAAGCCGAAGGAAAAATCACTGCCGAACTCGCAGATCGCGCGCTCGCGATGCTCGAGATCGATCGCGACGGATTCGATCAATGGGACAAACGCATCATCGAAACGTTGATCCATAAATTCAACGGTGGGCCTGTTGGACTGACTTCGCTCGCGGTCGCAGTGGGCGAAGAAGCCGGCACCATCGAGGAAGTCAACGAGCCCTATTTGATCATGGAAGGCTACATCAAACGCACGCCGCAAGGCCGCGTCGCCACCCCAAATGCCTATCGGAAGCTCGGACTAAAACCACCCGCCGGCGGGCAGAGCGAGCTATTCGGCTAATGATGTAGGCGGAAGCCTTGGGGGAGCGTTATGCAATTGACAGCGGATTTCTTCCAGCAGACGGCCAAGGTTTTTACTGTCTCCGAGCTGACGCGAAACATCCGCGGCACGCTTGAGACAAAGTTCGCTGCGGTCTGGGTACAAGGAGAGATGTCAAACTACAAATTGCACCCAAGCGGTCATCAGTATTTCACGCTCAAAGATCAACGGGCACAGATCTCATGCGTAATCTGGCGAGATACGATGCTGCCGCCGCGACAACCGCTAGCCGATGGCGCACAGGTGCAAGTCTTCGGCACCGTCACAGTCTTCGAAGCGCGCGGACAATATCAACTCAACGTTCAAATCATTCAGCCGCGCGGAGTCGGCATACTCCAGGCAAAATTTGAAGCGCTGAAGCGCAAACTTGAGGCAGAAGGATTATTTGCTCCGGAACGGAAACGGCCGTTGCCGAAATTTCCGCGTCGGATCGGGATTGTAACTTCACCAAGCGGGGCAGCTGTCCGCGACATGCTTAACGTGCTCCGTCGTCGCGCACCGTGGTTGCAGATTCTGATCAACCCGGTGCGAGTCCAAGGAACCGGCGCGGCGCAGGAAATTGCAGTGGCTATTCGAGAGCTTGCCACGCCTAACGAGGTGTTTGCGCCTCTCGATCTCATCGTGGTCACGCGCGGTGGCGGGAGCATAGAAGACTTATGGGAGTTCAATGAAGAGATCGTCGCTCGTGCAATATTCCATTGCGGCGTGCCAATCGTCTCGGCTGTCGGTCACGAAATCGATTTTACCATTTGCGATTTTGTCGCGGATCTGCGCGCGCCGACCCCGAGTGCTGCCGCCGAATTGATTGTCCCTGATGTCATCGATCTCCACCGCCGGATCGATCGTTGCGCGCTCACGCTGGGCCGCCAGTTGCTAAACCGCGTACGCGACGCGCAACAACGGCTCGATCACGCGCGGGATACCCTGCAGCGTTGTCTCGCGCATAAGATTGAGGGCTACAAGCGCGGTCTGGACCATGCCCTACGTGTAATGCAAGCGCGCAGTCCAGTGCGCGAACTGATGATGCGCAGCAATCATTTTGCCGATCTCCTTCGGCGACTGGTCGCCTGCCCCGGTCGTTTGATTGAAAACGCAAGACACCGTTTCGGTAGCATCGAAGGAATCCTGCGCGTGCTAGGTCCCGACGCAACGCTGCGCCGCGGCTACAGCATCACCACCAATGATCGTGGTCAAATCATCCGGACAACGGCAGATGTGCGCCCAAAAATGGTAATCCGTACCCGCGTAAGTGACGGCGAATTCGGTTCGGAAATTCTGTAAAGGCAGCCCCCGAAACGACCGCGCTCGCGAAAATCGTTGATTCCAGTGCAACAAATGCAGCTAGAGTTCCTATCTGCGCAGAAGGAAACGCTTTCCGTCGTCGCGATGTGCGTCTTCAATTCAGACCGTTTGCGTCTGGAGATTATTGATCGAGACGCAGCCCCCGACTCCGACTGGTTGAGTTACGACCGACCACGAACCACAACCAGCACCACGACAAGCAGAACAACGATCCCACCAGCAATGACTTTCCAACTAATACCGCTCTGCCCAACCACCACCACCCTGCCCCGATCAGCCTCCCGACGTCCTTCCTGTTTCGCCTCTAGCTTGACCGCCTCACGCTCATGCTGTGCTGCGCTGGGCGTCGCTGAACCGCGATGAAACCTGCCCTGAACGTCTTGAGGGAGTTCAAAGAAATATACCTTCGAAATTCCCGTTTTAGTTCTAAGCACAATTCCATCCGCTTCTACGCGGGTGATCGTGGCGTCTTTGTATTCCTTGCCGTTAATGGTCTTAAAGTCCTCGGCGAATGCCAGCGACGCGGATAGCGCTGCAAAAATTAACAGTGTGGTCTTCCAGTACTTCACGCGGCGGATCTCGGCTCTTTTGCTTTCCACACTGCAACGACAAAGTGATATGACATGCGCAATGTGATTTAGTTGCAGCGGTACGCCAGTGCTTTCAAATCGCGGTGACCGTTACGTGTGCGAAACAAAAGCCGCCAGGTGAAGCGTTACGGCTTATCGTGAATGCACTCTGTGTCCGACGATTATTGAGTAATGACGCCTACTTCGTTTTGTCTTAGGCGCTCAGTAACCTTCACACCTTTTTTGCGACTGTTGATGACGAAATTATTATTGTCTCCCAAAGCGGCCCACGGACCTCGCGGCACGTCGCTCAAGTCCACGAATCGCCAATCGGTGACGTCGGTTTGTTGCAGACCGAGATAGTCTCGTACGGCAGGCGAGACATCGAGGCCAGCGCCCTGATTCAGATTGGGTTTTGGACGTTCATTGCCAAACACGTATTGCCAATGGTCCGTTCGGAACGGACCTGCGTCTTCCCATTGCGCAAAAGCGATTCGATTGCCTTTGCGGATCGCCAGCCATCGGTCCTTGCAAGTGGAAACAGCTGGCCCCTGATACGCCTCTTGAAACCACGGGACAACACGAGACGCTTCCGGCCGGTGGCCAGTATGTGCTTTGTCGTTGTAAGGCAGTGCGCAGTAAAAAGGGTTCTGCTGCGGTACGAATTTTGTCGGGACATAATTATGCCGATGAGCCGGATTTGGGTCGTCAAAACCACCGTAGCTTTTTGTCCATTGTTTGTCCCAGGCACTCGTGCGATTCGGGACGAGATTATTTCCACCTGGCTGTTCGCCGATCCAAAAGACGGTTGTGACGATATTTGTTTTCCACGGAAACGGCCGCGCACCCCGGGAAGCTGACGATTTTCTGACGCGAGGCGTGTCCTTTTCACTGACCACCGCGATTTGAGCGAATGCCGGAATGGTGATGAAGATAGCGAGCCAAAAAATGACAAGTGAGCAGCGTTTCCCCATCGTTTCTTTCGGTTCCCATCTGAACGCTTCATGAAGCCCCGAAGGCTTACGTCGCATTTCGCGGTCTAGATTATCACTTTAGACACGATTACAAACCGATATTTTCTGGGATTCGACGAGCAACTGAATGAATTTCCGAAGTTGTTGTTGCTTCAAGGCGTGAACTTGGT
Organism: Candidatus Udaeobacter sp.; assembly: GCA_036488345.1. Lineage (GTDB taxonomy): Bacteria > Verrucomicrobiota > Verrucomicrobiia > Chthoniobacterales > UBA10450 > Udaeobacter. The sequence goes on from DASXHS010000023.1 coordinate 9,838, forward strand.
AGACGCAACCGTCGTCATCCGTGCCGCCGTGAACAGTAACGCCGTAGAAGTTACCAAATCGATCGACAACCATGCCTTTGTAGGAGAAGCCACCATCTGACGGACCCTCGAACGGAGGAACAACACTCTCAGTCCACTGCCTGGGGCCAGTTAGCTCCAAACGACGATCACGACAATCCCCCGGCAAAAGCCCACGCGCTACCGAGGACTATCGATAAGTCGTGCAAAAATCCGGAAAGCATCGCTCACAACGCAAAAGAAATTCTTTGATTCTTCCTGTCGCTTAAGTTTTTTTCTTCTGCGCTTTCCTTGCCACAATAGCAGGAAGCAGCGCTTACTCTTGGGTCGAGAAGATAGCGAGGGGCGCCCTATCCGGGCGCCCCTCGCATCGATCGGCCTTAACGACGAAAAATTAAACCGAGCACGAAACCGGCCTCAAGCGCGCTAAAGACCGCCTTGCTCGGGTTCTTGCGGACGTATTGCTTGCTGTCGTCCTGAAAACTGCGGACACGATCGCGCATCATCCCATACCTCTTCTGCGCGACCCAGATATTTATTGGCTATGGCGCCCGCGGCGGAACCGAGATCTTCGGCCGCTTTGCCCGCATGCGTCCCGCCACGCTCTGCTTTTTGTCTCACCTGCGGTGAAACCACAGAGCCTTGATTTTCGTTAGCCGTATTAAACTTTCGCTGCTGATGCTTCGCTGACGGTGCTAATATCTTCAGCGCCGGCAGTTTTGAAAATGTGCTTCGCCCGGTCGACGTCTTCGCTTTCATCCGTGTGCACCGCGATCAGGTAATTTCCCTTTTTCAACTTCTCGTCGTAACGCTTTGCCTCGATCTCCGGAATGCCGAGACCAATCAAACCGCCGACGACACCGCCGGTTGCCGCTCCGACGGCCATACCACTAAGCGCCGCCATAATTGGACCCGCCGCGATAAACGGACCGACACCGGGAATTGCCAACGCGCCGATTCCTGCCAGCAATCCAATTACGCCACCGGTGGCGCCCCCGGTAGCTGCACCGGTCGTTGCGCCCTCTGGCGCCTTTGTAGCCTTAACGTGGCCAACGTCCCGGGTGCCACCCGTATCAGGCATGAGCACTGAAATTTCCGAGGCTGCGAAACCTTCCGCCTGGAGCTGCTCGACAATTCGCTCAGCTTGACCGTGTGTAGTTGCAATACCGAATACTGATTTTGACATAATAATTTCTTTCGTTTGTGTGATGTTGTTAGTTAATTTTAACGTCCAATTGATCGTCAATATGGGCGTCGCCAGCCGCTGATTTTGCAAGCTGGTCGATTTTTGCTTTTTCTTGAGCAGTCGTAACGGGTCCCCGGAGGGTTACCTGGCCATTATTCGTAATGACTTTGATGTTTTTCGCAGTCATTGAAAGCTCGCTGTCTTTCATTAGTGCCTGCCGGATAGCCTGCGTGATTTTTAAATCCGCCTGACTGTTTGACTGGTCGCCAGATGTCTGGGTTTCACCGGAACGATCGCGCTGGTTCAAAGCCGTGTTATCTGCGTTTGCCTTTTCATCAGCAGCCAATGCCGTCAGGCTAAGTGCGCTGAGACAAGCTAAAGCTAGTATAGTTCGTTTCATCGGTCCTTTCGTTTGGGTTTGTGGGGGCTGTCGGTACTATTGATCGTAACTGGTATCCCCATCTGTTCTATTTAGTTTATTTATTGAGCCGCGATGTTGATTACGGAATTGGCTAACTTGGTAAGCTTTTTGTCTGTATCTGATTCTTCGGTCAAGGTAGTCTGAAGTAACTGCGCGCCATCCGGATCCCCGAGTAACTGGGCGTATGTCCTAGCGCAGCCGTAACCGGCCATTTCATAGTGCTCAACGCGCTGCGCCGCAGCAATTAGCCCGGCATCGCGCACTTCCTCTTCAGCATCTTCTCTGATCATTTCGTCTCCCTCTTTAAGCACACCCTCCATGCCTTCACATTTCGGGCCGCGGGTTGACTCGTCGTGGCTCGTTAAATCTTTTCGAGGCGCGTCGCGTGTTGCTTAGTTTGCTTCAAATGTTCTTGGAACCCCGCCACAAGCTGTTTGTTAGTAGCGGCTTTAACCATTTTAGGTAGCGCTTTCATAATCTGCTTCTCCGCGCTGTAGAGGTCTTTGAGTTCTTGAATGTATAGGTCTTTGAGTGTTTCTAGTTTCATATGTGTGGATTTAATATTGTTGGTCTTGTTTCGACCTGGTCTTGTTCTTCTAACGCAGTTCGTTCCAAGATCTTTATGTGCAGCCCCTGAGTAGAAAGATTAGGGCCAAATCGGAATCGAACTCTTCGTGTGCCTAAGGACCTGCTTCGTTTTATGAAACATACAATCGGGCTGGCGGATGGTTGTCTAGTCAGACAAAACCCTAGGCCAGGTGATGCTTGTTTTAGAAGCGATGTTCCTGTGAACAGAGAAACGCTGCTACAGTTGTATGAAACAACACAACCAGGGTTGCGTAGTATGGGAGCGGCGCGGCCAGCCTTGCTGTGAAGTCCCGACGTGCTACTGGTATGTCTAGTCGACAAATTTTCATCGCTATTGATATGGCTATGCTTTCCAAGCTTTGGTATTTCCGTCTCTTCGATGTTAGTGGAGGTCGATATGCCTTAGCTGATATCGCCGTCGCATTGCTAAAAAGTGACTACCCCGCCGTCACGCACTTTCTCTATCGGAATTCCGAGGGTCAACAGATGATGTTACCATGGCAGGCAGTTAAGGGCATTGACTGGCGTCACGCTCAAATCAACGTGAGCAGCTTCGAGTCTGCGCAATCGGTAACCGAGCAGTCATTGCGAAAAGTGGTTCTGCTAAGGCGAGACGTGCTCGACGCGCTTGTGCTCGATTTGCATAACCTTCGGGTTACCCGCGCGAATGATCTTTCGCTCGAGGAGGAAAACGGCACACTGTTGCTGAAAGCTGCCGACACAAGTTCGTTAGCGATTCTACGCAGGCTAAGCCGTGGATTGTTTGGCAGCGGACCTAGCCGCGCGCCCTACGACTGGAAATATATCGAGTTTCTGCGCGGCGACCCTCATGCAGTAGGGAGGGGTGCCGGCTATCACATGCGAATTAAAAGGTTACCGCCCGGGGACATCGCCGGTTTATGCGGTTCACTACCATACCTTCATGCCGCGGAACTTCTTACCCTGCTTCCAGACGCAGTTGCGGCTGAAACGCTGGCTGCGATGCCTGCCGATAGACAGGTTCAAGTGTTCGGCGAGCTCGAACACGAGCAGGCCGTTGGCCTGCTCGCAAGAATAAAGGCAAATGATGCCGTGAATCTCTTACGGCGCTTAACGGTCGAGTCAACGAAACGCTTTCTTGAAGGATTACCTAAAGCACGGAGCGAGAAACTTGTCGACTTACTACGTTATCCCGAAGCTACGGTTGGCGGCATCATGACCAACGACATGGTGACCCTGACTTTGAATCAAACGGTCCGGGAAGCACTTCTGAGATTACGTGACCACCTCAAACAAACCGATTTCACCCATTTTCTCTATGTCGTGGAAAGTGAAGCGAGCCGATTGCTGCGAGGAACGACCACTTTGCAGGATCTAATTGTGGCTGATGATGAACGTACATTGAACGAAATCATGAACATTTACGTGATGACTCTCAACCCTTTGGAACCTGCCAATGCCGGAGCCTACCGGGTGCTCAATAGTCACTTGGCAGCGATGCCCGTAATTGGGCGCGAAAAGCAGCTACTTGGAATTGTCACTGTCGATGCGGCGGTAATGCAGGTAGCTCCACAGAGCTGGACCGTGCAAGCTCCGAAGATCTTCTCATGAACGAAGAACCCGCTCGATCAGGGCTTGAGCCTCTCGCTCGGGTTGAAGCATCAGCCCCCACCTCTCGTCCGCAAACCCTCCGCACTGCGGTGCGGATGAACATTCGTGGCCGGAGCGTTCGACTGCGGGGTTTGCGTCTTCCTCCTAAAGGTATCTGGCGCTGGCTGGCGATCTTGGGGCCTGGCTTAATTGCAAGCTCCGCCGGCAACGACGCAGGAGGCATCGCTACCTACAGTTCCACAGGAGCGCAGTACGGCTACGAACTGATTTGGGTGATGTTACTCATCACTGTCTCCCTGTCCGTCGTTCAGGAAATGTGTGCGCGACTTGGAGCTGTCACAGGGCGCGGGTTGTTGGATCTCATTCGTGAACGCTTCGGCGTTAACTGGGCGGTTTTTGCGGTTGGAGTGATCCTAGTCGCCAACGGAGGCCTGATTGTTAGTGAATTTGTAGGCATCGGCGCGGCGACAGAGCTCCTTGGAGTTAGTAAGCTTTTCACGGTCCCCACGGCTGCGGCGCTGATTTTCTATCTCGTCGTGTTCGGTAACTACTGGCGCGTAGAAAAGATATTTCTTCTGATGACGCTCGTGTTTTTTGCCTACCCCGTTGCGGCCTTTATGGCTCATCCTCATTGGGGAGAAGTAGCAAGGGGCGCTTTCGTCCCTAAGCTACATCGAGATCCGGATTACATTTTCCTACTCGTAGGTCTCATTGGGACTACGATCACGCCATACATGCAGCTTTTCCAGCAGAGCTCCGTCGTAGAAAGAGGTGGCGACCGCGTCCGGTACGGACCGGAGCGGGTGGACGTGTATTCGGGCGCAATATTCTCGAACCTCATGTCGATCTTTATCATTATCGCCACCGCCGCAACCCTCCATGCGATCGGCAAAAACAACATCAATACCGCAGCGGATGCGGCACGTGCTCTTGAGCCGGTGGCAGGACACTTTGCTGGGGTTATCTTTGCGGTCGGCCTTGTGGGAGCATCTCTCTTAGCTGCGGCGGTGTTACCGCTGGCAACGAGTTATGCGGTCAGCGAAGCCTTTGGTTTTTCCAAAGGAGTTGGCCTCGATTTCCGCAGAGCGCCGCTTTTCTTCACTTTGTTCACTGGCCTAATAATTTTCGGAGCCGCCGCTGCGCTCATCCCGAACCTGCCGGTGATCAAACTGTTAGTGTGGATTCAGGTGCTAAATGGCGTGTTGCTGCCGATCTTCCTGGTATTCATTCTCCTGCTTATCAATGATCAACGGTTGACTAAGGAGCTCAAGAATACTCGCTTTTACAACATATTAGGGTGGGCCACGTTCGCCGTCATCACGCTCGCTGTAGCGATTATGTTGCTCATGCAGTTCTTAGGCTTGTGGGGAATTAAGCTTTTCGGGTCCTAGCGGCAGATTCTCGTCTTTCCGGACGCTCAAGTCCGAAGACCTGAACCGCGTTTCTTCTTTCCCCACAGATGAAACTATAGGTGAACGATGTAGCGTATGACATTATCACGGCGTTCGCGCCGTAATTGGAGCCATCGGGGCCGCTCCTCTTCAACATGTGAAAACCACCTGCGGCAGTAGCGTCGATTTAAGGGTAATGTTCGCGTTCTTCTCCAACCGACTTGGGTGCATCGGTTCCTTGATTGTTTCCGTAATAGGCTCGCTTGTGTTGATTCTCGTCCTGCGCGGTTGCGGAGCTTTTTAGATCACCGTTATGGCCGCACCCCAACCATCCCGCCCTTCCGACGCGGAAGTCCTTGACGCCATCGTGATCGGCGGCGGCCCGGCGGGCCTGAGCGCGGCACTGGTCCTCGGTCGATGTCTGCGTCGCGTGCTTGTCTGTGATGCGGGGCATCCGCGCAATGAACCAGCGCGCATTTTCAACGGGTTCCTTTCCCGAGACGGCTCGAGTCCCGCGGAGTTCCTGCAAATCTGCCGCGATCAGTTGCAGCGCTACGAGACGATTGAATTTCGAAAAGTGAAAGTTGTGGATGTCGAGCGCGGTGATTGCCAGTTTACGGCGATCCTGGAAACCGGTGAGCGCGTTGCTGGGCGCATGCTTCTGCTCGCGACCGGACTCATCGATGAATTGCCGCAGATCGAAAACTTCCGGCAGTTTTATGGCAGCACCGTGCATAACTGTCCATACTGCGATGGCTGGGAGTGTCGCGATCAACCAATTGCAGTGACGGGTGGGAATCAGGATTCGGTGGACCTAGCGATTGAGCTGTTGCTTTGGAGCAAGGACTTGGTGCTGTGCACGAATGGCCCTCTCACGTGTGATCGTAAAACTGTGGAAACTATTAGGCGACTGGACATTCGGGTCATTGAGACGCCTATTTCCCGGCTCGAGGGACAGGGTGACAAGCTGGAAGGAGTCCGGTTCGCCGACGGCAACTTCCTCCCGCGAAGCGCGCTCTTTTTCTCACCGGGGCAGTATCAGCGATCCCACCTAGCGGAACGGCTCGGCTGCGAATTTTGCGAGGATTCGAATTGTATTCAGTGCGGCGAAAATGCCGCTACGAACATCCCGGGCGTTTATGCGGCGGGAAATGCCAGCCGTGGCGTCCAGCTTGTTATTGCGGCAGCTGCAGAAGGCATGCAGGCGGCCTTCGCGATCAATAGTGCGCTCCTCGACGCGGATGCTGCGAGTAACGCGCTGCGCGATCACGAGCCCGGCCAACCCACGCCTTCGGGTCGTATTACGCCAGGCAACGAGGCCGTTGACTAAGTGCAGTTGCGAGCGGATCGCTCGCGTCTATGTCTTTTCAGATGGGTGAGTGTTTGGTGTTTCGGCGACGCGGCGGCGCTTTATCTGTTCCATCACGTCCCCGGCTATCATCTTAAGGAGGTCCTGCTCCTGCCTTGCCATCTCCCGTGGTTTCGTGTCGAGAATACAAAGCGCTCCAATCGGAAAACCATTCGGGCCCCGTAACGGAACGCCTGCATAAAACCGAAGTCCATTTTCTTTCACAAACGGGTTGTTTGCGAAGCGGGGATCTCGGGCCAGGTCGCGCACGATCAACACTTCATCTTTAGCGATGACGTGACCGCAAAGAGAAATGTCGCGCGAAGTTGACCGGGCCTCGGCAAGATCGGCCGGTAGTCCGACGTGAGATTTAAACCACTGCCGATTCTTGTCGACCAAAGTTACAAGCGCGATCGGCACATTGAAAAGTCTCGTTAGGCGTGCCGTAACTTGATCGAAATCTGCTTCGCTGGCCGTATCCAAAAGATTTAACCCCTCGAGTTCGGCCAAGCGCTCTTCCTCGTTAGGCGGCGTAGGCGCGGGCAACATTGCGTCGGTGATTGCCGCATTCATTTTGTATACCCGTTGCACGGCGTCCTCCAGAGAAACGGCGACATCACTTACGTGCGCTCCACGCAAACGCTCTCTAAGTTTCTCCGCATCGAATCTGGCACTCCACGCGCCAATCAGGATCGTTACGGTTTTAAGTCGCTCACGAATTGCTGAAGCGAGATGGCGAGCCTGGGCTATGCTTGTCGGCGGCACTACAGAGATGCAGATGCACTCGGGTTGAAGTTCAACGGCGCGATCAATTAACTCCTCATGTTTAAGACGCGCGGGCACGTTTTCAGCCTCGAATCCCTGGTTTCGAAGTAGCTGTGCAAGCATTTCACCGGCGAGTTCGTCGCAATATGCGCTCGCGGGAAGACAAACAACACGGCTCCCAGTTGCAGAAGCGGCTTTAGCGAGGTCCATTTTTTGTTCCTGCGCGTCGTTGCGTGAAGCCTCCGAACCGCTGAAATCATCTATGATCTCGTGAACTCGCTGCAAAGCGGAGGTCCGTTGTTCCGCGGTGATCGAACCCCTGTGCGCGTCGATTTCGACTGCTCCAATCGCCGGAATTAAAACGTTATCGTAAAGCGCAGTCAGTGACTCCGCCTCCACATATTTGGTAGCAAACTCTTCCGCACTGTCCATCGAGAAAGACAGAAGCCGATGGTAAAACTCCTCATGAGGCGCCAATGCTTGATCCTCGCTTAGCAAAGTTCCTAGAAACTCGAGCCGCGGAACATGTCGTCCCATCACCGCCAGACACACGGTTAGAGGTGTAGACAGTACGAGACCAACCGGGCCCCAGAGCCATGTCCAGAACACGGCCGAAATGATTAAAGCAATCGGAGAAACGCCTGTGTTAGCTCCATAAAGCCAAGGCTCGACAAAGTTCGATACGATTGCCTCCAGTACGACAAATAAACCGATCGTGATCAACGGCGTGAACCAGCTGGTCGAGATCGCAAATGAAAGCAAAACCGGCAAAAGCGCGCCTGCCCATGCGCCGACGTACGGGATAAATCGCAGCACTCCGGATAACAATCCCCAGAGCGCAGCATTCGGAACCCCAATAAAATGCAAGCCGGTAGCAACACAGATTCCGTAACACGTGTTGACAAGAAATTGTGTGGAAAGGTAACGCGAGACACGACGACCAGCGTCTTCCATCGCGCGCGTTGTCGTGCTAATACGCCCCTGGCCCATGAGCCGTATCAATCTGCCGCGAATATCTTCCCTCTTGAAGAGCATGAAAATCACAAGCAACAGTACCAGGGCAGCAGTGCCGAGGGGGCTCAGGATCGCGCCAAGAGTCTCCTGCATTAATTGTGGAATTGCGTTGCGTCCTTCGATCACCCTCACTGGGATCGGACTCGCCGCGGGCGGAGCCGTCCTCGTCGAAGTACCATCGGGAGCTCGTTCCGTTGGCGGCGCTGGACTCGGCGCAACGACTTCTTTTTGCAGCGCACGCACACTCGAGGAGAGTCGCGCCAGCGGACCGGCAGCAGGAAGTCTCAGCGAACGGATTTTGGTGGTGATGTTCGCTTGGTACTCAGGCAATTTGTCAGCGAGATCGATGACTTGACGCCCGATGACCCAGCTCGCCGCTGCGAAGATTGCGAACATTGCAATCACCGTGACTAAAACAGCGGCGATACGTCCGATCCAGCGCTCCAGGCGAGTTACCAAACGCGAAAGAAGAAAGGTGATCAGCGTGGCCAGGGCGATTGGCACAAGCACGGTGCGCCCGAAATAGAGTGCAGCAATGACAAATGCTAAAAGCAGTAGTCCCCAAATTCCAGTGAGCGCCGCAGCAGGTGTCAACGTTGTAATTCGCGTTCGCATTTTTCAAAGAAGCCACTTGGCCGCAGCCAATGTTACCTGAATCAACTCAATCCGCCACGACTGCGAGCCACACACATCCCTATTATAGCGGTTGGTCCGCGCAAGCTAACAATTGTCTGACCGCCTCCGCAGCAGGAATCGCATCAAGCTTTGGATGCGCGTGTTGATTCTGAATTGTTGATCATTGATCGGCCACCCGAATTATTTCAAATAGCGTCAAACCTTTGATCCAATGCCGCAGCAGATAATCGGCATCTTGTTGGTGCAGGCACATCGCTCTGGCATTGAGTCCCCTAATCATATCAAAGATGGGTGATAGGACTTCGCCTGATGCTACTTCTTCCTAAAGCCTGATGGTGTTTCCATCCAGCACACGCACCTTCGCGCATGACTTGCGCCTATGAGTTCAACAATTTCGGCAGAAACAAGACCGCCGCGCGGAGCGGCTGCGATTATACCGCGACAGTCCTATAAGTAAGCAACTATGAAACTAACACGAACCATTAAACAAGCTTCACTAGCCTTGGCTAGTTTTAGCATAATTAGCCTGTCGGCAATGGCTGCCGATGAAAAGGCAAACGCAGATAACACGGCTTTGAACCAGCGCGATCGCTCTGGTGAAACGGCCACGTCTGGCGACCAGTCAAACAGTTCTGGAGATTTAAAAATCACACAGGCTATTCGTCAGGCGCTAATGAAGGACGGCGAGCTTTCGACTACCGCGAAGAACATCAAAGTCATTACCGCGAATGGGCAAGTTACGCTTCGCGGTCCAGTTAATAATGCGCAGGAGAAAGCAAAGGTCGATCAAATCGCGCGATCCGCGGGAGGCGGAGCGAAGGTTGTCGATCAACTCGACGTCAAAAACTAAACCAACAAACAAACCGTAAAATCAAAACGAAAAATTATTATGTCTAAATCAGTATTCGGTATTGCAACTACACAGGGTCAGGCTGAGCGAATTGTTGAGCAACTTCAAGCTCAAGGCTTTGCAACTTCGGAAATTTCAGTGCTAATGCCCGACACAGGCGGCACACGTGACATCGGCCATGTTAAAGCCACAAAGGCGCCGGAGGGAGCTACTACCGGTGCAGCGACCGGTGGCGTGACTGGTGGCGTGCTCGGATTGCTCGTAGGAGTGGGTGCTCTGGCTATTCCTGGCCTGGGTCCATTTATTGCCGCCGGTCCGATTATGGCAGCGCTTAGTGGCGCGGCCGTAGGCGCGACCACTGGCGGTGTCGTGGGCGGTCTAATTGGACTCGGTATTCCAGAAATCGAGGCAAAGCGTTACGATGAAAAGCTGAAGAAGGGTAACTATCTGGTCGCGGTCCACGCCGACGAAAGCCACGATGTTAATCGCGCGAAGGACATCTTCAAAAATGCCGGGGCTGAGGATATCAGCACCGTGAGTGAGGCATCAGCGCCCAAGAGGTAAAAATCGAAAAAACGGAAATCATGGCTGAAGAAAATCAGATGAATAAAGGACCTGCGGTCTCCCCGGAGGGGGAAGTCAAGGGCGAACAAAACAGAAGGCAACAAACCGGACCCGGTTCGTCGGGCTCGGGAGGGAACCTCCAAAGCGGTGGCACTTCGAAACGAATGAAACGAACGGAAAGTCTAACACGGGCTGCCGGTGCGAGCGGTCAAGTCTGGGACGAGGCCACAGAGGGGATTCGGGCATTAAAGCAAAATACTGACGAGTATGTTCGAAAGAATCCCACCAAGGCCGTGTTCACTGCGCTTGCAATTGGTTTTGTTTTCGGCCTGATGCGTCGCCATTGATTGCAGCGGGCACTGGCAGAACGCGATCTGTTTGTATCATCGGTAATCATCGCGAGCGCGTGGGACAGTTTCCTGCGCGCTCGCGAGTTATTAGTGTCCGCCTGTAACCGTATATCCGGCAGCGCGTAAGTCGTCGGCCAATTCTGTTTCCATCTGGACTGCGGCTTCAAACGGCATCGGGTTCAAATGTTCATAAAGCTCGGACATCAATCGCACGCCATATTTTCTGACGACCCAGGCTGATTTGTAACCATTTTTGTGGTTTTCGAATCGGTAATCGACGGGAATTCCTGTCATTCCAACATACACACACGGCTTCAGCGGATCGCGTTTGGGATTGAGGCGCAAGACAGACGGATGCTTTGCGACAGCATCGCTCAACAGAACCACATAAACGTTGTGGTGAAAGTCTTCGTCCTTCTGACGCGCTGATTTCTTTCGTTTCAATTCGTAGGGCAACAAAAGCGCTGGTACGTTCCAAGCATGAGTTTGTTTGCGCAAGCAAGCTGTGTTGTTGATCGAGAACCGGAATGCTCAACACTTATAAATGTATGTCTCTAATGACGTCTGACGGCGAAGCGGAAGCCATCGATGTATCACTAATGAAAGTCGCAGGCATAATCAACACTTCTAGCGGTGGCTGCGACTCGGAATCCGAGGCAGAAATGCTCGACCTTTTCAAAGGTGCCGGCGTGACGAATTGCAAAACGTGGTGTGGAGAATCGGAGCAAATTGAGCGGCTGTTTGTGGAAGCAGCGACGTACAAACCCGAGGTGCTCGTGGTGCTCGGGGGAGATGGAACCATTCGCACGGCTGCCGAAGCGTGCACTGGAACCGGCACCTATCTTATCCCGCTGCCAGGCGGCACGCTGAATGTGCTTCCTCGCTCGCTCTACGGCGATTCATCCTGGCAAGAAGCGCTTAAAGAAACACTGGCTAATCCTTTAACAAAAGAGCTGTCGGGAGGCCGTGTCGGAGACAAAATATTTTTTGTTGCAGCAGTTGTCGGTGCCCCCGGCTTGTGGATGGAAGCCCGTGAAGCCATACGCAAAGGCGACATTTTGAATGCTGTCGACAAAGCTGACCTAGCGTTCCAAGCGATGTTCGACTCGACAATACAATATTTTATTTTGCCAGAAGGAAGTGGCACAGCTGAAGTCGTGGCCATTATCTGCCCTCTTGTGTCGGAACAAATGTCCGATTCAGAGCAGACGCTTGAAGCCGCTGCCATCGACGTGGAGAACGCTACCGAATTACTCGGGCTGGCGACTGCCGCAGCGTTTGGAAAATGGCGTAATCACAAAAGCGTGAGGCTTACCAAGACGCACCAGGTAACTGTGCAATCAAAGAAAGACATCCCGCTGTTCCTCGATGGAGAACGCGTAAAGGTCGGTAACGAAGCGGAAATAAGTTTCGCCCCTCATGCGGTAAACGTGATCGTTCCGAAAAACCCGGTCAGCTAACGAACAAAATCAGTTTGTTTCCGGATCGCCGGCAACTCAGTCTGGCCTAACGAGTCACTTTTCTCGTTTGAGGGCCACAGTCGCCAAAGGCGGCAAATGAATCAGGATCGAGTGTTCGCGGGCCATCCATTCGCGAGCTTCGCTTTGTACGCCGCCGAGATTCCCTACGTTGCTACCGCCGTACGTTTCGCCATCGGTGTTGATGACCTCGCGGTAGAAGCCGATCTCGGGAACGCCTAACCGGTAGTTGTAACGTACCACCGGGGTCGCATTCACAACGAACACAACAAGGTCACCGTCCCGGGATTTCCGCAGGAATGAAACGACGCTGTTCTCAGCGTCGTGAAAATCGATCCAGTCGAATCCGTCGTAAGTGTCATCCAGTTGCCACAGCGCCGGTTCCTTTTTGTAAGTGTAATTCAAATGTTGAACCAGCCGGCGCAGTCCGTCATGGCGCGGCAACTTCAGCAGTTCCCAGTCGAGCTGGGCGTCGTGATTCCACTCGTTGGGTTGGCCGAATTCGCCGCCCATGAACACCAACTTTTTTCCAGGGTGCCCGTACATCCATGCCAGGAACATCCGGAGATTGGCGAACTTCTGCCATTCGTCGCCCGGCATTTTGGATAGCAACGAGCGCTTGCCGTACACGACTTCATCGTGACTGAGCACGAGGATAAAATTTTCCTGGAACGCGTAGAGCAGCGAGAACGTGATATTGCCGTGGTGAAAGCGCCGGTAAATCGGATCGATGCTCATGTAATGCAGGAAATCGTGCATCCAGCCCATGTTCCATTTGAAGCCGAACCCGAGGCCGCCGAGATACGTCGGACGCGTCACACCGGGCCACGCTGTTGATTCCTCAGCAATTGTGGTGATCCCAGGAAAGCGCTCGTAACAAACTTCGTTGAATTGTTTAAGAAAATGGATGGCGTCCAAGTTTTCGCGGCCGCCGTAAACGTTGGGGATCCATTGCCCGGGTTTACGCGAGTAATCGAGGTAAAGCATCGAGGCGACGGCATCCACGCGCAGGCCGTCGATATGATATTTGTCGAACCAGAAAAGCGCGTTGCCGATTAGAAAATTGCGCACCTCGTTACGGCCATAATTAAAAATCAGCGTGCCCCAATCCTGGTGCTCGCCCTGGCGAGGATCCATGTGCTCAAACAAATGGGTGCCGTCGAACTCGGCGAGCGCATGTGCATCCTTTGGAAAATGCGCCGGCACCCAGTCCATAATGACGCCGATTCCAGCCTGATGACATTTGTCGATGAAATGACGGAAATCATCAGGCGGACCGAACCGGCTCGTAGGCGCGAAATAATTTGTGACCTGATAACCCCACGAACCTTCGAACGGATGCTCCGCAACCGGCAACAGTTCGATATGCGTGTAACCCAAGTCCAACACGTACGGCAACAACGTGTCGGCGAGTTCGAGATAACTGAGTTGGCGATTTCCTTCTTTCCGACGCCATGAGCCGAGATGCACCTCGTAAATGCTGATGGGACTTTGCGGCCAGTTCTTCTTCTGACGCGCCTCCATCCATTCGGCGTCGCTCCAGATATAACGTTCTAAATCATAAACCAGAGATGCCGTGGTTTTGCCGGGCTGATTAAAGAACGCGAACGGATCACTCTTTAGCAGCACACCGCCGGTCTGGGTGCGAATTTCAAACTTGTAGTGCGCTCCTTGCTCGATGCCCGGTAAAAAAAGCTCCCATACGCCTGCTCTTAACAACTTCCGCATCGGATTGACGCGGCCATCCCAGTCATTGAAGTCGCCAACCACGCTGACGCGTTGGGCGTTCGGCGCCCATACGGCGAAATAAACGCCAGTCGCATCGCCGATCGTCCGGAAATGCGCACCGAATTTTTCATAAATTTCCCAGTGTTGTCCTTCGCTGAACAGAT
>DASXHS010000098.1:0-5534 GCA_036488345.1 Candidatus Udaeobacter sp.
CCGTACCCGCAGAGCGTCCCGTCGGCTCGAATCACGCGGTGGCACGGGATTATGATGCTAATCATGTTCGTGCCATTCGCGCGACCAACCGCGCGCCGCGCATTTTCATCGCCCAGGCGCTTTGCCATCCACGAATACGAACGCGTTTCGCCAACTGGAATCGACTGCAATATCTTCCATGCGCTCATTTGAAAGGACGATCCAACCGGAGCCAGCGGAACTTCAAACTCCAGCTTCTTGCCCGCGAAGTAATCCTTCAGTTGGGAACGGACACGATCGAGATACCGATGGTTTCCGGGCACGACATTCGTTCGCAATCGTTTCCGCAAAATCGACAACTCGCGTTCTGTCGCCCGCCGGTCGATGAATTCAAGCAAACGCAAGCCTTGGTCGTCAGCGACCGCGATCATCGGCCCGAGTGGCGAATCGATTCGCTCCGCAAGCAGTGGTGCATGCGTCCTGGCGTGTGTTGGCGATTCGCCAAAGATCTTTGTGAACGCGTCGCGGAAACCGCTTTCAGATTCAAAGCCACTTCCGTTTCTCGCCTGATCCACCCGGTCGCCTTGGCGCACCTGATTCAAAGCAAGGCCCATCCGTCGCGCGCGGTGATACGCTTGAAATGTCATTCCATAATGACGCTTGAACTGTCGACGTGCGGTTGAAGGATCGATCGAGAGCGTGGCCAGTTCCTTGTCCGTCAAGCGTCCGTCCGGCGCTCGCTCCACTTCCGCGCGCAGGCGCTCGATCAGTTTCGGCGGACGCGCGTTTGGGTCGAGCGGATGGCATCGCAAACAAGGCCGATAACCGTTTTCCAGTGCGTCATTTGATGTTGCAAAAAAATCGACGTTTTCGCGTGCCGGTTTTTTTGCCGAGCATGTCGGCCGGCAGAAAATTCCAGTCGTGCGCACGCCGATGTAAAAAATTCCTTCGAAGCTCGGATCGCGGTTCACCAGTGCGCGATACATCGTCTCCGTGGGCGGCAGAAGTTCGAGCGTTTTCATGCGAAAAGGTTAAGCACTCACAACGGTTGACGCATCGACGAAATTCGAGCAGCGAATTCGGTAGGGACGCCGCGCTGCGGCGTCCGGTCGGCGCAGCGCGCCGACCCTACCAGAGCGTCCGTCCTTAATTCTATACGTGGCGTTCATGCTCGTTGAACTCGGAAGGTAAAGCAGCCGCGCGTAACGCTGCGTGCATCCACAAATGCGGTATCGGGGTTTTGGAACAAATTTTCAATCACGGCTTCTGGTTCGCTGCCATTCATGACTTGGGCGTCGATGATCTTGTAATTTGAATTGTAACCGCGAAACACGCGGCCATCGCGAAAGTCGGCGGGGTATTCGTTAGTCGCGCTGTAGCGCTGGCATTCATTGGCGTGAACAAATATCGGGCCCGTCTCAGAATACGGGTGACCCGACGGAATGGCGGCGTACGGAAACAGAACCACGCGCTCGCCAGGCTGAGCCCACCGCAAGCAGTGGCGGCACGGACTACTTTCGGGCGAATCTACTGTGATGAGCGCATGATCCGCTGCACCCGCCTTTGCTACGCGCCGCGCCGCGTCTGCAATTTCGGTAGGAAGAGGAATGATTTGAAAGCGTGAGGTTTTCATGAGGGACAGTTATATCCAACACGCAATCCACGCATCGGCGAAATTCAGGCAAGTAATTCTGTAGCCGCTTCCCTGTGGGAAGCGCGGCGTCGCCCATAGGGCGACGGCTACAATTATATAGACAAGAATTCCACGACGACGCGCGCTGCTTCCGCAAGACTTGCAGCACAATCATCCGCTGGGGATGTCGAGCCGATCGTGTAAATAGCAACGACGATTGGTGCACGGCCGGGCGGACGAATAATGGCAACGTCGTTCGTCGCTTCATTTCCACATCGCCCGGTTTTGTCCCCGACGGTCCACGTTTTTGGAACGCCGGCCCGAATCATCAGTTAGCTGCTACCATCGATGATATGCAGGATGGCCTTCAGTGACCGCAACGAAAACTCCACGACACGTGGCGCAGACTTTTCCGCCAGCGCTCAGTGTTCCCTCGACGGTCGCACGGTCGTCAGTGATCTCGACAACTTTCGCAGAGAGAAAAACGGAGTCGTTGGTCGGAGTTGGCCGGAGCAATTTGATGGCGTATTCCGCGGTGACCGTGCAAGGCGGACGATTTTCGCCTGCGCGTTTCATCAAATGATACGCTGCCGTCCAGTTGCAATGACAATCAAGTAACGTGCCGATGATCCCGCCATTCAAAACTCCCTCGAATGCTTCGTGTTTTTTCTCCGGTTTCCACTCAGCGACGATTACGCCGTCTGCTCGCGATTCATCGGAATTCTTCAGGAAACTACGAATATGTAACCCGTCCGGGTTTGCCGCGCCGCAGCCGAAGCACATATTTCGGGGCGCGTATTTTTCCTGAAGCGATTCGCTCATGAGGGAGAGGTGCCATCCGAGTATACAAAGGCGTCTGACACAGACGCCCTACAATTGCTTGAGCTCACGCCCCTGGCGACCGGGGATACGGACGCAGCTCTGGCCCGACATAAAGTGACCGCGGTCGAATGAGGCGGTTATTATCGTGTTGCTCGACCACATGAGCGCACCAGCCTGCTACACGAGACGCAGCGAACAACGGCGTATTCAACTCAGGAGGAAATCCCAACAGCCAAAACACGGGAGCAGCGTAAAGATCGACGTTGGCGCACAATTGTTTTTCCCGTTCCATCACTTGTTCGAGCTTCTCGCAAATCGGCACCCAATTCTCTTTGCCCGTGCGTTTCCCGAGGTCGCGCGCGATCTCGCGCATCGCCGGCACTCGGGAATCGCCTGCTTTGTAAACGCGATGACCGAATCCCATGATCTTGCCTTTCGTCCCGAGCTTTTCCATTAACCATGCTTCGGCGCGATCGGGCGTCCCGATTTCCTCGAGCATCTTCATCGATTCCTCGTTGGCGCCGCCGTGCAGTGGCCCTTTGAGAGTCGCAACCGCGGATGTAACCGCGGCATACATGTCGGCCAGCGTCGACGCCGTTACGCGCGCTGCAAATGTGGACGCGTTGAATTCGTGGTCGGCGTAGAGATTGAAAATCGTATCGAGCATCCGGGTTTGCCATTGCTCGGGAATTTTGCCGTTGAATTTGTAAAAGAAATTCGCCGCCTGCGTGAGCTCCGGTTTTTCGGGAAACGGTTGTTCACGCTGCGAGATGCGCCAGCCGTCGGTGATCAAAGTGGAGACGCGCGCGATGAGCCGGATTGCTTTGCGAATGTTCGCGTCATGCGAATTATCGCTCAGATCTTTGTCGAACGTGCTTAACATCGAAACGCCGGTGCGCAGCATATCCATTGGATGCGTGTCGCTCGGGAGAAGTCGCAGCATTTCCGTTACCGGCCCGGGCAACCCACGTTCGCTGGCGATTTGTTGCGTGAATTCCTTCAGTTGCTTCGCGTTCGGCAACTCTCCATTGAGCAGCAGATAAGCGACCTCCTCGAAAGTGGCCTTCTCGGCCATCCCATGAATGTCGTAGCCCCGATACATCAACCCGGCAGCGGGATCGACCCAGCAGATCGCCGTTTCTCCAGCGATTACCCCGGCCAGTCCCGGGCTGTATTGTGGTTTTGTTTCAGTACCCATGTTTTCGCTGATTGTAGCTACGATACGCGTGCCGACAAATCGCCAGTCGCTCTAGCCTACCCACTTCTCCGCAGTCGGATCGTAGTCGAGCAGTTTGTAAAGCTCCTCGCGCGTCTGCATTTCATCGAGCCATTCCTTTTGCGTCCCGCTTTCCTTAAGAGCGTCCAAAAGCTTCTGGCTCGCTTTCATCGACACGCGGAAGGCGCTTTGCGGAAAAATCACCATGCGGTAACCGAATTGGGCCAAATCCTTAAACGAATGCAGCGGGCTTTTCCCAAACTCCGTCATGTTCGCAAGCAGCGGCAGATCGATCTCACTGGCAAAGTCGCGAAACTCCTCCGCGCTTTGCAATGCTTCCGGAAAGATTGCGTCCGCGCCCGCTTCCATGTACCGCTGCGCCCGGCCAACCGTTCGATCGAAATCCTCGACCGCGCGCGCGTCCGTACGCGCGATGATCATGAAATCGGGATCGCGTCGTGCAGCGACCGCCGCTTTGATTTTTTCCCTCATCTCCTCAACGTCGACCAGCGATTTCCCGGAAAGATGTCCGCAGCGCTTGGGAAATTCCTGGTCCTCAATGTGACAACCAGCCAGATCCGCTGCTTCAAGCTCGCGGATTGTGCGCGCGACATTTTCCGAACTACCAAACCCGGTATCTGCGTCCACGATCGCCGGGATCTTCACCGCCCTGGCAATGTACCCGGCCAGTTGCGCCACTTCCGTTAACGTCAGCAGACCGATATCGGGAACGCCAGCTGTCGAATTCGCCATTCCCGCGCCGCTCACGTACACGGCGTCAAATCCGACACGTTCCACCTGTCGCGCCATGCCCGCGTTTGGTACACCGGGCAGCATGATCGCGCCTTTCGCGATAAGCTCACGCAGTCGCGCCGCTTTTGTTTGCCTTGTCATATCGAGCGAACCTCTGTCATTCCGAGCGAAGTCGAGAAATCTTAATTAATTCTCCTCCGGCACCTGCAGCGCCTGCATTAGAGCATCCACGTTCTTCGCTTCATCCAATTTCCAAGCAAGCTCGATAATCTTTTTCGCCCGACTCTCTCCGATGATGCGCTCGACGAGCGCGAGGAATTTTCCTTCGACTGCCGAATCTTTGAGCCGATTCTTCGCGTTGCCCAGCGGATAATCGACGCGCTTGGTTAATCGACGACCATCGACAAGGTCAACGTGCACAATGTTGGCGACAGCATCTGGATACATCGCGCTCAATTCCGCGTTCCGCTCCACTTTCACATTTTCCAAAAATTTCCAGACCTCGGGATCTTTGAACCGCTCTGGCTCGAACTGGCGATCGGTGATTTCGCCGTCAATCAGCGCAATGGCCGTGATGTACGGCAAACTGTGATCCGCCGTCTCGCGCGTCTTCGGTTTCCATTTCTCCGGTTCGCTCCCGATGATGTCGACCGAAGCATCGTGGCTCTCGATCACCACACCTTTGATTTTCGAGAGGTCGTCAATCTGGCTTCGTAAAAAAAGCGCCGCTTCAATCGCGCTCTGACTGTGATATTCCGCCGGCCAATATTTGATGCTCGTCTTCAAAATCATTGTGGGCGATCCGCGAAATTTCTCACCGACGTTGCCTAACGACACGCCGAGTTGCTTCTCGAATCCCATTTCGCCTTCGAAAATCGGCGCCGGCCCGGTCATACCTTCGCGTGCAAGCAGCGCGGAGAAAACGCCGTGGCGCGCCGCGGTGGCAAAGGCAACGCCTTTCCAGTGCGAGAGTTCGCCCGCGCGGGCCTGGCGCATCGCCGCGCCGGCCACACCGGCAATATTCACGGCGTGCCGGGTGTTCGCCGAATCAAGTTTCATCAATTTCGAGGACGCCAGCGCAGTAGAGAACGTGCCGTAGGTCACGTGATCCCAGCCGCGCGCACGAATGCT
>DASXHS010000108.1:0-9916 GCA_036488345.1 Candidatus Udaeobacter sp.
GCCGAAGCGGACATCGCGCCAACTGTAATCGTGTTGTGCCTGGACGGGAGCAGCAATGATAGGATCAATTCCTGAGACTGAAACTGCGAACAGCGAGCGACTGGCTTCGAGCGATTCGAGTGTCTCGCCGTACAACGGGCTGCTCTTATCGATCACATGGCGCAGCGTCAATGCTGCCGGAAATAGGATTATTTTATCGAAGTGTAGCTTGAGCGCGTAAAAATACCGGAAATCGCCGCCTTCAACCAACGGCTCATCCCGCATAAACATGATGCGGAACTCGGTGTCGACGATGCTGTGCTGGTGTTGATTGCCCACGCGTACCATGAGCGTCGGCTGGCCGTTCAACGGACCGACCACCATCGACCTGCTAAAGGCAATGCGCGCCACCGGGCGGGAGAAGCGGACAAAAATAATTCCGGTAACAACTGCGAGCAAAAAAATGCCGCTCATGATTTCGATCATGCTCACCACGTGCCCGTACAACGTCTGCGGATACATGTGGCCGTATCCGACGGTGGCCAGAGTTTGTACGCTAAAGAAGAAGCAGTCATAAAACCACCGGCCACCGGTGGTGCCAGCGATACTGTTAGGATCGACAGCGTAAAGCGTGGCGAACAACAGATTGAGCGTGATGTAAAAGGCGCCCACCACTGCGGCAAACTGTGGCCACCGTAAACCAAGCAGCCATTGATAAACGTCTCGCCACTGCCAACCGCCAACATTGACTTTAACAAACTCCACCTGACCGGAGTGGACAGAAACGCGGCCTTGCCTCCGTTTCGTTAGCTTCTTTTTCATCTCGTCTCGTGAACTAAATCTGTGATCGATGTAGCCACGGCCCTGTGGGCCGTCTCACTTCCTAAAGTACCGTATGGGTCAACCGGTCAACGAAATATAGTATGGGGACGGGACGCCCTCGTCCCGAAAACGAAAACATAACCGCGGCCCGGGGCGGGCCGTCTCCAGGCGATCGCAATGAGACCGCGTCTGTTTCGTGCCGCAACTAGCTCAACCTAACGTGGAGACAAACTTCGAGATCGCTTGCAAGGCCCGTTGGTCGACCTCGTCCTGGGTTTCACCCATTGCCTGAAGCCGGCGCTTCGCCACCCGCACCGAGTGATCGCCGTCCTCAACGACGTGCAAAAAGTTTGGGGCTTTCATCTCGCCTCGCGCCCGCTCTAAGAGATCCAGCGGACATAGGGCGTCGCGCGTGCCTTGCACAAAGAGGATGGGCGTCGTCAGTCCGCGCAAAACTTCGTCGCGAAGTTTTGTACGATCGCACATGGCGCAAAGCGGATAGCCAAGGCAAATCAGGCCATCGACCTTTTCCTCGAGCGACACGTGACATCCAATCCGGCCGCCCATGCTTTTACCGACGAGGAAAAGGAGCGGTGTTGGTTCTTCCCGATTCACGCTTCTCGATTCTCGATTCACGAACGTCTCCAACGCCGCCCGATGCGTTGCGATCAGTTGCGGCAACGGATCGGGCCGTTTCCGCCCCGCGCGCATGTAATCATAGTCGAAACTCTCGACCTCACCGATCTCCGACAAACGCCGTTTCCAATTTTGCATCCACGGATGCGAGGAAGGCGCACCGGCCCCTGGAGCAAAAAGAATTAACCGTCGGCTCACGAGATGTTCCTGTGCAAAAGCTCAGTCCAACACCGCTGTCGCTTCAATCTCTATGAGAAATTCTGGATCTGCCAGCGCTGAGACGCCGATCCAGGTACTTGCCGGCGGCTTCTCCGGAGAAAAGAATTCTCTTAAAGCAGTGCCCACCGCTGTTCCGCTCTCGGACTGATAGTCCACGACGTAAATCCGCAGAGTAACAATGTCTTTTAACGTGCCGCCAGCCGCCGCCATCGCTTTTTGAAGGTTACGGAATGCCTGCCTTGCCTGCTCAAGAACGCTCTCCCCGCCGACGATGTTCTTCTGTGCGCCTCAAGCTGTTTGTCCAGAGATGAACACCATCTTTCTTCCGGTGGCGATCACGACCTGCGAAAAACCCATGCGGCAAGCTCGGAAACAGGTTATTTGGGTTGACGTATTCCTTCGGCATAAGTCAATGGCGGTTGAGCCGGCTTGTTAGATCATAGGCCTGATCTGCGGAACGTTCGATGCACGAGGGGATCGACGCGATCGTATGAGTTTATCCCGCAGCTCTGCCTAACAAGTTGAGCGGTAACATCATTCATCTTACCTCTAGGCGAGTTCGGCAAGCGTGGCATTCAGCGACGCGATGTGTGCGAGCGCTGCTGACCCGTCGGAGAGCATCTTGAAATCTTCGAACTCGAATCCGGGAGCGACGGTACATCCCAGGAAGCTATATTCTCCGAGAGGCCTTGCTGCTTGCCGACACCCAATGCTGCCGTAGTCCAAAACAAAGCCTGCTGACCGCGCCCCGGCGTCAAACCTTCGTGTCAAGACGAGTATCGTACCATCCTCCTGTCTGTAATACTGCTGTATTTTTTGCACATGTTTTTCTTCGCGAAGGATCCGGCTGATCTGGAGCGCATCTTCGCGGGACACGCCATAAAACGGAGCCCTCTCTTCGACCGTGCCGCAGCCGACGAGAAGCAGACCAGTAACAATGTAACTTAAACCCGTTGTGTGCTTCATAGGTCTAACGAGAACGACATGAGCGACGACTGGCGGGAGAGCGGGTCCCTGCGGGTTGAGAGAGTGGAATTTCATGAAAAGTGACGAACCACAGCTGCCAGTCGTTCGCTCCATCGCATGGTTAGGCCCTTCGTTCATTTAGCACCCGAGAACACGGTAATGAGCATGCCATAGCCCGGTCGCCGGGGCTGCCTCATCAAGTCATCAACGCGAGAGGGACCGTCGACGTAACGAATGGGCACCCTGAGCGTCCAGCTCGCACGATGCGGATAAAAGCGCCACTCGCGGAAAGCGGCAATGGCGGCTCGATCAAGCTCCTGATGGCCGATGCCTTGAAGAGTCTCGATGCGCGCTACAGTGCCATCGGGTCGGATCTGAAGCGCGAAGACTCCGCCGCCGGTCAGATGCTGGCGCTTCGCTTCGAGCGGGTATTCAGGCCGCTTCGATACTGAAGGCAGGAGAAAATGGCGCCCATGAGCGCGATTCTATCGCCAGCGCAGACGGCAGACAAACCGAAACTGCTCGATCAGCGCGTAAAAGCGTTGCTCACGCGCCTGGAGTGACCTTCCGCTGAAGCATTACGTGTACCTCCTTCGATCTTTCCGTTATGGCGGCTTTTACGTTGGCTACTCATCGAATCTGCGAAGGAGGTTGCGCGAGCACGTGGAAGGAAATTCATTTGCGACGTCGCACCGCGGCCCTTGGAAGCTCGTTTACTATGAAGCTTATGTGGGACAGGCCGATGCTCTAGGTCGTGAGAGATATCTCAAAAGCGGTGCTGGGAGAAGATTTCTAAAAGCGCAGCTAAGGCACTATCTATCGAGAAATTCAATCAAATCTCCCTTTGTGTTGACAGCTAAAGCAACTAACAGCATCGCGCCGCAGCTGAACCCGGCAAACCGCGTGAGCGCAGCAGCGTAGCACGCAGCACGCTTTTACGCGGATTTACACGCACGTGCTCAACAAGCCGGGTATTGGAGTAAAGAGTCCCTTGGATTGAAACTGTTGTGACGCGACGCGTCAGGAAAACAATTTCGGCAGGACGTTAGCCACAAAATCCACCAGGCCGTGACCGATCATGTTGGCCGCCAGATCGCGGCGCCAGAGATAGAATCCGGTCAGGATTAAGCCTGCTGCGAACGCGATGAGAATGTTGGCCGCGCCGCCTGATCAATGACCAAGCGAAAAGATCACCAGTGGAATCGCGATTGACCACACCCGGCCGAGACCAATCATTTGCAAGCGTTCGATGGCGTAACCGCGGTAGAATAATTCTTCTACCACTCCGGCGCGGAAAACGATCGCTGTGATCAACCATAGCGGCAGTTTCTCGAACGCGGCAGAGCCGGGACCATGTCCGTAACCGGTGAGATGAGCCAGTGCGCCGAGAACCACTGCCAATACCGTGGCGGTGACGAGTCCCCACAAGATGGATTTCCACCAACACGCGGTGCCCAGTCCGATGGAACGCAGTGGTAAATGTTCGCCGCGCCGGATAATCACGATGAGGGCCAGCGCGCTCACCCAGATGAGAGATTCCTTTAGAAGCGCTGAGGCACAGGTAGTTTCAGGGATGAAGAACACGATTACCTGGCGAATCGCGAGCATCGCAAAAAGCGCGATGGGCAGGCCGGCCCATGTTGCACGCGAAACTTTTGTGGGAACCGATGGATGGTTCGAGGCAAAGGGGAATTGTGCGGCGAGATTGTTTGTTTCCATGGATTTCCATTGAGATGCTGCAAAGCAGCAGTTTGGATTCGGAAAATACGAGGCGGTCCGGGTCGCCTCCCCGATTGAGGAGTAGCGTATGCCTCCGGCTTGCAGGCTTCGTAAGCGAGGACGCTGGCGCTACGTTATTGCACAGTCACAAGTGTGCCGACTGGAATTTCGGAGAAGAATTTGCGCGCGGTATCTTCGGGCAACCGAATGCAGCCGTGCGACGCCGGATAGTTCGGCACATAACCAGCATGCATTCCAAAATCGAGACAGCTCAGCCGCATGAAATATGGCATCTCGACGTGGTAGATGGTGGAACGATGGCTGCGTTCCTTGTTGGTTATCACGAACTCGCCCCGTTTCGTGGAATAGCCCGAACGACCGGTGGAGCATCGCGAGTGATATATCGGTTTGCCGTCCCTGAAGAGAGCGACGCTTTGCATCCCCAGAGAAATCTCGACGCGCAACTTTTCCGGCGCGGGGCCGCCGCCGAGAAGAATTTGCGCGGAACGCCAGTGGCCGGTCTCCGCGGCAATATCCAATGCCGACATTTTATTCCGGGTCGTCAGGCGCGTCCGGTTTGCTCCGCCGGCGATCAAAGCCTGCGAATAATCGACCTGGCCCAGACCCGAGGCGAGCATTAGCACCGTGACGTTGTGATCATCTTCGACGTAGCTGCGCAATCCTTTTGGGAGCAACGCCAAAAAATCTTTATCGGAACGGGAGGGCAGCACCGTGTTGGGATCTGCTCCGCAATTCAACAGTGTGCTGAACAAAGATCCGTTGTTGCTCGCGATCGCATACGCAAGAAATGGCACATTCTTGCCTTCGGGCGTCGGTGGCGCCGATTGTTTGCTCAGCAGCAACCGGATTTCATCGTTCTTGCCCGCTTGCAACGCTCTGGACAAAGCGCGCCGTGTGCTGGCCGTCCATTCCGGCACCCTCGGCAAACGCTGCTCCACGGTTTTAATGATCTCCGGGTGCCCGCCATCGAGCGCAACGCTTAGAAGGTCTTGTCCGTCTGCCGAGCGTTTTTCCGGCTGAAGATTGGTTGAGCGCGCCAGGAGCAACTGAAACATGTCCTGATCGCCGTGCATCGCTGCAGCCATCACCGGCGTAAATCCATTCTTGTCGGCGAGATCGACAACGGCTCCGGCATCGAGGAGCCGTCGCGCCGTTTTCCAGTCCTGCTGCGACGTCGCGATCAGCAACGGCGTGCGACCTTGCGCGTCGCGCCCGTTTGGATCGACGTGTTCCATCAGAGCCAAATCGATGAGGGGTTCGCGCTGAATCGTGACGGCTCGCACCAGTTCGTCCGGGGAAATCGTAATGCGCGAAGGAGGTTCGGGCCCGATGGCGATTATCCACAAAGCAATTAAAATCAGGGCTGCGACGCCCGCTCGTAAGATAAATCGCCGGTGAAAGGTGCGCATATTGATGGCTGGGGCGCCAATCATACGATTCTCGTCAAGGAATCTGGCACGGCTACCGCGGAACTGCGAATCCATCTTTGAATCAGGTGGCCACACGACCGTTTTGCCGGGGCCAACGGCGATTGGACGCTGCGGGTTGAACGTTGCATGTTGGCCACTGTCAAAATTCCAACTTATGCGTTTGTCCATTTTCGCACTTTCTCTCGCGTTCAGTACTTCGTTTGCGGCGCAACCGGAGGTCGTGTCGAATGATGCCGGTCCACTCAATCCAGCTGCGGCTGAAGCAGGCAAGGACGTCGTTCATCAATTAAACAATGCCTTTGCGAAAGTGTTCGAAACCGTTGCACCGGGCGTTGTCATCATTGAGACATCCAAGAAAAGTGAAGTCAGCGAGACTTCGCCACTCGACGATCTGTTTTTTCAAGGGCCGCCGGACGAAAACCGGTCGCGCCGAAATCCCGGGACGCCGCGAGCGGTTCAAAGTGAAGGCTCCGGCTTCATCGTGCGGCCCGATGGCTACATCCTCACGAACGTTCACGTCATCGAAGATGCGGACAAAATCGACGTGAAATTACAAGATGGCCGCGAATTTTCGGGCCGAGTGGTCGGCGCGGACGAAAGGACGGACATTGCGGTCGTCAAAATCGAGGGAAAAGATTTGCCTGTCGTCCAGCTTGGTGACAGCGATGCAGTGCGGGTCGGACAATTCGCGTTCGCGATCGGCGCGCCCTTCAAGCTCGATTACACGTTCACTTATGGCATAATCAGCGGCAAAGGCCGGAGCAAATTGCTGCAATCGGGCGGCTACTCTATCGCAGATTATTTGCAGACCGATGCATCGATTAATCCCGGAAATAGCGGCGGACCCCTGTGCGATATCGACGGAAAAGTGATCGGCATGAACACGCTGATCAATGGAATGAACCGCGGGCTGGGCTTTGCGATTCCCATCAACATGGCCAAGGACATCGGCGGCGAACTTATCGCCGGCCACAAAATCGTGCGACCTTGGCTGGGCATTCGGATTGAAACGCTCGGCGATGATCCGTCGATCCGCGATTTCTTTAAAGGCGCGGACAAAGGTGTGGTGGTTCGCACCATCGAAGCGGACGCTCCGGCCTCGAAGAGCAACCTGCGCCCATTCGACGTGATCACGCATGTCGATGGGAGTGCGATCACGTCCGATTCACAGTTGCAGCATGAAATTCTGAAAAAGAAAGTCGGGGAGAATGTCGAGCTGACGGTTTGGCGCAAAGGCCAGGCGATAAAGGTGGCTGTGAAGACCGGCGAATTGCCAGACGACATCACCCGCGCGTCGAATCAACCGGTCCAACCGACCGAACCCAAACCGCAGGACCTTGGAAAGTTTGGATTGCAGGTGCAAGAACTGACGAAAGATGTCGCGGAGCGTCTCCATTTGTCATCGCAACAGGGGGTAATCGTAACCGACGTGGAAGAAAACAGCATCGCCGGTGCTCAGGGCATTGAGCGCGAAGACGTGATTACCGAGGTGGACGGGAAGCCTGTGACGAACGTGCAATCATTTCGCGATGCGCTGAACAAGGCGGATCCGAAGCGCGGCGTGCTTTTTTATCTTGACCGCAAGGGTAGCAAAACTTTCGCGGTATTGAAAGCCGGCGATTAGAGATTGTAGCCACGGCGCTGTGTGGCCGTATAATAGGAAAGATTATCGGCGCCTCGACATAGCGAGGCGGCTACAGCGTTACCGATTTCGCTCTACGTTTTCCGACTGCCGACGATCACCAGGACGATTCCGCCGACCAAACAAATCCCGCCCAATACTGGGGGAAACGGAATGGTCTTTTGCTTTTCCGCGGTCGCCTGAAGCGGACCGAGATCCAATACCTTTTCGCGCTTGGTGTACGTGATTCCGCCATACGCCAGAGCGATGATGCCGATAACGATAAGAACGATGCCGATAAATCCGGCCGGCTTCATCGCTTCGACGTTATCTCGATGCTATAACGCCCGGCGCCCTGACAGCAGTTGGATAATCAGCACTACAATCGCGATCACGAGCAGGATGTGAATGAACCCACCCAGCGTGTACGAGCTGACTAATCCAAGCAGCCATAGCACCAGCAGAATAACGAATATTGTCCAAAGCATAGGATTTGTTCCTTTCGGTTAAACATACCTATCTTCGCACGAGCGACTTCCGCTGCGCTTATCCGAAACAGAAATTTTTAAGGTTTCTCCAGCGCTGCGCGCAAGTTCCATTCGTTCGTCTCGAGCAAGCCAAGGGCAGATTCGTAATCGCGTTGGGTCACTTCGGCCACGATCCGCACGGCGCGGTCGCGCAACTTCGTGCTCGTGGTGCGCAGATCGACCATGAGATTGCCGCGCACTTTCCCAAGCCCAATCATCGCGCCCGTGCTGATAATGTTGAGCGCAACCTTTGTGGCGGTCCCGGCTTTCAATCTCGTGGACCCAGCCAGAATTTCCGGTCCGACAGGAAGCGGGATCAGCAGATCGACATCGCTATGGCCATGGCTCTGTGGGCCGTCGCCGGGACCGGCCACAGGCCGGTGGCTGCAATGCGGATTGCAGGTGAGCAGAATTGTTTTTGCGCCTAACGACTTGGCTCGGACGAGTGCGCCGCGAACAAAAGGTGTCCGGCCACTGGCCGTGATTCCAAGCACCACATCACCGGGCTTCACTCCCCGCTCATCCAACGCGCATGCGCCGGCGCTCTCTTCATCTTCTGCGCCTTCCACGCTCCGATGCAACGCCGTCACTCCGCCCGCGATTACTCCCTGCACCAGATGCGTCGGCGCGCCGAAAGTGGGCGGGATTTCGCTGGCGTCCAGAACGCCGATGCGCCCGCTGCTCCCCGCGCCGAGGTAAAATAGCCGGCCACCGTTTCGCAGTGATTCCGTCACTGTTTTAATTGCGCGGACAAGATCCGCCGAGGCACTCCGCAAAGCTTCTTGAACAAACTTCTCTTCCTCCACAAACAATTGAACCAGTTCGTGAGCGGTCATTTTTTCCAGATTTTGCGAGCGTGGATTGCGCTGCTCAGTTAGCGCGGCAGCCAAACCGTCAATCTCGCGCTGCGACGGCTGCGGCTGAAAGGTTGCATGATCGTGCGCTTCTGTTGCCAGCCACACAGCACCAAGCTCAGGCGCGCGTTCGGCAATTGTTACGCGAGCATCGGGAAGATTTTTCTTCAGCCGCCGGCGAAACGCGTGCGTGTAAATTGAATCCCGGTGAAAAAGGCCACCTATCAGAACGACCTTTGGCGCGAGCACGTGCAGGCGGTCAGCGACTGCCTCGGTGTATTCGCATAGCACCCGCGCGCCTTCTTCGATGATCTCCATCATTCGCCCATCGCCGGCGCCGGCAGCCTCAAATACGACTGGAGCGAGCGTGGCGATCTCCATTTTGTCTGCCGCTTGAACCCAACGAACCAGTTCATCGAAGTTGTTTAACGAAAGCGCATGAAGGATTTTTGCGGTGAAATCCATTTCGGCGTGCCGCAAATCGTGTTCGCGCAAAATCAGGCGGAGCGCCTGCATTGAAATGGAATAACCGCCGCCGGCGTCGCCCAATATATGGCCCCACCCGCCCGCTCGCTCAATCCTTTCGCCGCGGCGGCCGGTTACTGATGATCCGCTTCCGGCGTTGACGACGATGCCATCACAATGATCGAGCGCTGCCGCGAGGCCGGAATCGCGGTCGCTGCCGGTCACGATTTTCGCTTTCGGCCAGATCTCGAGGCAGATTTGCCTCAGAGCCTCACGATCTTCGGCTGTTGCGCAACCGGCAAGGAAAACTCCAGCGCAATCGATTTGCTTCGGCAGTTCGGCAAGAATCGCGCGCAAACGCTCGGGTGCGGTGAGACGAAAATTCGAGGCCTGCAGTTTTCCTTGCTCCAGAACGCGAAATTCCCAGCCGGGATCATCCCGACCTATAGGGACTACGGTTTCTACTAACGCCCAGGCGGTTTTCGTACCGCCGCCTTCCACTCCGAGGATGTGCTGACCGGGTTTCACGATTGGTTATGCATAACTGTTCTTTGACAAAAGCGAAAGGTGGATCGGCTTGTCCGAAGACGATGCGAAAAAATTCGCCGAAGGCGCAAATGTCAGGCCCGTGGCATCGGACAACGCGTTGGGGACAAC
>DASXHS010000152.1:0-10526 GCA_036488345.1 Candidatus Udaeobacter sp.
AGTGCGAACAGCGGTACCACGGCGGATAAGATCGCTAGTCGTCGCCGGCCGGGGAGCCGATTGTTCGAGCAGCAGTTTAACATCATTCACTACCTGAGTAACACGCGCTTCCTGCAGTTGCGCTGCGCCTGCCGAATTGGCCATGGCGATCGTCCAAGTTAAGGCTGACGCGGCTCCGATGAATATTGTGTGCGGAATTCCTGCGAATATTTTCTTCATAGTTGCTGGGAGTTTTAGTTGATAAGCGGAGGTATCGATGTCGACTCCGTGAGTTAAGGTGTGCGAGACTGGTGGTCGGTGTTTGTTAGTGGCTTTGAGGGCGGCGTTGTGGATGGCGCATTAACAAGGGTAACCTGCGTGCCGCGTCCCAAGATGACGAGATTTGAGGGAATGTATGTGCCCTTCGCTATCAGATTCAGTTGCTTCTGTTCTTCCGATTCGATCCGACGTTGACTGGCTAAAGGTTGAAAATCGCGGACCAGCAGGCACGTCTTCATCTCTCGAGAAATGTCGAAATCCGCGGGCTCCGGGAGGGCGGTGACGTCCGGCTTGGCAATGAGAATTTGGCCGGGCTGGAGCAAGAGTGATTCGCCGAGACGATTGGTCAAATAACATCGGACCGTCCCGTCCAAAACAAGCACCTTGACGTAGAACTGGCCATGACGCTCGATTATGCCCGTCGCCCCCGCGCTCGCGACCGCGATGGCAGCCGTTTTGATCTGCAAGCGGCCAGCGCCTTTCGGTATCTGGAAAAGCATTGCACCTTCGCCAAGGTCTACGGTGCGTGTTCCGTTGCTGAAACTGACGTTCGTTTTCGCCGCAAGACGCGCGATCGTTTGGTCCGCGAAAGTCAATTCGCTGCGTCCGGTCACTCCCGTGTTGATAGCATCACCATCGTGAAAGCTTTCACCGACCGCGACCCGGTGTGGCGCTGCTTGGGGCAAACCAAGCTTCACATCTTTGACCACTTGTGTAACGCGCGCTTCTTTCAACTCCGCAGCGTTTAAACAGCTGGCGATAACGGTGACATAAACCAGGAAACAGCGCGCTAAAATTTTCGCTCTTCGCGCTGAAGAGGGAAAGCGATTTTTCACCGGAAGTTAGAACTTCAGCGTCAGCGCTATGCCGCCGCCGATGTTAGCGACGCTGTAATCGAAGACACTGTGATTTGACTGATTCCAGGCGAAAGAGCTAAGAGCACTCAACGTGAGCCAGTCCCGAACCCGATAGTTTGCGCTCACGGAAAGTATTTCGTTCACATCGGTTCGATCGTCGGAATAATAATCACGCACGACGAACTGAAACCCAGCGTCCAGGGAAAAAGAGCGACTCAAAGCAACATCGTAGGTCCCGTAGAGTGAGTAGTTGTTGCGACGCGGTGATTGTGGATTGCCCTCAAAGCTCAGGTTCAAGGCAACGCCGGCCAGGAGCTGTTGCGCACGGGCGATCCGAAACGGCAGTTCCGCGTTTAAAATGATGGAATTATTGACGAATATCTCGTCGAAATTGTCAGTAGTCGTTAGGCGATTGTAATCATAATACCCGCGAAGGCTCAGGTTGTGGAACTGCGGCAGGTAATAATGCAGACCTGCGATGACATCGAGGCTGGCGAAATTAAGTTCCGTGAGTTGGTCGTAAAAGAAGAATTGCTGTATGACGCCCACTTGCGCGTATAACGTGTTGGTAATGCGCGGCTCATACATCAAAGTGACTCCTGGAGCGACTAGAACATCATCTTGTTCGCCCTTGCTGACGAGTGCGGCATTGGATGTCCAGTAAAAGGGAGAATAAACAGAAATCGTGAAGGGTTTGTACTCTTCCACCCGCTTCAAGATCTGCTGCTCGCCGATGTCTTTATCGTTGGGACTTGTGACAGGGTAACCTTCAGTTTCGGCAGTGGGTGTGGCGCTTGGGCCGGGATAGGCCTGCCCGCCTAGCAATTGCGCGCGATTTTGCGCCGATCCGGGCGGCGCCTGGCCGTGCATTGGCTGAACCGCGAGGATCAGAACCGCTGCGCATATGAACAGAGACCGTTCCAAGGGAGATTCCTAGAATTTTTTCGAGCCGATCAAACTTCAGTTTTTTTGTGAGGCTTTGGAATTTCCTAGTCAAGCAGAATTAATTAACTTCGAGATCAATAGTTTTAACGTTTCAGGGATCCAAAGCGTTAAACGAACTAATGATTTAACAGCACTGTCCATCCCCGCTGGAATGAAATTTCCAAATCCCGTAATAGAGGTATAATGCGCGCGTGAATTGGCTTGGTCGCTATCGTCTTTTGATCCTGGCGTCGATCTGCTTTTTTTGGACCGGTCTGATTTTTCTCGGTTATTTCTTCCCGATGACGCCGTTTCTTTCGACGCCTTGGAGAGGCGAACAGAGTTTCGAGGATTTGCTTCGACGCGAAGGCCGAAAAACTGCAACGCGTAACGATTTTGTTTTTCTGGGGCTTGACCAAAGCACATTGGAAATGGCGGCGTTGACGCCCGACGAAATCGCGAATAACCGCGCGTTTCAGGTGATGACCGAGCGGCCATTCCCATGGTCGCGCGAAATCTGGGCGCTCCTGCTCGATCGTCTGTTTAGCGCAGGTGCGCGCCTGGTGATGTTCGACATGATGTTTGACCAGCAAAAAGATGGCGATCCCGCGTTTCACGCCGCGCTCGACCGCTATCGTGACAAAGTAGTAATGGCCGCCAATTTCGATATGGGAAAGGCTGCGCAAGAGGTTACGCCGAACGATGCGTTAATCCCTCCGCCGCAGCTCCAGGATGATCGCGTAGGGTTTGTGAATTTCTGGGCGGATCCCATCGACGGAAAGGTCCGCACTGTACTTTATCACGTGACCAATCGGCAACTGGCCGGGTTGCCGCCGCATTCGAGCCAGGAGAGTTACGAATCTCTTTCCGGGCGGGCTCTAACGAAAATCGGTCATGCGAGCGACGTCCCGCAGGATTTTGATGGCCATATGATTCGCTTTAGTGCCGTCGACGCATATGAACCGCGTCCACTCTACGAGGTGTTCGATCCAAAACTCTGGCATTCCAATTACGCTGATGGCGCTTTTCTCAAAGACAAAATCGTAATGGTGGGGGCGTCTGCACAGATATTGCACGACGTGGTCGATACACCGATGAGCCCGGCCACTTTAGGGCCGGGACTTCATTTGCAGGCGATGGCTGCCGCGCTCGGCCACGAATTTTTGAAGCCTACGCCGCCGAAAGTTAACCTGGCACTCGTGGGTGCGGCAGGGCTTGTCGCGTGGTCGCTTGTTGCCTTCTTGCGCAGGCCGCTGCTCTGCGTTGGGGCACTGGTCGCACTTACGGCTACATATCTTGGAACGGCGCGGCTGCTCTACGATAAAACAGGCCTGCTGCTGCTTACTGTTCCGGTGTTGTTGGCGCTGGTCCTCAGCGGATCGTTTTCGCTGGGGTTCGAATACTTCCTGGAGCGGCTGGAGAAATTGCGCACTCGTCGTACGCTCGAACGTTACGTCTCGAAAAACCTGGTCAAGGAAATCCTGGACAACCCGGACAGCTACTACAGCTCGCTTCGTGGTGTGCGTGTGCCGGTCACGATCCTATTCTCGGATTTGATTGGTTTCACAACGCTGGCGGAGAAAGCCGATCCCGAAGCGCTGGTCGCGCAGCTCAATGAATATCTCTCACGGATGACTTCTGAAATTTTCAGCAATGGCGGAACACTCGATAAATTTATCGGCGACGCGATCATGGCTGTGTGGGGCAATGTGCGCAGTCTTGGCACGGCGCAGGATGCGAAATGTTGCGCGCGCGCGGCATTGGGAATGCGCCGGCAGTTGAGCCAACTCAATCAAACCTGGCGCGAACAAGGCCGGATGGGATTGGGCATGGGCATCGGCGTCAACCACGGTGAGGTGATCGTTGGCAATATTGGTTCGCAGGAGCGAATGGATCCCACGGTGATAGGTGATGCCGTGAATCTGGCATCAAGGCTGGAAGCCCTGACGCGAACCTATGGTGTCGATATGCTGGTTGGTGCGTCGGTTGCCGAGTTGGTCCGGGACGAAGTTTATTTACGCTCCGTGGCTCGCGTGCAAGTGAAGGGCAAAACCAAACCGGTAGACGTCTTTACTTTCGTCGCTGCCCGAGGCGAAGAGACGGATTCGGAGTTTTTGAAATGGCTGGAAACGTATGAGGAAGCGTTAGAGAAATTTCGCACACGCGATTTTACTGACGCGAAAATCCTTTTTTCACGTTTCTTGGAATTCTATCCCGACGATTTGCTGGCGAAGATGTATCTGCAGCGCGCGCTCGAATACGAGCAAGCTCCGCCCGACGAAGCGTGGGAAGCGATCGAAGTCTTCAAAAAGAAATGACGATTGCGCAGGGATCGTCACGCTGAGCCAGACTCGAAAAATCCCCGCGTCGAAAACAAAGACTATCAAGAGGAGCCGCTACTTTGCTCCGATCCGCTGACGATGACAGATGCGGCTAGCCAAACTCGCTGACGCGGCGTAGAAAACCCGCGTGAAAGAAGCGCCCAAGAGTTTCCACTTCCTCGGAATTTGCGGTACAGCGATGGGCGCAGTTGCCGTCGCGTTGCAAGAGCGCGGCCTTAAGGTCACTGGGTCGGACCAGAATGTTTACCCGCCGATGTCGAGCTTCCTCGAGAACAAGGGAGTCGCGCCCATGGAAGGTTATCGCGCGGAGAACATCCCGGCGGATGCGGACGTAGTAGTGATTGGCAACGCAATGACGCGTGGCAATCCGGAAGTGGAGGCAGTGCTGAACCGGAAACTGCTTTATCTGTCGTTGCCAGAGGTACTGAAGAATTTTTTCCTGCGCGGCCGGCATAATCTCGTGGTCACTGGAACGCACGGTAAAACGACGACGACGGCGTTGCTTGCCTGGATCATGGAAAAAGCTGCACGCAACCCGGGTTTTCTAATAGGCGGCATTCCGAAAAATTTTGGCGAAGGCGCGCGCCTCAACGATTCAAAATATTTCGTGCTCGAAGGTGACGAGTACGACACCGCATTTTTCGACAAGCGCTCAAAGTTTGTTCATTACCTGCCGGAACTCGTGATCGTGAACAATGTGGAGTTCGATCATGCGGACATCTTCAACAATCTCGATGAGATCAAGCTCAGCTTTCGACGCTTACTGAATATCGTTCCTCAAAACGGCATGGTCGTCGTGAACGGGGACGATCCGAACTCCGTTGACGTCGCTAAAGATTGCCTGGCACAGATGGTCGAAGTGGGTTTCTCGAAAAACTGCGCCCAACGAATTCGAGACGTTTCTTACTCAGCTGGTGTCTCTCGATTCAAACTGGGTGAGGACGTTTTCGAAATTCCGCTCATTGGCGAATTCAACGTTCATAACGCCGCGATGGCGGCGACCGCCGCGCGCTTTTATGATGTGCCGACGACAGAAATCGCCAGCGCGTTCTCCAGTTTTCTGGGCATTGCGCGCCGGCAGGAGTTTCGCGGCGAAGCTGGCGGCGTTACAGTAATCGACGATTTCGGGCATCATCCCACTGCAATCTCTCAAACATTGCAGGCGCTCCGTCATCGCTTTCGTGGTCAGCGGCTATGGGCGGTATTTGAGCCCCGCTCGAATACGACTCGGCGTGCGGTGTTTCAGCAGCAACTCCCTGAAGCGCTCAAAATGGCCGACGGTGTATTTATCTCGCAGGTGGCCCGGATCGAACAAATCCCCGAAGATCAGCGCTTAAAACCGGATCGGGTCGTCGCGGCGATTGCTGAGGCTGGCCGGCCTGCATTCTACGAGCAAAATGCCAACGCGATTGTGGACCGAATCATTCCGATGCTGCAGCCAAAAGACGTGGTCGTGGTGTTCAGCAATGGAGGCTTCGACAATATCCATGAGAAGCTTCTCACCCGATTGCGCGCGTAAGTTAGGTATCTCGCCTGATCGGTCATGCAGGCGCTAACCTGCGGGCAAGGATCGGATCGACCAGTTCAAGCGGGCCTCGTCACTGCGACGGAGCTGCGGACGTATGATCATGAACAATACGCCACCCTTCCGGCAGGCGTTTGAAGATGAGCGTGAATCGTCCGTGCGGCTCGTCGTTTGTGCGTTTTAGCTCCCAGCGACCGAGCACGACTGCTGCATCGGGCGAAAGCATCGTGACTTCAATCTGAGAGAAACTAAGCGTTCCCATCTTCGTTCGATCGGAATATTTCACTCGGTACCGGTCACGGACTGTTTCCCAACCGCGGCTAACTTCGTCTTGTGAGACAAATACCGTCGATGCCGACCGTGCATAGCCGTTCATGAACGCATCGATGTCACCACGATTCCAAGCATCCTGCTGGACGGTGAGGACGGACTGAATTTCAGCGATTGAATTCGAAGTCTGTTGGGGCGCAGCACAAGCAAAGGCCGCGATCAGGATCCAGCAGATGACGCCAAGCGTGGGTCTGGTTTGCAATAACACCGATCTCCTATAAACTAGGACTCCCTGCCGCGTCCAGGTTTACCATTGAAGCACCGCTCCACAGAGGGAAATACGTTGATGGGTCTCATAAATCTACTACGGCCAGCAATCCAGCAAAAGAGGACTTTGCATCGGCTTTTCTGTATCGCGACAGTCGTGCTTGCCAGCG
Organism: Candidatus Udaeobacter sp.; assembly: GCA_036488345.1. GTDB lineage: Bacteria > Verrucomicrobiota > Verrucomicrobiia > Chthoniobacterales > UBA10450 > Udaeobacter. The sequence goes on from DASXHS010000152.1 coordinate 6,614, forward strand.
CGACCACAGCTTCTGCTCAGAGGGACTCGCAGCGTCCAAAACTGCCCGCGGTCAAAGGAGTCAGTCCACCGGTACAAGAGGATGCGCCTCCCGCCCCGGCGAACGCGCCGGCTACCGTGCGACTGCAATTTCCTAACAGCGACGTAGTCGATGTGTTGCATCTCTACGAGCAGCTAACCGGCAAGAAGTTGGTGATGGATAATTTCGTGCAGGGCAAGGTCAACATTTTCATCGCGAAAGACGTGTCACGCGAAGAGGCGATCAAGATCATAGAGATAAGTATGGCGCTCAACGGGATTTCACTCGTACCGGCTGGTCGCGACATTGTTGATGTCGTCGGCGCCGGCCAGAATCCGCGCAAAGCGCCAGTTCCCATCATCTCGGACTTGGCCGACATTCCGGCGGGAAATCCTGTAATCAGCTTTTTGTTTCGGTTGCAGTACGCCGACCCACAGGAACTTCAGCAAGTGTTGATGGCGTATTTTCAGGGGAGCTCGGGCACGATCAACATTTTGGCGCTGCCCAAATCCTCCAGCCTACTTGTGACACAGAACGCTGACATTATTCGACAACTTGCCGGGGTGATTGAACAGGTTGACGTGGCGCCGGCGGAAGTCGTGAGCGAATTCATCAAGCTGGAGCGCGCGGATGCCAGCAAAGTCGTTGACATGCTCAAGGACATTTTCGAGAAGGGCAATGAAACATCCGGCCAGCCGGGTGTTCGGGGCGTAAAGGTCCCCGGAGGTGTGCCACAACCGATGCCGGTGGGGGACTCAGGCGGCGGCGGTATTCTTTCCGAAGAAGCAGTCATCGTCGGGAAAATCAAGATCACTCCCGATGTCCGCACAAATCGCATCCACGTCGTGACACGGCCGATCAATATGCCGTTCATCCGGCAACTGATCCATGAATTCGATGCCAACGTTGAGTTTGCAAAGCCGGTCACTCGGTATTTGCAATACGTTTCCGCCGGCGACATTTTGCCGGTTCTTGTCCAGGCATTGACCGAACCGGGAACAGACCAAGGCGCCGGCGCTGGAGGACAGGGAGGGCTTCCGGGCGTTGGCCCGTCGCCGGCAGGTCAATCGCAACAGCGGGGTGGGGCGGGTAATTCGCCGCTGACAAACAACTACAGCGGCAGCCAGAGCGGCACCGGCAGCTCGCTTAATATTTCTGAGGAGCTTTCCACTCAGCCTGTGGACACCGTGCCGAAGGCAGTCACCATCGGTAATTCGAAGCTGATCGCGGATCAACGCGCCAATTCAATTATTATCCTTGGGAATCGCGAAGTGGTCATGAAGGTGGAAAAGATCCTCGACGAAATGGACGTCAAAGCCCCGCAGGTGTCGTTGAGCACGGTGATTGGGCAATTGACCCTTAGCAATAACGAGGAATTCGGTGTCGATTGGTTCGCAAAGTACAACAAAAGGTTCGTGGGCACGTCGCGGAATAATAGTGTGTTTACGACCAATGACCCGGGGGTTCCCATCCCTGGTTCCTCCGTAAACCCCAGCAGCAGCGCGGCACCGGTGGTCCCCAATATTCTCGATCCAGCCAATCTGATCAACTTCAGCCAAATCATCCAAAACGTAGGCGGCGGAACTAATCTTTACCTGGCAGCCGGCAATGCGTTTGCGGCGGTAGTGCATCTGCTTGAGTCTACGAATCGATTCAGAGTTATTTCTCGACCAACCGTTTTCACCAGCAACAACAAGAAAGCTATTATCGCTTCCGGACAGGAGGTTCCCGTTCCGGTAAATAGCCTAAGCAACGTGAATAGTGGTCTGATAGGGCAACAAAATGTGGCCTCGGTATCATCGAGCATCGAGTACAAGAAGGTAGTATTGCAGCTTGAGGTCGTCCCGCTTATTAACTCCGAGAAGGAGGTGTCGCTCGATATTTTGCAAAAGATCGACAGCATTGTTCCGGGGGGCAACGTAAACATCAGCGGCAATTCGGTCCCAACAATCGATACGCGCTATATTCGCACGAATGTTTCCGCGGGGAACGGATCGACGATTATCCTCGGTGGACTAATTGAAGACCAAAAGCAGAAGAACTATCAAGGCTTTCCTTATCTCTCGCGCATTCCCCTCCTTGGCGCGGCGTTTCGTTCCACGGCGAGTGGCAAGCAACGTCGCGAATTAATCATTCTCATGTGTCCCGAGGTGACCTTGACGAAGCTGGATCTTTATCGACTGCGGCAGAAATGGGAGAATACCCACACACATTTTGGTCCGGAACTGGACCAGGCTGAGTGTCCAGACTGCCCCAAAGTGGAGACGGGCAAACAGATAAACTTACCGCCACCGGATCTTCCGGGCGATAAGGATATGCATTAACCTTTGCAATTATGAAACGAATGGCAGTCGTTTTGATCGTCAGCCTGGGGGCAGTCGTTGTACAAGCCGACGAGTTTGACGTAGTGGATTACGGTATCTTCCGATCAACAGATCCTTTGGCCCAACGAGACGAATGGGGGCCCGTGCATCAGACGCCTCACGTTAATGCTACAGATTTCGCACCGCGATATGCCTGGCGGTGGGAGTACTACTTTAAGGCGCGTCAACATCTCCTCTTGGATCCGGCTTACGTTGGGTCGCTGCAAACGGCGCTGCGTCGACTGGGCTACTATTGCGGACCGGTGGACGGCGTATTCACACCAGAAGTGAGCTACGCCATTGCACGGCTGCAGAAGAATTATTCGATGCGTGTGACCGGCAATCTTGAAACGCCCGTGCGCCGGGCGTTACACCTACCGTGAGTCTTGCGGTATGAACGCAGCTCCCAGTCAGTCGCTGATTAATTTGCTGCTCGAAAGCGGTGTGCCTTCGACCGAAGAGGCGGCACAGTTGGCCACTAATCTCAACGGAGGTTCGTGGGTAAGTCAGGTACTCGATTCGGGGAAGGTGGACGAACAACGTTTCCTCGCCGCAATCGGGAATTTTTTCCGGGTGCCGATCGTCTCAATCGACGCAAAAAAAATCGATCGCACCACTTTGTCGATTCTGCCGAGCCGTTTCGTTTTTCAACATCAGATTCTGCCGATCGAGTCGAAGGAAAATTCGGTGGTGCTGGCGACTTACGATCTTTTCAATTCGATTGGGCGCCAGCTTGCCGGGCAGCTGATGAAAAAACCCCCTGAATGGGTGCTCGTGCCGCGCGCGCAGCTTATGCGCGCAATGAAAACTCTTTATGGCGTTGGCGCGGAGACGTTCGACGAGATTCTGAAGACCAGGGGTTCCATGGACACTCTGGAGGACACCGAGACCGCGATTGAGTTGAACGCCGACGATCCCGAAGCGTCAGTGGTCAAATTTGTTAACCAGATCATTCGCGAAGCTATTGCGGAGCGCGCGACTGATATTCACGTCGAACCGCTGGAAAACGATCTGCGCATTCGATATCGGATCGACGGCATATTGCACGAGGTCGCTGTGCCACCGCAATTGCGCGTCCTGCAATCCGCGATCATCTCGCGTTTGAAGGTGATGTCGCACATGGACATTGCCGAGCGACGGCTTCCTCAGGACGGGCGAATGAATTTGCACGCGAGCAATGTGGAGATAGACGTGCGCGTGTCGACCATTCCAACTGTCAACGGCGAGTCAATCAGTCTGCGTTTGCTAAGCCGCGGCGAACAGCACTTCAATTTTGAGCGGCTCGATTTGGGCGATAGGCAGGAAGAGATCATTCGGAACCTCCTCACCCAACCGAACGGAATTATCCTGCTGACGGGTCCTACTGGCTGTGGGAAATCAACCTCGCTGTACTGTTTTCTCAGCAGCATCAATTCCGTGCAGCGCCGCATCATTACGATTGAAGAACCGGTGGAATATCGAATCCCTGGTGTCTCGCAAATCGACGTGAAACCAGAGATTGATCTGACTTTCGCAAAAGGCCTGCGACACAT
>DASXHS010000167.1:0-36447 GCA_036488345.1 Candidatus Udaeobacter sp.
AGACATCGCACTGCGAGCATCTTCATAATTCAACAGATAAACACATTTTTTGTTTCGGCCACTGAAATCCGCAGTGGCACCAGCGCCTATAAGGACATTATGGCGTGGTCGATGTAGAAGAACCACGCAGCGTCTCGTTCAATTCCAGCAGCGGTCGTTCATCGAGCGAGATAAGGCCGGCGCGCGGAGTATCGATATCCGTAATTATTGCGATGACGATCGCGACGAGAATTGGAAAAACGAATCGCTCAAGAATCGAGTGTCGCCCGGAAGTTCCCGCCTGGTAACTGACAAGCCACAAGCCGCATCCCGCCACGCATAACAAAAGCAGCCAGACAGCGCCAGGCACGTGATTGCGTTTGGCGGCGATGCGCGTGGCTTCCAAATCAATGATTTGGTTGAGGCTTGCTATAAAACTGGCGGTGATCGGCGACGGCCGTTCTGCGGCAGCGGCGACCGCCTCAGCCCACATGCGGTCTTGAAGCTCAGCGCTGCGTTTGCGCGTCGCTGCGAATTGATCGGAAAATTGCGCCTCGCGATGGGCCTCAATCCGAAGTGGAACGTATTCTCGAAGCAACTGCACGATATTAGCGGCGTGCGGTTCGGGTAACAGTTGCGCCCGGCGTGCTGTCGTACCGATTGAGCTTGCCTCCTCGACCAGAAGTTCGCGGCGCGTCTCGTGCCGTGCGGCGGCAACGGCGAAACTGAATCCAAGCAACAATCCCAACAGAGCCAGCACTGCAGATCTCACGGTGCCGCTGTCCTTGTCCACTTCCGACTTCTGCCGGCTGCACGCCAGGCCCATGCGCCACGCCAACTCGGAAAGGCCAACCAGCAGAATCAGCAGAACCGCAAAAACGATCCACTGGTTTGAAAAGAGCCACCCAAATATTTGATCGAGCATTGAAGGAAGTATTTTCTTTCCCGGCTATGGCCGTTGATCGCGTCTCCTGATCACTTAAGCGGACCCGGAACGAGTCGATCCTGGACGGTTATTCCGAGATTTCCCAATTCCTCGCGCAAAAGCGGAGAGACTTCTCCGGAGAGATCGACAGAGATACGTGCGCTTTGACCAGATTTCCGGGCGAGCTTTTGTACGTCTGCGGTGAAACTGGCTGCGCCTGGCGTCCAGGCAGCGTAGTCCCATTGCAACGCGACGATTATTACTCCGTCTTTAGCAACGCAGATCGGAAAATCGCCAAGCATGACGATCCGGGCGATTGGCGTTTTTTGGTTGATCTGATCCATTAAGGCCGCGGTGTAAACGCAAAAGAGAGCGTCAGCCTCGGTGGTGCTTCTCTGGGCCGCAGCTTTCACGAACGCACCGCGATTTGCAACGCCTTTGAGCGCTTTCAGATGGACCGCGAACGTCGTCGCTTGTGTCGGTGTAAACGCGCCGCCGTGAAGAATCTGGTCAATGTCACTCGAACTGGCTCCCATCGCACGGAAGGTGGTGCGATTGATTTCCTCAAGTTCTGAAGGCGATTTTTGGCGCAGAAGATCCTCGACCGTACTGTTTACATTGGTCACAGTGAGTACCGCTTTCGCCGCGCCACTGATTGGAAGCGTCGCGACACTGAAGCCGAATCCACCGGCCCACGAAGCCAAGGCGACGTCGTCCAGCTGCTTTTGCAGTACAGCATTGGTGGTGTATGGATCGACGCCCATTTCGAGCGCGATCCTTCTTTTTTTGTCGGAGTAACCGATCGCGTCCTTGATCCTTCTGCCGTCGCCCGCATCATCGTTTCCGCCTTTCCCGACGTTTTCGACCGTCTCTTTGGCGCGCCCCAAAAATTTCATGAGTCCTTTCGGTACGTTGGCAATCGCCTGGGCGGGATCTCTGGCGATGTTCTTCGCCGAGTTGAGCGGGCTTTTGGCCGCAGCCAGGAGCGAGTTCTTGAACTCGTCGGTACGTGAAACTTCCCGCAGCCGGGCGATTGCATCGATTTCCTTCAGGCGTTGCAGCAGCATCCCGTTTCCATCCGCTTCGAAAACACCAAAGTCTGAATCAATCGTGAACTGATTCATGCCTGCGCTTGTCGGCACTGGATCGCGCACGGCAAAATGCGGTCCTTGGAGAAACTCCGGCTTGAGAATCTCACTTGCTTTGAGCTCTGGTAATTCTTCGAAGACGGCTTCCGCGCGCCGCACTTCCAACGGGTTCCGGCGTTTGGGCAGGGCATTGAAGAGTCGCGGTGAGCGTAAGCGCCAGAATGAGAGTCCGATCCATGATTCAGATGGCGATACTAAATCCCCGGGCTGATGTGAAGCTTGAACATGTGGCGCTGGTTTCGCAATTTGCTAATCGCGAGAACAAGAACTTCACCGTGGTTTAATCTGTAATTTTTTGCCAGGCCCATGTGACTCAGCGCGTCCGCATCGCGGGCGGACGCAAATGATATGCGACGTTGTTGGACCTAAGTCGTATTTGCGACTCTATCCGATAGTGGGATGATTTGGTTAACTCCGCGTGATTACGAACATGTGCAATCCGTCGGCGGCTGTTTTGGAGGCGCAACATCGGAAGAATTAGGAGAGAAAACGAGCCATGAAATGTCCGGCCTGCTGCTCGGAGATTGATGATCGATCGTACCGCTGCAAGGTATGCCACCGGATCTGTTCTTATCGGCGCCTTTGCTGGCGATATCGCTACATCGGGTTGGTGATGGTCGCATTGATCGGATTCTGGACGATCCCTGGATTGATCAGGCGGTTGTTCACCGGTGGTTACGACAAGCTGCCGACGGGCGCGCTTGTCTCTGATGCGACAACACTGAGTTGGCTTGGACTGACGGACCAAGGCTGGTTTTGCGAGGAGCCGCACCACAAAGGCACTTTGTTGCATCTGCGGCATAAGACCTTTCAGGCCAAGGACGTAATCATTTTCGTTCACGGGTTCACCGGTGATTACGTCAGCACCTGGGGCAAGCCGAAGGTTTTGCTCGACGATCCTCGCTTCAATCGGAACTACGACTTCGTCTTTTACGGCTTCGAAACAACATTCTATCGGGACCTGCCGGCGTTCGAGGCAGAAGCGGCCAAGCTCGATCGCATGCTGACCCACTTGGAAGAGGATTACAAAAGCATCACGATCGTGACCCACAGCAACGGCGGACTGGTCGCGATGCGTGCGCTGCTCGACCGGGCAAAAGATTTTCCGGCAAAACAACCTCATAAGATTCACCGAATCGTGATGTTCACCCCGCTCACCGAAAACGTGTCGCTGACGGGACAGCCCGACATCGTGAAGCTGCTTGGCAAGCAGAGCACCGATATCGCGCAAATGCAGGCCAACACCTCCTCGAAGCTCGACAGTGTGAAGAACGACTTGAAAGCCTTGCTTAATCCGCAGGACCCGTTAGCCAAGGCGCGCGCACAGGCTTTCATGAAAGATGTGGCGGAACATATTTATATCATCAATGCCGAGGGCGACAAACTGGTGGACGTCGGCCCTAACGGCGAGAAGATCGTGAGCGAAACGGTGCGAATGCTAAGCCAACTGCCAACCCTGGGCGCGCCGCGGTTGGTCACGCTTCGCTACAGTGACATCGGTGGATCGGAGGAAGACGCGCGGGAAAGAAAAAGCGGGGTGAGAAATCCTGCGTATGCACACAGCATCGTGGTGAAAATGGGCGCGCAACAGGATTTCTCTTTCTTCGATCATTTCGAGGAACTGCTTTTCGATCGGATCGGCACGCCGCCGCGAAGTTCTGCTGCCAACGTCGAACAGATCCGACAAAGCACCCAGGAGAGGATCCAGGACACAATTTTCGAGATGAATAAGTTTGTGGTCGACAAGAACCCGATGGTCGGTCTCGCCTGGAAGGACATCTCCGACGCTGTCCAGGCAAAATTCAAGGACGTCCCGGAGCCGGGTCGGACAAAGCAGATCGAAGACCTTACCAGAGAGACGTACTATGTTTATATCTTTCTCAGCTTGTATGCACGAATGGACGATCTGCGAAGCCGCGGAATTCTCTCGCCTAACGACGAAATGATCCTCGGATGGAAACGATCCTGGCTTCCGAACCTGATGACCTCAGAGCTAGGCCGTTGGATGCTCGATAACAATTTAATGGAGTATTACTCCGAGCCGATGATCAAGGACCTGCGCGAAGCCGCGGGTGCAACCGGGAGTTCATCAAGGCCGCCAGCAACTACCCGTTAACTTAGAACCTTCGACGACCAGCAATGAAATGTCCGGCTTGTTGCTCGGAGATTGACGATCGATCGTATCGCTGCAGGGAATGTCGCCGAATCTGTTCTTATCGGCGTCTTTGCTGGCGGTATCGCTACATCCTCTTGGTGATGGTCGCGCTGATCGCATTTTGGACGATCAAGGGGTATGCCAAGCGATCGTCCACGAACGATTACGACAAGCTTCCGGAGGGCGCGCTGGTCTCTGATGCGGCGACGCTGAGTTGGCTCGGGCTGAAGGACAAAGAATGGTTTTGCAAGGAGCCGCATTACAAGGGCAGGCTGTTGCATCTGCGGCACGAGGTTTTTCAGGCGAAGGACGTGATCGTATTCGTCCACGGGTTTATCGGGGATTACGTCAACACCTGGGGCAACCCGAAGGTCCTGCTGGACGATCCCCGGTTCAATCGGAGCTACGACTTTGTCTTTTATGGCTTCAAGACGGCGCTCTATGGCGACGTGCCGGCCTTCGATGAGGAAGCGGCCAGGCTCGATCGCCTGCTCACGCGCCTGGAGGAGGATTACAAAAGCATTACGATCGTGACGCACAGCAAGGGTGGACTGCTGGCGATGCGCACGCTCCTCAACCGGGCAAAGGATTTTCCGAGCAAACAACCTTACAAGATTCACCGGATCGTCATGTTCACCCCGCTGACCGAAAACGTATCATTGGCGGGACAGTCCGGACTCGTGAAGCTGCTCGGCAAGGAGAGCGCAGATATCGCCCAAATGCAGGCCAATACTTACTCCGAGCTCGGAAGGGTAAAGGAGGATTTGAAAGCTTTGCTTGATCCGCAGAATCCGTTAGCGGCGGCTCGCACGGAGGCTTTCATGAAAGACGTGGCGGAGCAGCTCTACATTATCAATGCCGAGCGCGATGAGGTCGTGGATGTGGGTCCGAACGGCGAAAAAATTGTGAGCGAAGCACTACGCAAGCTAAGTCAGCTGCCGACTCTCGGCCCGCCTCGACTGGTCACGCTTCGCTACAGCGACATCGGTGGGACGGAGGAAGACGCGCGCGAAACAAAAAGCGGCGTTGAAAATCCCGCCTATGCCCATGGAATCGTGGTGAAAGTGGGCGCGCAACAGGATTTCTCTTTCTTCGATCATTTCGAGGAGTTGCTCTTCGATCGCATCGGCACGCCGCCGCGAAATTCTGCTGCCAATGTCGAGCAGATCCGACAAACCACCAATGACCGGATCGACCATACAGTCTTCGAAATGAACAAGTTGGTCGTCGATAAGAATCCTATGGTCGGCCTCGCCTGGCGCAACATCTCCGACGCTGTCCAGGCAAAATTCAGGGATGTCCCCGAGCCGGCCCGGCAAAAGCAGATAGAAGACCTCACCAAGCAGACATACTATGTTTATATCTTTCTCGACTTGTATGCGCGGATGGATGATCTGCGAAGCCGCTCGATCATGTCGCCTAACGATGAAATGATCGTCGAATGGAAACACGACTGGCTTCCGAACCTTATGGGCTCAGAGATCGGCCGTTGGATGCTCGAGAACAATCTGATGGAGTACTACTCTGAACAGATGAACAAGGACTTACGGGAGGCGGCAATGGGTGGTCAGCGGGACAGGTAGTGCTGGTTTCCACTTCATAAATTTGGCTCGCTGAAAATCCGGGCAACAACGCCGCCTGCTAGTTCCCTTTTGGCAGAGCTGCGCGGATCAGCCTAGAAAAATCTGTATCTTGATCCGCTGCACGTGCGCGCTCATTGATGAGATTGCGCTGTTTCAATTCGCTGAAGGACAATCCCCCACTAGCCACGGCGTGATCCTGATAAAGCATTTCATCCATTTTCCCATTAAGGAGAATGCGCCAATCCCATGGTGCGCGGAGCTCAGCCGCGCGCTGGGTGCGAATGCTTGTGGTGCAGTTGCTTGTAACGGCGTTGTACCAACGCGGACTCTCGTGCAGAACGTTTACGGTGTTTATGTATTCACGAAATCTTTCTTGCGCCTGCGCGGGTGAAGCCAGCGTGTGGTAAAGATAAACGTCCTCGCGCCGATAGTTAGTGCGTAGACGGATCACATCGCGTTCATCCGCCACGACGTAAATAAGCGTGTACTGCCGATAAAAACCTTTCACCGTGGAGTACTGCTGTCCAATGGTCTTGCGCGTTTCGATGGAGAAACAGAGCGGAAGCGCATCCGAAAATTGAAAGCTCACGATCGGATGCGCGATCCAGGGTGAACCCCAGTAATTGATAGCCACGTCCATTCCCGTGATCTGCGAAAGCCGCACCGTCCGCGTTTCCCAGTGACACGTGAAATCCGTTTCAGTACGGTAATCGCAATTCCGCGCGTCGTGAATGGTGATCTCATCGCCGTTGACGTCCGCCCATGCTGTCTGCGCGACATCCGGTTGCCACGGACGATCATTGCCCGGCTTCAAGGTCAGCCACCAAGAAACCACAACCGCGAATGCCCCAAAGATGATCGCGAGTTTCAGCAGTTTTCCGCGAACAAATATGACGATCGCAACCAGCGCGATTAAGAACACGATTGCTGCGAACGGACCGGCCTTTGGGAAATCCAAATAGAGTGCGCCAACTGCCCATGCCGCACAAAGAGTTGCGGCGACCCAGGCCAGCGCGAACAAAATGAAGCGGAGCAGTTTCATTCCTGCCACGACTCAATGTGCACGGCACCAGTGAGGGCCGATGAGAACGCGATCAAATGTGAAGGAAAACTTCGCTCTGCTAACGGCAGCGATGATTCGTTACGCTTATTGTGGTGGCGATTCGGAACCCTGGTCCTGGTCGTCTTCGACGTCGTCCTCAGTCACTTTCCAACTCTTGTCCGGGTTGTACTTGTCCATACTTTGGAACGTCTTCAGCGTATCTGGTCCAAGATCCTTCTCATAAACGAGTCCGTCGGGGCCAACGATAAATGTCATGACGCCGGTCACCCGATATTCCGCAGGCGCAGCGGCCAGCGCGAATCCGCCGATCATTGCACCGCCAACCATGAAGTCCATCTCTCCCATCGGCGCCGCAGGGCCCTGTCCCTTCAGCACCTTGAAGTAGTAACCATGATAAGGCTTAGGGTTACCTCCTGCCTGAAAGGAATAACCTTCCTGCAGCGCTTTGGCGACTTCCTCTCCGACCGGGCCTCCCCACGTGCCGTCCGGATCTTGCCATGCCAAACCGTCATGTTTTCCGGGTGTGCTGAGGATATTCTGTGCGTACTGATTTATCTTGGAACCATCGTGCTTCTCCATGGCGTACTCGTGTTGCGCCTCATCGAAACCACGACAGATCTCAATGGCATTCAGTTCGTTCTCGCCGACGCGGCGGTTCAGTATTTCCTCTCGGCCAACCTTCGTATCGAAAAACCACTTTCCGTTTTTCTTCACCAGCGGAATCGGAAGCGGAAAGTCGTCGTTCCCCACCAAAACAATGGCCTCGTTCGGATTTTTCTTGTCTGTCTGGACAGACATTTTTTCTTTTGCCTTGGTTGCAAATTCCGCTGCGCGGTTCTTATCCTGAACCGGGTCTTCGGAAGCGACTATATCCTCGCTGTCCGGCCCCAGAATTTCCTTCGCGGCGGCAACGTCAAAATTTGCCGCGACTTGAACGAGCGCGTCGGCCGCCTGTTTCGGTGTGTCGAATTGCTTTTGACCTGATGCCGGCGCGGAAGCTGCGTCGGATTTCGACGCTGGCGCGGCGTACAAACCAAAGCCTAACAAGTAAAAGCTACTAATCGCAGAAGCGATCAGCGTAAATTTCAAGGAAGTCATAATTCTTGGTCTTGATTTCATTTTAGTTTCCGTATTCACAGTTCCTTTTATCTTCGGCGTCCTCCACCGCCACCACGTCCGCCACCGCCGCCACGACCACCACCGCCGCCGCCGCGACCACCACCGCCACCGCCGCGGCTCATTCCGCCGCCGCCACGGCCGCCACCGCCTCCACGACTCATCCCGCCGCCGCCCATGCTGTGGCCGCCTCTGTTGCTGCTGGCTCGCGCGTGATTTCCACTACCGCCACTGAATCCTCCGCCGCGAGAACCGGAACTTGGCCGCGATGATGCGCTGCGATTACCGACCTGGTTCTTCTTCGTCCCTCCAGCTGGTCGCGTCCCGGCACCGCCTCCACCTGGACGGTTTCCCGCTCCGGTACCTCCGCCGGGTCGATTGCCAGCGCCACCCGGTTTGCCAGCGCCACCCGGACGGCCAGCGCCACCGGCGCCACCCGGTTTGCCAGCGCCACCCGGACGGCCAGCGCCACCGGGACCACCGGGTTTTCCGGCGCCACCAATACCGCCCGCACCGCCGGGACCACCGGGTCTTCCGGCGCCACCAATGCCGCCCGCACCGCCGGGACCACCAGGTTTTCCGGCACCACCAATACCGCCCGCGCCGCCGGGACCACCAGGTCTTCCGGCACCGCCAATGCCGCCCGCGCCACCGGGACCACCGGGTCTTCCGGCACCGCCGCGATTACCGGCTCCGCGGGCACCCTGACCACCGAACTTGTTTGCGGTTCCTCTGTCGCCATAAGGAGCATTTCCGCGGTGTTGCGGATTGTGCTGCCAATTACCTTGCCCGCCCTGACCCCGGTTGACGTTGCGATTGAAATTGTTGTTCTTATTAAAGTTATTGTTGTTGTTGATGTTGACGTTGCCGCCGTTCCAATCGCAGTTGCCCCAGTGACCACCCCAAGCGCCCCAGGCAGCAGCACCCAGCGCGATTCCCGCGCCCCACATTAAAGCCGTTCCCGGCACATAACCCGGATACGTGTAGGGATAATACGGGTATTCAACAGGAGCAGGTCCGTACACCACAGTGGGGTCGTAAGAGGGCACATAAACAACGTCCGGGTTCGCTTGCTGAATTTCGATCACCTGCTTGCCGGCATTGGCCCCGCTGGAGACTGTTTCGGTTTTCACTACCGATTGAGCAGACGTCTTTAGATTTCCTGTGCCTTGAGCCTTCGCACGCAGGCGCTGGACTGCATCCATCACATCAGATTGCTGTGCCAGGAACGCGTTTCCCAAATCTGTCATCCATTGAATATTGCCGGACATCCGCTGCACCACGTCTGGATATTCTACCAGCGACTGGATACTCGGGTCCCACGGCTGCTTTGCCACAGCGTCCGCCAGGGCTTGGCCTTGCAAATTCTTGTTGTTATTCATCCACTGTTGAAGCTGAACTACTTCCAGTGGATAGGTCGAAGCTGCGAGAGTTTGTGCCAGGAGCGGATCGGGATAAAGCGCGATCGGCGCGACGAGAGAATCCAACTCCTGCGGTGCGAGTGTAGTTGCCTGTTGATCGTTGGTCGTGGTGGTCATCTCTTGCGATTGCGCCTGCTGCGCCAATGCGGCGGAGCTCAACGCGAGACCAACGATGGCGATTAGGCCATTAATTAGGGTGCAGCTTCGTGGCTTCATAATTTTTTACTTTCAACTGTTGCGCGGCAAGGCTACATGAACGTTGCCGAGCGGCATATAAGACTTTCGTCCAATAGAACCGCAGGATATTAACAATAGTTTCAGCAAATTAAATGCAAGAAATTCATATGAATAATGTCAAGAAAATCCTAATCGTATTGCTCGTGGTCGCAGTGACGACGGGCTTCACTCAGGCGGCCAAACATCATTCCGGGCCAGATGCAACTCTGCGGTTGAGCACCGGTGGCTTCGCTCTTGGAATTGGTGTCAGCTGGGGATCGGGCACGCTCACCTACAAAGGCAAGAATTATCCGGTTAAAGTAAAAGGACTGTCGGTAGGCAGGGTTGGGGCGACCAGCTCGTCCGCGTACGGTGAGGTTTTCAACCTGAAGCATCTTCAAGATTTTAACGGTCATTATAACGTGGGTGGCGCCGGCACGCGGGGCGTGACTTTGGGCGCCGGAAAAACAGGCACCATCATGTCGAACCAGGCCGGTGTGATAGTCCGCGTTTCCTCTACACAAAACGGCATTGCTGTTAACGCCACCGGCGGCGGCGTTGATTTGCAACTCCAGTGATAGCGAGATTGCATAAATAATAATTGGACCTAAGCGCGCCAAAGACGCGCTTGGCAATTGCTCGAATGGCCGAGCTTTCCTCACCCGCTGCCGTACTCGAGATCGGAACAGCGATACCATGGGTGCGGAAACGGTCGTCCCTGTGGGTCCGTGGACCATTGTGGGATGGGTTCTGGATGCTCAGCGCGCTTTGGCTCGCGCCGATCGTGCTGTTGCTCGTTCATGGCTATTCTGATCCGGAGTCGAGCCCGCTCGATCTGCTTTACTTCGGTTTGACCGCCCTCTTTTGGATTGGTCACCGGTTATCGAGCACTTACCTCGCCTATTGCACGGAAGCTTACCGCCCTCTCTTACGCGAACAGGCGATCCGGTTCATTGCGCTGCCGTTACTTATTATCGCCGGATGTTTTGCGGTGTTTCTTCCCGCAGACTCAGCGTTGCCGTGGACACGTGAGGAACGATTGATTGGACTGGCGATTATCGATTACGCCTGCGTGACGTATCATTTTGCGGCGCAACACTTCGGTGCGCTTTCACTCTATCGCTCGCGAGCAGATCGCGGCTTATGCATGCAGACGCGGCGATGGGATCGCTTTTTCGCGCTGACTGCTGGCGGCTTGCTTGTGTTTGTCGCGGATATTCTAGCTGGAGCGGTTGCGTACCAGGATCAGTGGGTCGATCGCTGGTTTCCGGCGTGGATTGTATCAGCTGAGAATGGAATTCGCGGCGCCGCGACCCTGGCGCTCTTTGCTATCACGGCAATCATGTTGGTTGCCGAACTGCGCACGCCGCGATGGTCGTTGCCGCGCATCTTGTACATTGTGGGACTGGCGGTGATGGTCGGGTTGGCTCTTCGACCGAGGAGCTTGTTTCTCTTCCTTGTGATTTGGACGTCGCAACACTGGATCCTTGCTACGGGACTGGCATCGCAAACCCCATCGGCGGAGTCTGCTCCAACAACCGGCGTCGTGCGGAGATTTCTGCACGGACTGAATGTGCGGCCATGGGCGGTCGTGCTCCTACTCATGTTGTTGTCGCTCGTGTTACTTCCGGTTTTTGAGGTGGAAGCAAATCGCGAGACCGGCACTTATTACGGCGACCGAATATTTGGTGCGATTGCGACGCAATTACGAACATCCACATGGTTGCCTGTGTTGCTCGCTCTCGGATTCGCAACGGGCTTCATTCATTACCTGCTGGATCGAAGCGTGTATAGAATGTCGGATCCGCAAGTGCGCGCGGCAGCGTCTGGGCTGATTGGCAGAGGCAACAGAATTTCCCGAACGAAAAACATACAACGGTTAGCTTTGGTTTCGGTGCTCGCACTTGTTTCTGTTTCTTCCGTGCACGCCCAAATCGGAACTCCGGGGGTACCACCACAGCCTCCAAAGGCGATCTATACGCCGAAACCTGTTTACCGACCTGAATGGGCGAAACAGGGGCTCGCAGGGAAAGGCGTGGTTTTGGTGACGATCGATCAACAGACCGGCAAAGTAACTGGAGCGCGAATGCTGCAGAGCACCGGAAACAAACAACTTGATGGCGCTGCGCTGGAAGCGTATTCGCAGTGGCGTTTCCAGCCGGGCACAGGCTCGCAGGTCAAGATTCCGATTGAGTTTGCCAGTCGGCCCAAGGCTCCGGCGCCGCCTAAACGAACGGCGCCGCAGCCGGCGATTCTTTATCCGTTATTGATTCTCGTTGGCTTTGGTCTGGCAGTAATTGCAATGCGCGCGAGAAGGCGAAGCGCAAGATAATCGCCCTTTGTTTGAGCCGGACAAAGGTTAATGCTTGTTAGGCATCTGATAATGCGGTTTGCCATCCTTCTAAGCGCTTCACTTGCGACAACATCGCTATGCATTGGCGCGAACTTTTCTCAGGTCCATGATTTGCCGCCCCTGAAAATGGGAGCGACGGATCTCGACGCGATCTTGCTAAAGACCCATTCACTTGTTGATGCGGCGAATGGCTCCGAAGAACTAGGTCGAGAGAGCGTGAAGATCGACATTCACAGTCAGGACATCGAGATCCCGCATTTGTCGCTGGCCAGCAGCGTGGCGTTTCCAGATGAAGTTTTCGGCTTCTCTTACATGTACCAGCAAGCCGATAAACCCATTTCGTCTGTCACGATTGATTTGGGCGATTCGTTACGCCGGGTGTCGATAAGCGGCGAATCTGCCGATAAAGTCGATGAATTATCGAAATTGCTTGGAAACGAGTTTCGTCGCTACTCAACTGCTGTTGGCGGCCTGAAATTCCGTCGTGTAGTCGGAATTTGTCTTTCGATGTTGTTTTTAACCTCGCTGATGATCAGTAGTACATATTACTGGAAGAATCGAAACCGCACCGCGTTGGGCATTCCGATTTGTTCCGCGGTCGGTTTCTTGCTCGTCCTTCTCATGCCGTGGAACAGATTTCTTCCCGGCTTTGTGCTTTATCAGCGCTATTCACCCTTTTTTCTCATCAGGCATGCGCCTGAGATCTTTTTCGTGTGCGTTGTCGCCACTCTTTTCGGAATTCCGTTATTCTATTTTCTTTCACGAAAGCAGCGGTAGCGATTTCGCCCGTATCTTTTGTGTGTTCGTCCAACATGCTTAATCGAATTGTGCCGGCTGTCCTGTAGCAGCGAGAACCGAGCGCCACCAGCCGCCGGCGGGGTCGAGTCGTTTCGTGTGCGTAGCGAGCAACTCGATCGGTACATGGATGAAGCGCCCATGTAGAAAACCGACAACTACACCAGTCTTACCTGCCATGGCGGCATGAACTGCGTGACGCGCGAACAGATCGCACAGCAGGGCATCTTCAGAGTTTGCTGGGCGGCTTCGGATCTGATAGCTCGGATCAAAATAACGAATCACGACTGAGATGTTCTCGCTTTTGAAGTAGGACTTCATTTTCTCACAAAGAAATGGTCCGATGTCCTTAAGTTTTAAATTGCCGGACGCGTCGCGTTCAGTCGCCTCCGCGCCAAGCAGATCCTGGCCCGCGCCTTCCGCGACAGCGATCACTGCGTGAGATTTGTTGACGACGCGGTCCTTGAGCGCAGCCAAAAAGCTCTCCAGCTTGAAGGGCACCTCAGGGATAAGCGCAAAATTAACGTCCTGACTCGCGACTACGGCCCCGGCAGTGACGAATCCAGCGTGGCGCCCCATCAACTTTACCAGACCAACACCTCCGGGCACGCTACGCGCCTCCGTGTGCGCACAATCAAGCACGCGTTTTGCTTCTTCCACGGCGCTGAAAAACCCGAATGTGCGCGAGACGAAACCGACATCGTTGTCGATTGTCTTTGGTATACCAACAACAGAGAGTGCATAACCGCGCTTGCGCGCTTCCTGATAGAGAGTGTGCGCGCCGCGCTGTGTTCCGTCGCCGCCGACGGTGAAAAGGATGTTCACGCCGCGGGCAATGAGATTGTCCACCGCTCTGCCAATATCGACGGGACCGCGTGACGAGCCAAGGACTGTCCCGCCATGCTGATGAATGTCGTCAACAAATGCCGGCGTGATCTTCACCGGCTCAACTCCGCACTCCGGATCGAGCCCGCTGTAGCCACCGCGGAAACCGAGCACTTCCGCGACGCCGTAGCCGTAATACAATTCGAGAAAGAGCGACCGAATGACGTTGTTCAGGCCGGGACACAAACCGCCACATGTCACAATACCGGCGCGCGTCTGCTTCGGATCGAAAAATAACTTCCCCCGCGGCCCTGCCAACTCGAACTGGATCCCTGGATCGGCGCCGACCTCGATCCGCTCAGGAATGCGAATGTCATCGCTGGTGGTGTGATTTTTAGAGGAGGCGATGCGCGCTTCGCCGAGTGTGGGTGTGTTCATCGGAAAAGAAAAATCGCGAGCACCTGCGCCGAGAGAATGCGCAAGAGCGTGGTCAGCGGATAGACGGTGGCGTAGCCAACCGTCGGAGCATCGGAGCGGGCGATGTTGCAGGCGAACGCCAGGGCAGGAGGATCGGTCATACTGCCCGCGATGAAACCGCTCAGGTCCATGAAATTTATTTTCCAGACGGCGCGCGCGAAGATGCCGACGAGCAGGATCGGCAAAACGGTGACGCAAAATCCCGCGAGCAGCCAATAAAGACCGGTGGCGGTGAAGACGGTCGCGAAAAATTTCGCGCCCGCGCCGAGGCCGACAGCGGCAAAGAAGAGTGCGATGCCGAATTCGCGAAAGGCGAGATTGGTATTGGTCGGCATGTTCCATACCTGCCGTCCGATGCGCCCGATGCGGCCGAGGATGAGCGCCACGACGAGCGGACCACCGGCCAAACCGAGACGAACTGGTTGCGGCAACCCAGGGAAGGCGATCGGCAAGCTGCCGAGAAGGATACCGAGCACGATGCCGATGAAGAAGGGAATGAAATGCGTCTCGTTTAGTTCCTTGAGCGAATTGCCGACCGCGGTCGCGGCCTTGCCGAGGTCTTCGGCGCGCCCGACGATCTGAAGTTGATCGCCAAATTGCAGCCGCAAACCGGGCACCGCTGTCATCTCCAGATCGGCACGCGTCACGCGCGTAACGGCTACTCCGAAACGGTCGTCGAGATTGAGCTCGGCGACAGTTTTGCCGAGTGCGTCGCGATCCGTTACGATCACGCGGCGATATGTAATGTCGCTCTCCTGCAGAAGAAGATCCTCATCGCTTCGCTTTCCAACTACGCGCTCGAATTGCTCCAGCCCCGCGCGTGTGCCGACAACCGCGAGACGATCGTCTATGTGAACAATGGTCGCGTCGGTCGCGGCCACGGTTCCATCGCCGCCGCAAACGCGAGAAATGGTGATGCGCGCCTCGATCCGGCCAGGGATCGCATCGACTCGCACGCCGTGGAGATTTGGATTCGTTACCACCAACGTCCGGCGCTCCAGTGGATCGACCGGCGCGCGGTTCTTCTCCGCGAAGGCCGCCGCCTCGCGCACGGGATCGATGCGGAAGATTTGTTTGAGCACAATCAACGTTCCAATGATGCCAATAATGGCCATCGGATAGGCAACGGCGTAACCGAGAGCGGGGAGTTCCAGTCGGTCAGGCGCAATGTTCGGCAGGGTACTAAGCGTCTGCGAACCCGCGCCGAGCGAAGGCGTGTTCGTAACCGCGCCCGAGTAAATTCCGAGCACCGCCGCCATGTCGAAGCCCGCCAGCGCGCCGATGAGCGGTGCACCGATCGCGCCGAGGATCACGATCGTGGCCGCGAGCAGATTCAGTTTTACGCCCTGATTCCGCAGCGCCGCCGCAAACCCGGGGCCAAGCTGCAAGCCGATGGTGAAGACAAAGAGCATCAGCCCGAACTCCTTCACGAAGTGGAGCGTGTGTTGATCCACCGGATTGCCGAAATGGCCCACGATGATGCCAGCGAAAAGCACGCCGGCGGTACCCAGGCCGATGCCGCGGAATTTCAAACTGCCCAGCGCCATTCCGAGCACACAGACAAAGGCGAGTGCGCCGATGGCGTGTGCGACGGGCTGCGTCTTGTGAAGTTCGAAAAGCCAGCTCATCGGTGATCGGAGACAATAATCCCTATTTTACCTGCGCCAGTCTACCGGACATTGGTTTTTACTCTGCTATGCAGCGAGCTGCGCCCGCATTTCAGCAGCGTATTGGTCCGCATTCAGGCCGGCTAGAAGATGGCAAATATTGTTTGGGAGTTTTACTACAGCGGCGACGCCTTCGGTTTTGAGCGCGGTTTCGCTGATTTGCTCTTCGTCGCGCAAAACAATGCGGAGTCGCGTCTCTGCACAGGCATCCACTTGCACGATGTTGCCTTTGCCGCCAAGAGCCGCGACATAGGCGACGGCTTTGCGCGTGGCGTCCGGATCCCGGCGCCTGGGTTCGAACCCGGGAGGTGGCCCCGGCGCCTTGACCGGAGATTCCGGCTCAATCTCGTCTGCCTCAGGACCGGCAGTCTTTAAGTAATCCTGCATCTCGGTTTTCAAATTTTCGCTGCGCGTTCCGAAGATCGCCTGCATTCCATCTCCAACGACCACGACTCCGGTTGCACCGAACGCTTTGAGTTTATCAATACTGGCCTTCGTGACATCCGCCAGCTTCACGCGCAGGCGCGTGATGCAAGCATCGAGGTTTACAATGTTCGAGCGACCGCCGAAAGCGCGGACCAGCTGCAGCGCGAACTGATCGCTCGCTGCCTCGCGCGGGCTGACTTCGCTTTCCTCCTGAACTTCGCGCCCCGGCGTCATGAGATTAAATTTGCGAATGGCAAAGGAAAAAACGCCGTAATAAACAGCCGCCCAGATTGGCCCGATGACGAACAGCCAGAGCGCGCGCTGTGATTTCGGGAACAGCACGACGTAATCGATCAGTCCGTGCGAGAACGTGAAGCCGTGTTTGATGTGCAGCGCAATGCACACGAAGTATGCGGCTCCCGCGAGCAATGCGTGGATTGCGTAGAGCAACGGCGCGACAAAGAGAAACGCAAACTCGATCGGTTCAGTGATGCCGGTGAGAAACGCCGTCAGCGCCGCGGAAACCATGATGCCGCCGACCCTGGCCCGATTTTCCTTGCGTGCCGCGTGCCAAATCGCGAATGCCGCTGCCGGCAGTCCCCACATTTTAAAAAGATAACCGCCCGTCATGTTGCCCGCGGTCGGATCGCCGGAAATGAATCGCGCGATTTCGCCGTGAACCACGTTGCCAGTGGCAGGATCGGTGTAATCGCCGGCTTCAAAAAAGAAAGGAACATTCCAGACGTGGTGCAACCCAAACGGGATGAGGGCGCGTTCGACAATGCCATATATGGTGAAGGCTAGCGCGGGCCGCTCGTGCACTGCCCAATTTGAGAATGCTTTGATCGCGGCGCCGATTGGCGGCCAGATGAAGCTGAGCAGGACGCCGGCCGCGATCACCGCAAACGCGGTAATAATGGGCACGGAACGTTTACCGGCAAAAAAGCCGAGATAGCTCGGGAGCTGGATTCGATAGAACCGGTTGAAAGCCGCCGCGGCGATGAGACCGACAATGATGCCGCCGAAGACTCCGGTCTCGATTGACGGAATTCCCATAATCGCGGTTGTCTCGATGCCGCGGAGTTTCGCGCAAACGCCCATTGCGGCGAGGAAGACAACAAAGCCGACTGTGCCGGCCAGAGCGGCGACGCCGTCGTTATCCGTCAGGCCAATGGCAACACCGATGGCGAAGAGCAATGGCAGATTGGCAAAGATCGCACTGCCCGATGCCGCCATGATTTGCGACACAATCGTTGGCAGCCACGAGAAGTTGGCGCTGCCGACACCGAGCAGGATGCCGGCGACCGGCAACACCGACACCGGCAGCATCATGCACTTGCCGACTTTTTGCAGAAGCGAGAAGGCGTTTGTGAACGACGGAATCTTCATGTCACGACTCGTTAGGCTCGCCAATCAGTGCACGTACTTCCGCAGCGGATTCGGCGGCGAGCGCTTTTTGCGCAAGCTCGCGACATTCATCGAAACGCAGTTTGCGAATCTGTCCTTTGATCGCCGGAATTGCAGGAAGACTGATACTCAATTCGTCGACGTCGAGGCCGATCAAAATCGGCACGCCATGCACATCGCTCGCGATCCCGCCGCAAACCGCCACCGGTCGATTGGCGGCATGACCGCCGCGCACGGTATGGTTGATGAGATGCAAGACGCCGGGACTAAGGCCGTCGATGCGCGGCGCGAGTTTCGGATGACCGCGGTCCATGGCGAGCGTGTACTGCGTGAGGTCGTTAGTTCCGATGGAGAAGAAGTCCGCTTCATTCGCGAACTGCGCCGCCATCACAGCAGTCACCGGAACTTCCACCATGATGCCAGTGGGAATCGGCGCGATGCCGAGCCGCTGCGATTCTTCCGCGAGAATCGCTTTCGCATCTCGAATTTCCTCGAGCGACGAAATCATCGGGAACATCACGCTCACGCGACCGAAGGCTGATGCGCGAAGAATGGCCCGCAGCTGAATACGCAAGATCTCGGGACGATCGAGCGCGACGCGCACCCCGCGTTCACCCAGAAACGGATTGTCTTCTTTCGGAATCGGCAGATAAGCGAGTGGTTTGTCGCCGCCGACGTCGAGCGTGCGAATAACAAGCGGATGCTCTTTGCTAATGGCCTGCGCGATCGCTTTGTAAGCTTCGAATTGCTCGTCTTCGCTCGGCGGTGTGCTCCGCTCCATAAAAAGAAATTCCGATCGGAGCAGACCGACTCCTTCCCCGCCGAGAGCTGAAACCTGCGTCGCTTCCTTCAGTCCGCCGATGTTCGCGACGACTTCAATGCGCTTGCCGTCGAGCGTGACCGCCGGCTCGTGCGCGTGCGCGAGATCTTCCTTGCGCTGTTTCTCTGCCCGCGCCTGCGCGCTGTGAATGCGCGTGATTTCTTGCAAAGGCGGATTCAATCGCAGCGTGCCTTTGCTGCCGTCGAGCACAACGCTTGTGCCATTCGGAACATCAAGCGCAGCCGGTTCGACCCCGGCGAGCGCCGGAATGCCTAACGACCGCGCCAGAATCGCGCCGTGCGAAGTCGCGCCACCGCGCGTCGTGGCAAATCCCATCACGCGCGTGCGATCGAGCGCGGCCGTGTCGGATGGTGTGAGATCTTCGGCAATGAGAATTGTGTTTGGCGGATAATCAGGCGCCTTTGTTTCCTCGCCTGTGAGAATCCCGAGCACACGCAGACCGACATCGCGCAGATCGTTTGCGCGTTGCGCGAGCAAAGGATTACGCAACGCCGCGAGTCGATCGGCGTGGGTCGTAAATGCTTTCTTCCAGCCAAACTGCGCGCTTTTTCCTTTTGCAATCGTCGAATCGACGATCTCGATCAGATCAGGATCTTCGATCAACTCTTCATGCGCGGCGAAGATCGCAGCCTTTGCCGGATCAGCCCGTGCCTGAAGTTGCCCACGCAGCGCTTCGAGTTGTCCCTTCGCGGTTTCAATCGCGGCCGATAACTTGCCGCGCTCGATCTTGACTCCCGCGCCTTCTTCGGTCACCTCGATCATACCACGCCGAACCTGGAAGACCTGACCGACTGCGAGCCCCGGCGAACACGCTACG
Source organism: Candidatus Udaeobacter sp. (assembly GCA_036488345.1). Taxonomy (GTDB): domain Bacteria; phylum Verrucomicrobiota; class Verrucomicrobiia; order Chthoniobacterales; family UBA10450; genus Udaeobacter. Next base: position 19,215 of record DASXHS010000167.1, read on the forward strand.
CCAAACAGCAAATCCGGATCGGTTGATTTACCTCGCGACGGCAGTGCTGATTCTGGCCCAATGCTCGTCGTCGCCGGCGCAGGTGCAGGCGTGCAACCTTCGTCGCGGAGACCTTGCGCAATAACCGGCGCGATCTTTTCGATGGCCGCGCGCGCATCCGGTCCGCTCGCGAGCAGATGCACGACTTCGCCGGTACGCACATCGAGCGCCATGATCGCAGTGATGCTGCGCGCGTTCGCCTGCTGATCGCCAAGCTGAAGTTTAATCGTCGAACGAAAAGCTTTCGCGAGACTCGCCAGCACCGCCGCAGGTCGCGCGTGCAATCCGGTCGGATTCGGAATCACGATTGCATCCGAGGTGATGATTTCCGCAGCTTCCGTCGCGCCGCTTTTTTCCGGCGAGACAAAATCGACGCTAAAGAGCAAATCCTTTCCCGCCACGACCTGTCCGGTGGCGCGTTCCCAATTCGTTAGGCCACGGCCGTTCGTGATGACAACCTGAGTGAGCAGGCTCTTTGCGTGCGTGGCGAGATAATCGAGGTCGAACGAAATCAGAGGCGCGCCAACACGCACGGTTTCACCAGCGCTAACCATCGGGTGAAAGCCTTCGCCTTTCAGTGCCACGGTATCGATCCCGATGTGCAGCAGAATCTCTGCGCCTTCCGCGGTGCGCAGCGTTACCGCGTGCCCAGCCGGGTGCAGCGCCAGCACCTCACCATCGCATGGCGCCACGAGCACAGCGTCAGTTGGATCGATCGACGCGCCATCGCCAACCATCTTTCGCGCGAAAACAGGATCGGGAATCCGTTCGAGCGGCCAAACGATACCCGAGAGCGGCGCCCGCAAAGAGACCATACATCCATTCAGTTCAACGGAAGAAATAAGTCACGACAAAGTTAACTTGAAATTCTTTCTCGCCCGAATCGTCAGCTGTGACTTGTGGAGTTCGGAGGAGCAAGTCCTGCCTCAAGCCACAGGTGCTGCAGCTTTCACCTCGGCGCTCGCGCCTGCCGTGTAGGTCTCGAAATTTTTGTTGAACAGAGCGGCGAGTTTCTTCGCGGTGGCATCGTAAGCAGATTTATCGGCCCAGCTTTCGCGCGGGCGAAGAATTTCCACAGGCACGCCGGGGCATTCAGTGACGATCTCGAAACCGAATATTGGATCACGCGCGGTCTTTGCATCTGCCAGAGCACCGCTGTGAATGGCGTCGATGATCGCGCGCGTGTTTTTGAGGCTGATGCGTTTGCCGATCCCGTAAGCGCCACCGGCCCAACCTGTGTTGACCAGCCACACCCGCGCCTTGTGATTCCGCATTTTTTCCGCAAGCAGCTCCGCGTATTTGCTGGGATGCCAGACGAGAAACGGTCCGCCGAAGCAGGGTGAAAACGTCGCCTGTGGCTCGGTCACTCCCATCTCCGTGCCCGCGACCTTGGCCGTGTAGCCGCTGATGAAATGGTACATCGCATGCGCCGGCGAAAGCGCGCTAACCGGCGGCAACACGCCGAACGCATCGCAGGTAAGAAAGATTATGTCCGTCGGGTGGCCCGCCACACAGGGAATCTTCGCGTTCTGAATGAACTCGATCGGATACGCTCCACGAGTGTTCTCCGTGATGCTCGTGTCGGTATAATCGACGTCGCGATCTTCATCGAGGACGACGTTCTCGAGCACAGCGCCGAAGCGCAACGCCTGAAAGATGTCCGGCTCGTTCTCCGGCGTGAGATTGATCGCCTTCGCGTAGCAGCCGCCTTCGATGTTGAAGATGCCCTCATCGCTCCAAACGTGCTCGTCGTCGCCAATGAGATGACGCTTCGGATCAGCCGACAGCGTGGTCTTCCCCGTGCCACTGAGACCGAAAAGCAGCGACGACACTCCGGTTTTCTTATCGGCAGTGGCAGAGCAATGCATCGAGAGCAACCCGCGCTTTGGCGAAAAGTAATTCGCGACGGTAAAGACGCCTTTCTTCATTTCGCCCGCGTATTCGGTACCGAGGATAACAAGTTCCTTGTCCTCGAGGCTGAGGTCGATACTGGTGGTCGAGCCCATTCCAGTCGTTAGGCGATTGGCCGGAAACGCGCCTGCGTTGTAGATGACGAGGTCCGGTGTCCCAAAGTTGGCGAGTTCCTCATGCGTCGGACGGATGAGCATGGTGTGCATGAAAAGCGCGTGATACGGCCGCGAGCAGATGACGCGAACCTTGATGCGATATTTCGGATCCCAGCCTGCGAAGCCGTCGAAACAGTAAAGCCGCTCGCACGTGTTGAGATAGTCAAGCGCGCGCTGGCGATTGATTTGGAACGTACGCTCGTCGCACGGGATATTCACCGGTCCCCACCAGACATCGTTTTTCGACGCGGCATGCTCGACCACGCGCTTATCCTTTGGCGAACGACCCGTCTTAATTCCGGAGTAGGCCACGAGCGCGCCGTTCTCAGCGATACTCGCGTCTTTCTCGTGACGAATCGCGTGTTCATAGAGCGCGCTCGGCGGAAGGTTGCGGTGAACCTCGGTAACAGCGAGGCCGTGTTGGTTAAGAGTAAACGAGACAGGATTCGTCGCATTCATTTGGTATCGAGTTGCAGATCCACACAATTTGAGCCGAAACACTGCATTATCCAATCGGACCAAAGTCCTAAAGGATACGATTGCACTGGAATTGACGAGGGCTACCGCAAAACCTCTTATAAGACTGTGTGAATCTACGTCGCGTTCTGCGCGGCGAGCCAGGCGTCGCGGTTTTCGCGGATCAGCGCGACGCATTCATCAATTGTGTTTACGCAATGCGGGATGGTGAAATCGATCTCACTGGCGAGTTCGTTGCCTTTCTGGAGCATCGAACGGCGACCCCATTCAACGAGCTCGGTCCACATTTTTCCGACCAGAATGAGAGGCGTATTGTAAAGCTTGCGAACTTGGAGGAGTTGCCATGCGAGCGACAACTCCAACAGAGTTCCGATACCACCTGGAACGACTACGAACGCGTCGGAGATGATCATAAAATGGTGCAGTCGTGAAAAGAAGGTGCGATGTTCGTAAGTCTGACCGACGAACGGGTTGATCTCCTGCTCGAATGGCAACTCTACGCGGATGCCCACGGAGCGATGTGTTGCCTTCTCGATTGACTGTGCGCCTTCATTCGCGGCTTGCATGAGACCGGGGCCGCCGCCGCTGATGATATCGCAACCCATCTTCGTTAATTCGGTGGCGAGTTGTTTCACTCCGTCGTACGCAGGCGTACCGGATTTGAGCCGTGCAGAACCGAAGATGGTCACGCGATAATTTTGGCGGGTGGTGCGGCGAAAGCGCGTCAAGTCGTTGACGACGTCCCACAGGCCGGTCACGGCGCGCTCAAGAAGTTCGGTAGCCGCATCTTCGTCACTGAGACGAACGATGTCTGATTGTCCGAAGGATGATTTCTGTTTGCTCATGTTGTTGTGGTTGGAATTGATGGAAGTTCGCTCGGAACGCCTAAAGGCGACGGAGAACCCGGCCAAATACTCATTGCTGTCATCGCTCAAGCCAACCGCCGCTAAATCCCGCCCGCCTCAGTCCAGTGACGACCGCCGGGCAGCGGCGCATGATGTTCCAGAGGAGTCCGGTCCGGTAGTTCTCGATCATCAGCACGACCGGTCCTTGATCGATGCCGAAGTGACACGGCGTGACCCACCAACCCGTCGGGCTATCCGGCATGGTAAACGTTTGATTGAACGACGGCTTGAATCCGTATCTCGCGGTCATCCCCAAGTCCATTCGGGCAAAGTTTCGCACGGTCGGAATGACGATTTCAGGAGCAAACGGGAGTGAGGCGACGACGACCCACGGGGCGACAGTGCCGTCGTCTGGCCCGAATGGAGCGCCCCGAGCGATGTAATCAAAAAACTCGCGTTCGACGCCGCCGACAACACGCTTTGTCCAGCCGGGTCCGTCGGATGCCGTAAACCCCCAGCAGTGTTCGCCGTAGCCGACGAAATTCCCGGGATTGCGGATGGCGTATTCCTGCTGCACAAACGTCGCCTGTCGGCTGTTCTCGAAGTAGTCGGTGCCGTGCGCTCGCATGAATTCGTCGCGAATCCCACGAAAGTCGACCCACATATGCGAGAGCTGATGGGTGAAAAGCGGACCCGAGTAAAGCAATTCGCGGTCGTAGATGTTCTTCCACTGGTAAGTCGCACAGTGGGCGCGATAACTCTCGGGCGGCAGCGGATGCGTTGGCGAGCCGAGTCCGAGGATATACAGCAGCAGGCCTTCGTCATAACCTTGGTAGCGGTGTGGGATAAACCCGTTCTCCGGCCGCCAGCCATGCGTGAGAGTCGGTCCGCCATCCCGAGCCCAATTCCAATCGGCCCGACGGTAAAGAGTGTTGGCCAAGTCTCTAATCTCGATCTCGTCGGGGCTGTCGCGGTCGAAATAAGTGCCGGCCGTCAAGGCACCGGCGAACAAAAATGCCGAGTCGATGGTGGAAAGCTCGCAGTTCCAAACGCGACGACCGGTTTCGATGTCGAGGAAATGGTAGAAGAAGCCTTTGTAACCGGTAGCGTCCGGCTCGGGACCCTGCGGGCATGCGAGCAAGTACCGCAGGCGTTTCACGGTGATCTTGGCGGCGAAGTCCCGGTAGAGGACTCCGCGCTCGACGACGACGGGAATCGTCGCCAGCGCCATGCCGACGGCAGCGATACTGACCGGAGCATTCGGATCGGTCTTGTCTCGGACCAGCCCGTTATCCGGGTTTGTTTCGCGCAGATAGTAAAGAAGTGTGGACAACTGCAACAGAGCCAGCTGTCTCTCGCCGGGCAGTTGCTCGACACTGTTGTCGGCTCCGGGAGCGTCGGCCATGAATAGATGCCCCCGGTCAGCCCAACTGCACGCGGACGTTGTGGGTTTGTCCGTCGTCGCTGAGCGGCACTGCGTGGTTCGGCACCGGTTGTCCGTCAAGCTCGATTGATCGCACGCCGCGGCCCGTGGCAGCCGAGTTGTCTACGAGAATTTTGTATGTCGCCGACTGATGGCGATAGCTCAATTCGAAGCCGGGCCAGTTGGGTGGGATGCATGGCTCGATCCGAAGAGTACTCCCCCGCAATTGGAAGCCAAGAATCGTTTCGATCGCGACACGATAAAGCCAACTCGCGGAACCGGTGTACCACGTCCAGCCGCCGCGCCCCGTGTGCGGCGGGGCGCCATACACGTCGGCGCACACGACGTACGGCTCAACTTTGTAGTGCTGCGCCTCTTTAGCCGTCGCGGCATGGTTGACCGGGTTGATAAGGTTCCAAAGTTCCATGGCCCGGTCGCCGCGACCCTGCAACGCCGTCGCCAGAGCAACCCAAGTGGCAGCGTGGGTATATTGACCGCCGTTCTCGCGGATGCCCGGCACATATCCTTTGATGTAGCCTGGCTGAAGGACGCCTTTGTCGAACGGCGGGTCGAACAGTTGGATCAATTTATCCCCGCTACGCACCAGACGTTGTTGAACCGCGTCCATCGCCGATTGAGTCCGCGCCGCGTCTGCTACACCGGAAATGACGGCCCACGCTTGTGGGATGGCGTCGATCTGGCACTCGTCGTTTTGGGCTGATCCCAAGGGAGTGCCGTCATCAAAATATGCCCTGCGGTACCACGCGCCATCCCAAGCGTTCGCCTCCAAAGCAACACGCAACTGTTCGGCTCGCTCCCGGCACCATTGAGCATCGTCGGGCTGGCTGCATCGCTCTGCCACTTCTGCAAACGCATTCAACACGGTGACGAAGAACCATCCGTTCCAGACGCTCTCGCCTTTTCCATGGGAGCCCACGTTATTCATGCCGTCGTTCCAATCGCCAGTGCCCATGAGGGGCAATTCGTGGGGACCCAGTCGATATCCGTGCTTTAAAGCGCGAACGCAGTGCTCGTAGACGGTGGCAGTCTGCGCACTCACTGCGGGCAAGTTGAACTCTTCCTCCTGGTCATCTCGGAGGACCGGCGACGTGATAAACGGCACGACCTCGTCCAACACCGTCATGTCCCCCGTCGTCACAACATAATGGTGAACGACGAGCGGCAGGAAATAGAGGTCGTCGGTGATGCGCGTGCGAACGCCGACCCCGGACGGCGGATGCCACCAATGTTGGACATCGCCCTCCTCGAATTGCCGCGCCGCCGATCGCAAGATCTGCGCTCGCGCTTCTGCTGGAGCGCTGTAGACCAGAGCCATCACATCTTGCAATTGGTCGCGAAAGCCATACGCGCCGCCGGATTGGTAAAAGGCGGAACGGGCCCAAACGCGGCAACCCAGGACCTGATAAACCAGCCAACGATTGAGCATCAGGTTGACGCTTGGATCGGGCGTGGTCACCTGCAAGGCGTTCAGGTAGCCGTCCCATTTCTCCCGCACCCGCGTAAGTGCCGCATCGGCTAGACGGGATTGTGTGTATTCGCTGATGAGTCGATGAACCTCCTCGACACTATCTGCCTGACCCAAGGCAAAGATCACTTCTCTCGTCTCACCGGGAGCCAGCGTCATTTCCGTCGTCATTGCGGCGCAGGGATCAAGACCCGGGCCCGCACGGCCGGACAGCCCGACGCGTCTCAGAGCGGCGGGCGTTGAAACCGAGCCGTGTTCCCCGAGAAACTCCGTGCGATCGGCGGTGACAGACTGGGTCGGTGAACCACAGGCCGCGAAGGCGATCTTCTTCGCGGAGTCGCCCGCCCACGCATTCCGCGCCAATATCGCGCCGCTCTCTGGATCGCATTCAGAGACGACTTGGAGTGGAGCGTTTTCACGGACGGTTCCAAGAACCCATTCGGCGTAGTATGTGGCCGACAAACGCCGCGGCTGATCGCCGTCATTTCGTACTGTCAGGCACATCAACTTAATCGGATCGTCGGTCGCGACGAAAACCAGAAGGTCCTGATAAAGATTACGACTGGTATGCGTGTAACGAGTGTAGCCCTGACCGTGGCGAACGGTCATCTTTGCTGCCAGCCCCAACGGCAACGGCGTGGGTGTCCAGAAGTCGCCGGTTTCCTCGTCGCGCAAATAGATCACTTCACTTGGCGGGTCCGAAGTCGGATCATTCGACCAGGGAGTGAGGCGATTCGTTTGACTGTTGCCCGCCCAAGTGTAGCCAAGACCCCCCTCCGTCACTAAGCAACCAAACTGCGGATTAGCCAACACATTGGTCCAAGGCGCAGGAGGCAAAGTTGGTCCATGGCGCAACGTGCCGTCGATGACGATCACGTACTCGCGGCCATCACGAGTGAAACCTCCGAAGCCATTCCAGAAACGCAATCCTGCAGGCCGTCGGGTGCGTTGCGCGACAAGCTTTGTAGGGATTGCACTTTGAATAAATGGCGGCGCAGGAACGTTCGGTGCGGCAGCGCGATGATCAAGCTGCTCGGCCAGCGAACCGCGATCACTGCCGATTACAGCGCGCGCTGCGGCCGCGAGCAGGATCGCGTCATTGCTCGGCAGCTTATCCGCGTTCAAGAAGAATACGCCGCCTGCCTTGCCGAACAGATCGCGGGCGACTCCGCTCTCTAGTTCCTTTCGCAACTGATCGGACGACTCGCCGCCGCGCTCGTCCAGAATCACGAGATCTAATTTCAATCCCCGCCCACGTGTATAGATGCGCCACTGCACAAGTTGACGAACGACTGTCTCATCGTCGCCCCCAGTGACTCGGACCAGCACAATCGGCAGGTCACCTGAGATGGAATACGGCCACAGACTAGCCTGTCCAAGCCGGTTGGCAGCCACGGCATCAAGGTCGCGGAAGCCGGAGTTCGTAAAAATGACGGTCGCCGCCAATCGGTTGAACAGGGCAATTTCGTCCGGGTTAAGCCCAAGCTCCCGCAGTTCGCGCTGGCTGTGGGCTTTGGCACCTGCAAATGCCTGATCGATCGCTTCGACTTCGCGGAACCGTTTGGCTAATCCGATTGCGCCTTCGTAATTGTCAGCCGCTCCGGTCACAAATGCGATGCGTGTCGCCATTCCCGCTTCGACGCTCACCCGCCGACGCAAGCTGAAGATCGGATCGAGAACCGGGCCAGTGGTCCGCGATAAGCGAGATCCCGAGTCCAACGCGGCGGGATTGGCCGGCGTGCGACCACGTCCGAGAAGTCTCATTCGATCAGTCTCGTATTCGATCTCTTTAGCCGAAACGCTCGGTGCGGAAGCGTGAATTGCCCAGATTGGCTGCTCCTTCGGGCTGCGGGGTCTGCGCCGGGCCAAGAGTGCGCCGCGCCGGGAATGGAATTCCGTTTCCAGAAAAAGCTTTGCGAAAGCGGGGTGCGCCTGATCCGCCTTCCGGTGATTCAGACACACCTCCGCATAGCTCGTCAGTTCAAATTCGCGGGTGCGGTCACCGTGATTGACCAGTGTCACTGCGCGTACCTCGGCATCTGCGTCCGGTGCTACACAAACAACGCACCGCGTATCGACATCGCCATCCGTTCGACGAAACTCGGCGCGATCGGGGTGAAACTCGAATGCGCATGAATCAGCGGTCTTCGGCAACGGTTGGGTGCCAATCGACCACACTCCTTCATCGCTAAGGTCGCGAACGTAACAGAACTGGCCCCAGCAGTCGCGCGTCGCGTCTTCGCGCCAGCGGGTTATATCCAAGTCGCGCCAGCTGCTGTAGCCTGCGCCGGCGGCTGTAATCATCACGTTGTACGAGCCGTTGGAGAGCAGCGCTATCGGAGGTTGCGATCTCATTTCTTGTCTTTCCGATATTGCACGAGCAAATCAGTCGAATCAAAAAGGGCGAGTCCCAACTTTCCTCACCGACGACACCGCGCTCACAGATTCAACGCTGTCCCCGAATGATATCGCTCATCATTTTGCGGCCGGTGGCTTGCAATGGTCCCATGCCGCTTCCCGGCAGGAACCACATGCCCTTATCTTGATCGCGGCAGTAAACGATGTTGACGCCATCGCTCATCACCGCGTGATGAAAAGTGGAGCCGGGATTCTCAGCAATGAAGCCGAAGAACTTCTCCCGCCACGGATCATCTGCGTAACGAAAGATTTCGTTTCCGAGCGCCTTGAGTTCGTCAACGCTCATTGTACGAATTGAGTTTGCAACGGCCTTGCGCCGCTCCTTATCCAAGTTCTCAAGATCAAATTTTTCGAATGCCATAACGTTTCCTCAGTTTGATGTCTTTGACTAAAGCTCAATGACTTCGCCCATCTTCGGCAAGTTCGATGGTAACCGGTGGCGCTGTTGAATGAGTCTGGCAAGCGCGCCGCGCTGGTCGTCTTCGCCGTGAGTCAGGAACGCGCGCGGCTTGCTCGGCGCGATCACATCGAACCAGCGCATAAGATCGGTTTGCCCGGCGTGCGCGCTGAATCCGCCGAGTGTATGAATCGTCGCCTTCACCGCGATTTTTTCTCCAAAAATCTTCACCTCTTTCTCGCCGTCGACAAGGCGTCGCCCAAGTGACCCGTGACTTTGATAACCGACGATCAACACGTGCGTGTTCGGCTTCCAAAGATTCGCCCTAAGGTGATGAAGAATGCGGCCGCCGTTGCACATACCTGCCCCGGCCATAACCAAACATGCGCCGCGCACATCGTTGATTGCGCGCGAATCATCTGCGGTCGGTGTGGGTTTCATCGTCTTCAAATCTGCGCTCAGCGGGCGATCGCGAATGAATGCTCTCATCTCATCGTCGAAAAGCTCCATATGCTTGGCGTAAATCTTCGTTGCTTCGACAGCCATCGGGCTGTCGAGGAAGATCGGAAACGGTTTTATTTTTCCGGCGCGAAACATTTTCGCGAGCAGCAACGTGACCAGTTGCGCGCGACCGACGGCGAAAGTCGGCACAAGCATCTTGCCGCCGCGGTTGACTGCGTCGATTACGATTCGCTCGAACTCCGCGACCGTGTCTGCAGGAGAGCGATGATCCCGGCCGCCATAGGTCGATTCGAGAAATACAAGATCGGCCTGCTGGAACGGTTCGAACTCGCGCAATATCGGCGCGCTGCGCGGCCCAAGGTCGCCGGAAAAAACGACGCGCTTCGTTTTCCCGTCTTCCTCAACAATTAGTTGGATGCTGGCTGAGCCCAGCATGTGACCCGAATCGTTCCAGATCGCTTTGATGCCGGGCGCTACCTCAAACTCCTTTTGATACGGCACCGGTCGCGGTTGCGTGAGAATTTTCTCCGCGTCATCCGGTGTGTAGAGGGGTTCCTGCGGCGGTTCGCCCGCGCGCTGGCGTTTGCGATTCTTTCGTTCGTTGTCCGCGACTTGCAGGCGAGCGGAGTCGCGCAGAATCAAGCCGGTCATGTCCAGCGTCGCTGGTGTTCCGTAGATGGGGCCGGTGTAGCCCATTCTCGTTAGCAACGGCAATCGGCCGGTGTGATCCAGATGTCCGTGCGTGAGAATGACCGCATCGAGTTTGCGATTCGGATCCGTTGGCGGGCGATTTAGCGCCTCCGATTTTTTGCCGCCTTGAAACAGACCGCAATCGACAAGGATTCGCACCTGCTTTGTCTCAACGATGTAACACGAACCGGTTACTTCGCCGCTACCTGCGCCAACGAGGGTAATTTTCATCGCGATGATGAGTTGGTGATTCTCTGTGGTCTAAAGCAAGCTCGCCTGTTGGACTTTCGTCTTATTGAAGTGCCGTTTGGCGTTCACCCATTCTGCGCGTCCAGGCGCATAAGCTCGATCCGATAATTGGCTTTCGGGTTTCGCGGCGATGGACCGGCGACAAGCATGACCTGTTCGGCGGTCATTCCGTTCTCGCGCAGCCAGCCCGCAATCCATTCGCGCCAATCATCCGGTTCCTCGGCGAGATTGATCGGATACACTCCGTAGGAGAACGCGAGATTCTGACACGCCGCGCAATCTGAACTCGGCGCGATGATCCACACCGGGGGTTTGAAACGCGAAATGGCGCGCGCGATGTTGCCGCCGCGCGTTGGCACCAGCACCAGATCGCATGGAACCGTGTACAATGCGTGCTCGACCAGAGAAGCCATGCGATCGCTGCCAATAACCGCTGCCTTCCGCTGCACGAATTCGCGCTGAATCGCAAAGCTCCTCGGAGGCCGATGTGTTTCGGTGAACGCAGCAATTTTCGCCAGCATCGTGACTGCTTCCTCAGGAAAGTTGCCTACTGCTGACTCGCCAGAGAGCATGACGCAATCGGTGCCGTCAAGTATAGCGTTGGCCACGTCGGTCGCCTCTGCGCGCGTAGGCAGACGGCTCAAAACCATCGATTCGAGCATCTGCGTAGCAGTGATCGCTGGTTTTCCGGCGAGGTTAGACTTGGCAATGAGCTGCTTCTGCGTGTAGGCGATTTCTTCAATCGGCACCTCCACACCGAGATCGCCACGCGCGACCATGATGCCATCCGCTGCGGCGAGAATTTCGTCGAAGTGCGCGAGAGCATCGGCGCGCTCGATCTTTGCAATGATGAAAGGTTGTGCGCCGATTTTTGCCGCTGCCGCGCGCACCGCCTCGATGTCCGCGGCGCGTTCAACAAACGACTGGCTCACCGCGTCAACGCCTTCTTGAAGCGCAAACTCAAGGCAAGCGCGATCGTTTTCGGTAAACGCGCTGATGCCGAGGTCGATGCCGGGCAGGTTCAATCCCTTGCGTGAACGGAGTTCGCCGCCAACGGCAACGGTGCACTCCACATCGTTCCCGACCACGCGCTCGACGACGAGTTGCACGATCCCATCGTTAAGAAAAATGCGATCGCGAGGCTTCACCACGCGCGGCAACTCCCGGAAGGTGGTCGATGCGCGCTGCGCATTCCCAACGATGTCCTCACTCGTTAACGTGAAATGCTCGCCGATGAGAAGTTGAATCGGTTCCGGATCGATTTTTCCCAGCCGCAGTTTCGGGCCCGGAAGGTCTGCCATGATCGCGACGCGGCGGCCGGTTTCGCGCGCTGCGTCGCGGATGCGCCGGATAACTTCGGCGTGTTTCGAAGGGCTTCCATGTGAAAAATTCAACCTCGCGACATTCAATCCCGCGCGAATGAGCCGCCCCAGCATCTCGGGTGATTCCGAGGCCGGGCCGATCGTCGCAACGATCTTTGTTTTATGCGCCGGTAGCAGCGGCGCGTTCATGATGCGAACATCGTTCTGCCACTCGCGCGCAAATCGCTCGCAGCCCGCTTGACGCGCTCGGCCATCGCGGTCTCGGCGAGCGCGAGATACGAGCGTGGATCATAGACTTTCTTATTCCCGAGTTCGCTATCTACTTTCAGCACGCCATCGTAATTTTTGAACATGTGCGCGGCGACTGCGCGCGTGAACGCATATTGCATATCGGTATCGACATTCATTTTCACCACGCCGTAATCGAGCGACTCGTGAATCTCCTCCTGGGTCGAACCTGAGCCGCCGTGAAACACGAGGTAAAATCGCGCAGATTCGCCGTGTGCTTTTACGACTGCGTCCTGGCATTCCTTCAAAACTTTGGGCCGCAGCTTGACGTGGCCGGGCTTATAGACGCCATGCACGTTTCCAAATGTCGCTGCGAGCAAGTAGCGGCCGCCGATTGGATTTAATCGGCGCGCAACTTCGAGCGTGTCGTCGGGCGTTGTATAGAGTTTCGCCGCGTGATCGCCGACAACGTCGTCCTCTTCGCCTCCGACTGCGCCCGTTTCGATTTCGAGCACGAGATCGTTCTTCGCAAACCGCTCAAGCAGCTTTGCGGAAATGTCGAGATTCTCCTGCAACGAGAGATTGCTGCCATCGAACATGTGGCCGGTGAAGAGATTGGGCCGGCCCGCAGCGCGGCGCTTTTCAGTTTCCGCGACGAGCGGAAGGACGAATTTGTCGAGCTTATCTTTGAGGCAATGGTCCGTGTGTAGCGCAACATAAATCGGGTAACGTTCCGCCACGCGGTGGACATGCTCCGCGATTGAAATCGCACCGAGCGCCGAATCTTTCAGCGACGCGCCTGATGCAAAGGCGCCGCCGCCCGTGGAAATCTGAATAATCCCATCCGCTTTACTCTCCGCGAGTCCGCGAAGGACGGCGTTGGCCGTAGTGAGTGACGTGACATTGGCGGCGGGAAGTGCGAAGCGCCCGGCGCGCGCTCCGTCGAGAATTGCACAATATGTTTTGAAGTCAGGAACTGGCATAATGTTCTAGTCAGTGTGATGTAGGTTTGATGTTCCAGATCCGTTCGCAGTAACCACGGATCGAATCAGTCTTGGAAGAATTTTCCAGACCCGTGCGGATGTTGGTCGCTGATCTCATAACATTGGCTGCCGCATTCGCACAATATGATGCGCTTCAGGTCCTCAAAAGTAATTTTGATCTCGCCAAGACCTAACTCGATGTGGAACAACCCGAATAGGCAGAACGTGCTTCCTGGTTACCAACGGTCGAGTCAATGCGTCGGCACATTGCTGGTGATGCTTTCACTCGGTGCGTGCGGAGGCCTTCCCAAGGTCGGCGAGCGTCCGGCTTCCACAGCCATGAAAAACACGGCGGTACGGCCCTGGCGGCGGCAGTGCGTCCGCGTGTAGCAGCGCATCCGGGGCAGTCCGGCCTCCACACACTTCTGGACGGGCGCGAGGCCCTCGCCGCGCGACTAGCCCTGGCGGATGCGGCGCAACGCAGTCTCGATGTGCAGTACTTTATTTGGAACAAGGACATGGCGGGCAAAGTCCTTCTTGAGCATCTGTTCCGGGCGGCCGACCGCGGCGTGCGCGTGCGCTTGCTGCTCGACGATCTTGGCGTAATGCCCTCCGACGCCACGCTGCTCACCATCGATAGTCATCCGAACATCGAGGTGCGCATGTTCAACCCCGTGGCCCTGCGTTCGCCCCGCTTGCTCGGCATGATCGCCGACTTCGGGCGCATCAATAAGCGAATGCACAACAAGTCGTTCACCGCCGACGGGCAGGCCTCCATCGTCGGCGGTCGCAATATCGGCGATGAATATTTCCAGGCGAATGCGGAAATGAATTTTGCCGATCTCGACGTGGTGCTCATCGGCCCCGTGGTGAAGGAGGTGTCGGAAGAATTCTAGCCAGGGTTGATGGGGTCATTCAGCAAGGTGGTCCAGGACGTTTGTCATCGGCTCGCTCGGAATTCGCATCGCGCCGGCAAATGGATAGTTGAGTTCCAAGATTATGAAAATTGCGCAGGCGACCGAGAACGCGCCGGCGACTAAAGCAAGAGTGCTCGTTGCATTGGCCGGTGCAAGGAGACTAAAGCCAAAAAAGATAACCACGAGCCACGACACAAGAGCGATTAGCAGCGGCTTCGACAAGGAAGGAATCGCCTGCGCTTGCAACAGCGCTCGAAGCTCCGCGAGTTGCACCATGAGATTCGTCGCTTGAGTCTTAAGCTCACGTTGCCCGTCATCTTGAGGTGAGAGGCGCTGAACCGCCACGTAAACAGCATTCCCCATCTGCTCGTTGGGGTTTAATCGGACTGAACTGGTTCGCTCCGTTGGCCAGGTCTGGCGCACTGCATCGGCCACGGAGTCCCGAAGGGCACGGCGCGCGTCCGTTGCCTGCGGCCCGTAAAGTTTTAGCACACGATCAAGCAATTCGACCTTCGCGGCCATCTGAACCACTTCGCTTCGCGTGGTGTCAAACGTGCCCTTGGCTGAGCTGATGAGTAGTCCCAGGAGTATCGCGGTCATCGTCGCAACAAGCCCCAGCGCCAGTTTCACCACATCCTTGGATTCAGGGTTCAGATGCTCCGCGGGAACAATCCGACGCAGAAATCCTCCCACCAATGTGACGCCGACGAGACCTACGAACAAAATCAGTCCGATAATACTTATGATCATTGTGCTTTTTCGATAGGTGGCCGGTGGTTAGTTCACGTAACAAAACTCAGGGTTCGTTCGATCAACCAAAAGGCCGCGATTGCGCCGATGGCGTAGGCGGAAACGCTCTTGCACCATGCGAAGGCGGAGTGCAACGCAACTTTCGACTGACTGAATCTCTTGGCGGCGTAAACCGTTACGGCGACTACAGCCATAACGATGCTGATGAAGAGGAGCTGGCCCAGTTCGACGCCGACGTTGAAAGAAAGAAGGGCAAGTGGGATGGCGTTTTGCGGCAGGCCGACCTCGCGTAACGCGCCCGCAAAGCCCAGTCCGTGAAGAAGACCAAAGCTAAACGCTATTACCCACGGCCACATTTCCGTAAGACCGGATCGTCCCTGACGGCTATGAACGATCTCGCAAGCCACAAACACAATACTGAGAGCGATTGTCGCCTCGACCGGTTTGCCTGGGACGTGCACGAATCCCAGCGTCGCGGCTGCGAGTGTGATGCTATGCGCGACCGTGAAGGCGGTGATGGTTCCGACGAGTTTGCGCCATCCCTTTACTAGAATGAGCAACGCCAGCACAAACAGCAGATGGTCAACGCCGAATAGAATATGCTCTACCCCAAGCAATGCGTAGCTGCTGGCTACCGCGAGGAGACCTCGCGAGCCGGTGATTTCCACCCATGCTTTCGAGGGCCGCACCACTGTTGTCGATTCGCTGCCGTCGAGAAGCCGCACCCGAACGAGCACATCAGTGATGGTTGCTTGCAATCCGACAAAATCGATCCGCTTTCCGGCAATACTGTCGGTAACCTTGATGATGCGGCGCTCGACCAGTGAGTCCGGTAGTTCGCGAACCGCAGGCTCGGTAACATTGCTTACGGCTTCAGAAAATTTCAATGCAATCGGAAGACGCATTCCGGCGTAGACCGGTGTGCGCCAGATCACGTCGTAACGACCGGGTGCTGTCTCGTCGATTTCGAGATAGGCAGGACGCGATTCATGCGCATTCGCGGCTGCGGCGAAAGCGATAGTTCCGAGAAACAGACTTATAAGTAATCGATAGCACCAGGCCGGATGTCGAATTGCCTTGTTCATCGGGTTCCGTGCCAGGAGGTCGTATCGGCGACTGATTGTTGGCCACGCGGGAGCACGATCTCGTAGCGTCCTCTCATGGCCTCGAACAGTTCATGTTTGGTTTCCGCGCGTTGCGCCGAAAGCCATTGCCATTTTATTTGCGATATATCAACTTCTTCAAATTCGGGCGTCCGTCCCGGGGTGATCGATTCCACCCAAACAAGATGCCAGCCGAGACCGGACTCCACCGGTCCGTTCCACTCACGAGGCCTTAACTTAAACAACTCTTCCGCAAATTTTGTACCGAACACATTCGCCACCTGGTCGGGTGTGCGATCACCGTAGTGGTCTTGAAACATGAATGGATCACCTAAAGTCGTTAGGTCGATCGTAGCTGCTGATTTATCTAGCAGCTTTGCCAGCGCGCTCGCGGCCGCATCACGCGCCTGCGCGCCGCGTTTGTCCGGGGAGAAGTAAAAATGCCGGAACGTAATTCGTGAAGGCAGCGAAAACTGTGATCCGTTTTTTGCGTACCATCTCTTCAATTCATCGAGCGATGGATCGCGCAACGCCGATACATCGTCGGCCAGAAATTCCATCTTCTGTGCCAAACGACGTTTGACGATCGTATCGTCTCGATCCAGACCTAGCCCCAGTCCTTCACGGTAAAGGATTCCTGCCGCACCTTATCCTCCACAAGGTTGCGCATCTCTTCCGGCGTCGGTGGGCGCTGCCACTGCGCAGTCCAGCTTATTTCAAGCTGCCGAATATCGTCGTTAGTTAGCTCAATTTTTCGCGAGGTGTCCGAGTTAGCCGCACTTGGATTAAGCCAATGATAGATGACAAATAGGGCCGCTCCGATCACAAGAAAATGCAGAAGCGGTTCGCGAGCCCAACGCCTAAGCCAACCGCAAAGAACTGAAATTCCTCTTTTCATACAAGGAATGGCATCCGTCCCTCTTTTTTGATATCCCTATCGCTAAAGGCGGTAAACTTTCCCGGCTAATTGTATTTGCCAGCGATCCGGATGATTTCCTTCCAGACGCTCCCAGCTACCTCCGGACTAACGAGTTCCTTAATTGGCTCGTTTTTTAGAAGCGAAGCTCCAATGAAAAGATAGATCTTCTGGATGTCAGCCGGTGTGTGCACTTTCAGTTTCTCAGCGATGGGCAATTTACTGATGGGAGAGTTGGAATCGTTTGCGAGTGGTAAGGTGCCGACATACTCGGCGTGATCGGTCACGCCCATGAAATCGAGAGGCTTAGTGATTTTGACCTCGTAACCGGCTGGATGCTTGATTGGCTGGCCGAGCGCATACTTGTACGCATCCTCCGGGCCAGTTAAGTGATTGCCGAAGGTATAAGCATCGAAGGACCAGCTAGTATGGACGTGCGTTTCGCCAAAGAACACGTCACGC